>JBFFZG010000122.1:0-13313 GCA_041568735.1 Promineifilaceae bacterium (SeqCode)
ATCCTCACCGCGAATCGGCCGGATGAGCAGGGTTTCCCCGTTTTTGGCGGTAAACGGCCGGACGTATTGCCGGGGGTAGGGGCGGATGGCCAGCCGCGGCAGGTCGGCGGGCAGGGTGCCGGCGGGATGCAGCAGGATCTGGGCATCGAGGGCGACGATGCCAACCGCCGATACCAGCAGCGGATTGATGTCGATCTCCTGGATCCAGGCCTGTTCGGCCACGAGCTGGCTGAAGCGGACGAGCAGCTCTTCCAGCGCCTCCTGGTCGACCGGGGGCCGTCCGCGAATCCCCTTGAGAGCTCCGTAGATGCGCGTGCGCTCCATCAGCCGGCGGGCCAGGGTCCGGTTGAGGGGCGGAAGCCCCAGGGCTCGGTCCTGGTAAAATTCGACGAGCAGGCCGCCGCTGCCAAACAGGAGCACCGGCCCGAACTGCTCATCAACCGCGCTGCCGATGACGAGCTCATAGCCCTGGCCGGTGTCGAGCATCGGCTGCACCAGCGCCCCTTCAAAGGGATCAAAGCGGGCCTGCAGCCGTTCGACGGCGGCCGTCACGTCCTCCGGCCGGGTGACGTTCAGGATCACGCCGCCCACATCACTTTTGTGCAAAATCGTCGAGGAGTGGAGCTTGATGGCCACCGGATAGCCGAGCTCGCCGGCCGCTGCGACCGCGTCCGCGGCCGTCTTAACCAGCCGGGTATCCACCAGGGGGATCTGGTAGGCGGCCAGCAGCGCCCGGGTTTCTTCGATCGTCAGCAGGGTCCGCCCCTCCCGACGGGCGGTGTCGACAAGGCCGGTGGCTGCCTGATGGCCGGCCACCAGGTCGGGGAGCTGGGGGGTTTCGTAGAGCGCTTCGAGGTTCCGGCTGTAGCGCCACATATTTTCAAAGACGCGCACGGCCGTTTCCGGGTAGCCGAATGTGGGGATGCCGGACCGGGTGAGGACCGCTTCCCCTTCGGCGACCAGCGAGGCGCCGTTCCAGTTGGCCAGGATCGGTTTGTGGATCTCCTTTGCCAGCGCCACCAGCCGTTCGGCCGTTTCTGTCGGCTGGGTGGCCCGATGGGGAGCCAGGATAACGAGCAGCCCGTCGACCTCGTCGTCGGCCGCGACGATTTCCACGACGCGGGCGAAGCGCTCCGGGGAGGCATCCCCCATGATGTCGATCGGGCTTCCCGGCTGCCAGTGGGGCGGCAGGATCTCCCGCAGCTGCTTCTCCGAGGCGGCCGAGACGCCGGCCAGGATCCCGCGCCGGTTGGAAAGGGCATCGGCGGCGATGATTCCCTGGGCGCCGGTATTGGTGATGATGGCCAGGCGCGGTCCGCGGGGGCGCGTCTGTTTGCCCAGGGTCTCGGCGGTGTAAAAGAGATCGCTGAGCTGATGGACGCGCAGTGCGCCCGCCCGGCGCAGGGCCGCCTCGAACACGTCGTCCTGACCGGCCAGCGCGCCGGTATGGGTGGCGGCGGCCGCCGCCGCGGCGGCGCTCCGCCCCGACTTCAAGATAATGATCGGCTTGGTCAGGGCGACTTCGCGCACGGCCGATAGAAAAGAACGGGCGTCGTCGATCGTCTCCAGGTAGATGACGATGCTCTCGGTGCGGCTGTCATCACCGAGGTAGTAGATCAGATCGGCCCAATCGACGTCGATCATCCCGCCGAGCGAAACCAGGGCGCTGAAGCCGACATTTTCCCGCAGGCTCCAGTCGAGAATGGAAACGGTGAGCGCCGCGCTCTGGCTTAAAAAGGCGACCCGGCCGGGGCGGGCCATCTGGCGGGCGGCCGATGCATTGAAGCCGACTCCGGGCGTGATGACGCCGAGTGAGTTGGGGCCGATGAGGCGCATGCGGCCGGCCCGCGCCCGCTCCAGAACCGCCTGCTCGAGCTCCTTGCCCGCCTCGCCAATCTCGCGGAAACCGGAAGAGATGATAATGGCGCTGCGAATTTCCTTTGCCACACATTCCTCGACGACCTGGGGCACGGCGGCGGCCGGCACGACGATGACGGCCAGGGAAACCCTGTCGGGAATCTCCAGGACGCTGGCGTAGGCCGGCCGGCCGAGAACCTCGGCGTGGTTGAGGTTCACGGGGAAGACTTTCCCGGGATAATCGGGGTTCAGCAGATTCTCCAAGACCGCCCGGCCGAGGCTGTCCGGCTTTTCCGATGCGCCGATGACCGCCACGGTTTTGGGAGTGAAGAGGGTGCGCAGGGAGCGCGGGTCATAGCGGAGAATCAGGTTGGGTTGTTTTTCTTCAGCCATGGCAAAGTTCTGTCTGGGCCGGCCGGCCCGCTGTTCGGCGAATGCGGGTCCACGGTGGGGTCCCGGCAGCTAATTTCCGGCCGTCCTGGCGCCCATTAATATGCCGGCGGCGGCAGGCCGGCGCCAATTGACATCCCATCCGCAGCGGCTATAATATCAAGTCGCTTGCCCTGGTGGCGGAATTGGCATACGCGGCAGGTTGAGGGCCTGTGCCCTTTGGGCGTGGAGGTTCGAGTCCTCTCCAGGGCATCCAGCCGGGATCGTTTCGAATCCCGGCTTTTTTTGTCCTCTGGCGCGGCATCCAGCCCACTGATCGCGCCGGCCGCAGGTGCGAAAACGGCCATCCTCAAGTATAACAGGGGGCGACTTCGGCCGCCGTTCCCGACGAGAGCGCCGCCGATTGACCCGGCGTACACCACCTGAACAAACGCGTGCATCATTCGACAGACGATCACACGATTCCACCGGTCTCCCCGGACCTGATCGAGACCGAATTGAACGAAGCGCTCCTGGCCCTTCTCCGACCGGCCGCGGCGTTCATCCTGGGCCTGCACGCCTTCTTGATTCTCATCTATCCGCTGCAGGACCCCTGGCCGCTCTGGGGTTATCGGGCGATGGTCACGGGTGGCACCGGCGCCGTCGTGCTGGCCGGTTTTTTCCTGCTGCACCGCGGCCAGGTCGACGCGGCCCGGGTCTACCCGTTTGCCGCCTTTTTCCTGGCCCTGCCGATTGTAGCGGACACGGCCGGCAATTACTATCTGACCCGGGATCCCCTGCTGCTGAGTTATTTCCTGCTGACGGCCGTTTTATTTGGCTACTTTACGCTGAACCGGCGCTGGTTTTTCCTGGTAGAAGGGTTCAACATTGCCGCTGGGATCCTGACCCGCCTGGCGACCGGCGAGCGCTTTGCCGAAAGCGCGCCCTACGCCGGCATTCTTTTCGCCTCCCTGCTGGCCGCTTATTTTCTCAACCTCGCCCACCGGCGCAGCCTGATGCGAATGATCACCCTCCGCCACGGCGAGCGGCTGGCGCGGGAGGTCGCGGAAAATTTACAGCATGCGGGTGCGGCGCTGACCAGCCGCCTGAGCACCCCCGCCGTTCTGGAAGCGGTCCTGAACAACCTGGCCAACGTACTCGACTGCGACCGGGCGGCCGTGCTGCTGAAGGAAGGGGATTCGCTGGTGATTACCGCCTCGAAAGGCTTTCCACCGCCGGGAGGCGGGGCATCGTATCCGAAATTATTCATCGGTGACGCCTCCGATCACGGGATTTTTCCCCAGATCGTGCGCACGCGCACGGCGCTTCACCTGACCGATGTCCGGCAGCGGGAAGATTGGATCTATCTGCCGGGGATCGAACCGGCGGCCGTCTGGCTCGGCACCCCGCTGATCCGCGGCGATGAAGTCATCGGCATCCTCTCCCTCGTCCGCACCAGCCAGCGCCCCTACACACGGGAGGAAATGGATCGGGCCGCCATTTTCGCCGGGCAGGTGGCCATCGCCCTGCAGAATGCCTCGCTCTACGAACAGATCGCCGCCTTCAGCCAGAAGCTCGAAAAAGAAGTAGAAGCCCGCACGGAGGACCTGCAGCGCGCGTTTACTCACCTGGAAAAATTGGACCGGGCCAAGACCGACTTCATCAACATCATGTCCCACGAAATCCGCACGCCCCTGACGGTGGTGCGCGGCTACGTGCAGATGCTGGCCCGCGACCCGTCTCTCGCGGCCGATCCCCAGATCGCCAGCTATATCAACGGGATCAACATGGGCTCCTTCCGGCTGCAGGAGCTGGTCGACAGCCTGCTGGTCATGGTCAAAATCGACAATCAGACCCTGGAAATCGCCTGGACGGAATTTGCCATCATCGACCTGCTCAAGCTGGTCATCGGCGAGCTGGAGGAGATCCTGAAAAGCCGCCGCCAGACCTGCGAGATCGAACCCGCGGTGGCCGACCTGCCGCCCATCATCGGGGACTTTGACCTCCTGCAAAAAGTCTTTACCAATCTTCTGCTAAACGGGATAAAATACACACCCGATGAGGGATGTTTGACCATCGGCGGCCGGGTCTCCAGCCGGCCGGGCAATGATCCGACGGCGAAAGGGGTTGAGATCGTCGTCAGCGACACCGGAATCGGGGTTCCGCCCGAAATGCAGGAATTAATCTTTACCAAGTTTTTTCAGACCGGCCAGGTCGATCTGCACAGTTCAAGTAAAATAAAGTTCAAAGGCGGGGGAGCCGGGCTTGGGCTGTCGATCGCCCGCGGCATCATCGATCACCATCGCGGTCACATCTGGGTGGAGAGCCCGGGCCAGGATGAAAACACGCTGCCGGGCAGCCATTTTCACGTCTGGCTGCCCTTCACACAATAAGGATTGGCGGTTCCATCTTCCCCGCGGCCGCATGAAGCGGACCGAATGCGCCCCGGCCCGGGCGCAACCAGACCGGAACCCGGCCCGTGATTTGCCGGCAGGCAGCGATGACACCCAGTTATGACACCCGTTGAAGATATCAAAAACCGGCTCGACATCGTCGACATCGTCTCTGAAACGGTTTCCCTGCGGAAATCGGGGCGGAGCTATACCGGCTTTTGTCCGTTTCATCCCAACACCCGCACCCCCTCCTTCGTCGTATTCCCCCATACCCAGACCTGGCGCTGCTTCGGTGCCTGCGCCGATGGGGGGGATATTTTTAACTTTGTCATGAAGCGGCAGGGGTGGGATTTTCGGGAGGCGCTCGAGCACCTGGCCGGGCGGGCGGGGGTGACGCTTGAAGAATTTACCCCCGAGCAGCAGCACCGCCGTGAGGCGCAGGAGCAGCTGACCGACCTGCTGGAAGCGGCCGCCGATTACTTTCACCAGCTCTTTCTCCACGCCCCTCAGGGGGAAGAGGCGCGCGCCTATATCGCCGGCCGTGGGCTGACCGCGGAGACGATCGAGACCTTCAAGCTCGGCTTCGCCCTGGAGAGCTGGACCGCCTGCCGCGACCATTTCCTGGGGCAGGGCTACAGCGAGCAGGATCTGCTGGCGGCCGGCCTCCTGAGCGAAAATGAAGAAAAAAGCCGGCGGTACGATCGCTTTCGCAACCGGCTGATGATCCCCATTCGCCATGTCGGCGGACGGACGGTCGGCTTCGGCGCGCGCACCCTTGACCCGGATGGGCTGCCCAAATATCTCAATTCCCCCCAGACCGATCTCTTCGACAAAAGCCACCTCCTTTTCGGCCTCGACATGGCCAAACGGCAGATCCGGGAGGCGCGCCAGGCGGTGATCGTCGAAGGCTACATGGATGTCATCGGCGCCTGGCAGGGGGGCTTCCAGAACGTAGTCGCTCAAATGGGTACGGCGCTGACACCGACCCAGCTCTCCCTGCTCAAGCGCTACACCAAGCGGTTTGTCATCGCGCTGGACGCCGACGCCGCCGGCGTGCAGGCGACACTCCGCAGCCTGACGGTCGCCCGCCAGACGCTCGATCGAGAAGAGGAAATTCGCTTCGATCCGACCGGGCTGATCCGGGAAGAGGGGCGGCTGCAGGCCGACATCCGCATCGCCACGATGCCGGCCGGGGAAGATCCGGACAGCCTCATTCGCCAGGATCCGGCCGCCTTCGCCCGGCGCATCGAAGCGGCCAAACCGGTCGTCGAATACGTCGTCGGCGTGCTCGCGGCGGAGGTCGATCTGGCCGATCCCAAGAACAAATCCGCCGTCGCTGCGCAGGTCATCCCCCTGATCAAGGACGTCGGCAATCCGGTCGAACGGGAGCATTACTGGCAGCTCCTGGCCCGCACTCTGCGGGTCGATGATCGGGCGCTGCGGCAGATGTATGTGCCCGACGCGAGCGGCGCCCGGCCGGTCGTCGGCCGGAACACGGCCGTCCCACCCGCGCCAAAGCCGGCCGGGAAGCCGCGGCCGGCCGCCCAGCAGAGCGGCCGGACCCGCCAGGATGCGGTGCGCAAAAAAGAGGAGTTTTTCCTGCGGGAATGCCTCACCGACCCCCTGCTGATCCGGAACATCAACCGGCGCCTGAGCCAGGAAGGCCAGCCAATCATCCACGCCGAAGATTTCTCGTCCGCGGCCGATCAGGCCCTGTTCGTCACCCTGAACCAGCACCAAAGTACCGGTTTTGTTGCCTCTATTGACGAAATATGGGATAGTTTGAACCAGGCATTACAGCAGAGAGCCAGAGAATTAATGGCGCGTTCCCCCACTGCTGTGGCGGAGAGAGATCGACTGCCGGTTAGGCTGATGCTGACGGTACTGGACTGGCGCCTGGAAAAGGCCAATCAGCTGAATGACGAGTTAAAACTTTTAATTCGAGAAGCAAAAACTGATGCGGACCAGGATCTGGTTCAAGTCTATACCCAACAGCATGCGGATCTCACCCGAAAAATTCGCCAACTCACGCGAGCCAAGGGAGCGATGCAGGCGATTGGGCGCCGCCGGGATTCCTAAACGTTCATTTTTGTATTCAATTTAAACGCCGGACCGTGGTCGCGACCGCAGCGGACGTATGAGATAATTTGACCAAAGACCAGCAGGTACGCACAATTCGATCGATTCAGCAGACGTTCTGGTTCAGACGCCGCTCTTCTCGAACCTTGCTCCGCCCGGGAGCTTGCGCAGCCCGGATGCGCTCGCTTCGATGTTCAGGGGCGTCAGGTTAACATTATGAGTCTCGATGTAGATGACGTAGATTTAGAAAACTCGGAAGAGCAGAACGGCTCTGACGAAAAAATCGATGTCAAAGCCTTCCTCGAACAGGCCCGTCGGACTCAGAATGTGGATGAAGACGACCTGCAGAAGGTGCTGGCGACCCTCGACGACGAAGAGACCGAGGCGGTCTATGCCGAGCTGCAAAAAATTGGCATCGATATCCAGGAAGAGGTCGAAGAGGAGTTCGACGACGACTTTGCCCTGCTCGATACCACCTTCTCTAAGGGTAAAAAAGACGCCCCGGAATACGCCATTATCTATGACGACGATCCGGTTCACACCTACCTCCGGGAAATCGGCCGCGTTCCCCTGCTGAAAGCCGAGCAGGAAGTCTGGCTCTCCACCCAGCTGACCGCGGCTTCCATCCTCGAAGAGCTCACCACCAAAGCGGCCAGGGCCGCCAAAGAAGAGGGACACCACGCCGATTACGATCCCTATACGCGGGTCATGCTGCACAACTATGAAGGGATGAAGGCGGCCTGGCAGGAAGCGGAGCAGGCGGCCGGCGACCTGGATGTTGGCATGCCGGACCTCTCGCAGCTCCTGGCCGAAACCACGCAGCTGCGCCAATCCTGGGAAGTCGAAAAACGCTCCTATCTGCGCCACTACCTGAATGAGGGGGAGTGGGGCCTGGCCCGGGAATGGACCGACCTGGCCCAGGCGATGTTCATCATCTACAACTCCCTCTATCTCATGCCCCAGCCCATCACTGACGAGCTGGAAAGCTACTACCGGAAAAACAAGGGGCTGCCGGATCTGGAGACTTTCGCCTCCTTTATTCCGGCCGATGAAACCCGCCTGAAGAACAACGAGTTTAAAATTTACGAGACGGCCGAAGATGCCAAAAGCGACCTGACCCGGGCTAACCTGCGGCTGGTGGTCAGCGTGGCCAAAAAGTATCTCGGCCGCGGCATTCAATTTCTCGACCTCGTCCAGGAAGGGAATGTCGGGCTCCTGCGGGCGGTCGAGAAATTCGACCACACGAAGGGATACAAATTCAGCACCTACGCCACCTGGTGGATTCGACAGGCGGTCAGCCGGGCCATCGCCGACCAGGCCCGCACGATTCGCATCCCCGTGCACATGTTCGAGACGATCAACAAGATCCTGCGCATTCAGCGAGGCATGGTGCAGAAGCTTGGCCGGGAGCCCAAAGTCGAAGAACTGGTGCTCGAACTCGACTACCTCGAGCCAAAAGAAACGACCCAGATTCGCGAGGCGCTGGCCAGGGACGAGCAGGTCGATCCCCTTCTCTTCCGCAAATGGCGGCAGGCGACCGGCAAGGTCCGGAATATCCTGCGCATTTCCCAGGATCCGATGTCCCTGGAGCTGCCGGTGGGCAGCGACGACGACTCCACCCAGCTGGGCGACTTCATCGAAGATGAGTCGGTGGAGGAGCCGATCGACGCCGCTTCCAAGGAGCTGCTTCGGGAACAGGTGCGCAATGTCCTCGGCTTTCTGACGGAACGGGAGCGGCAGGTGATCGAGATGCGCTTCGGCCTCAACGACGGCAAGGATCACACACTGGAAGAAGTGGGGCGGGAATTCGGCGTCACCCGCGAGCGGATTCGCCAGATCGAAGCCAAGGCGCTGCGCAAGCTGCGCCACCCCAGCCGGAGCAAGACGCTGCGGGATTACCTATCCTGAGGCGGCTCCCCGGGCCTAGGGTCTGAACTCGTCCAGTAAATTTAAGACGCGATCGACTTCCTCGGCCGTGTTGTAGTGAACGAAACCGAGCCGCACGACCCCCCCATCTCGCAGCAGGTCAAGCGTTTCCATTAAGGTCAATGCGTAAAAGTGGCCGACCCAGGCGAACACCCCGTGGGCGGCAAGATAGTCTCCGACGGCTTCCGGCGTCCGGCCGTTGAGCCGGACGGCAAAGGTCGGCGTGCGCTCGGCCCGCCGGTTCTCGTCGGCGATGCCGGTGATCCGCAGACCGGGGATAGCGGCCGCTCCCCGCAGAAAACGGGTGGTCAGGTTTTGTTCGTACTGGACGATGCGGTCCATGGCCCGCTGCAGCGCCTGCGGCCGCCCCTCGTGGTCGCTTTCGCGGCCGATGGCTGCCAGGTAGTCGACGGCCGCTCGCACCCCGCACATATTTTCGAAGCTGAGCGTGCCCGTCTCCCACTTATCCGGCGGCTCCGGGTGGACCGGGCGCAGCTTATACGGCTCCAGCTCGTCGAGCAGGGCGTATTTGCCGTAGAGAACCCCCATGTGCGGGCCGTAGTATTTGTAGGGGGATGAAACGAGGAAATCGCAGTCGAGCGCCTGGACGTCGACGCGGCCATGCGGGGCGAAGTGCACGGCGTCGACGTAAATCAAGGCCCCGGCCGCATGGGCCAGCTCGACCGCCCGCGCCACGTCGGTGATGCTGCCCACCGCATTGGAGGCATAGGTCAGTGCCACGAGCCGGGTGCGCTCATTCAACAGCTCGGGCAGCTGGTCAAGCCGCAGTGTGCAGTCGACCGGGTCGACAGTCAGCCAGCGCACGGTCACCCCCCGATCGGCCGCCGCCTGCAGCCAGGGATCGATATTGGCGTTGTGATCGAGGCGAGAGAGAACGATCTCATCCCCTCTGGACCAGGTCCGGCTCAGCGCCCGGCTCATGCCGTAGGTCAGGGTGGTCATGTTCTGGCCAAAAACCAGCTCCTCCGGCCGTTCGGCGTTGAAGAGGTCGGCCACCGCCTGGCGCGCCTCGTCGACCAGCTGATCGGTGCGCCGGCTGTGGCGAAACGGACCGCCCCGGTTGCTGTTGTCGTGGATCAGATAGCCGGTAATGGCGTCGATGACCGCCTGCGGCACCTGGGTGCCGCCCGGACCGTCGAGGAATATCGGGGTCTGGCCGTTGATTTGCTGCTGGAGGGCGGGAAACTGCCGGCGCAGGGCCGACGGATCGAGGGGGGAAAAGTGATCTGCCATGCCGCCAATTATAAGCTCCTCTGCGGCAGCCGGCGACAGGAAATCAGCCGTCTTTTGAACCGGTCCTCCAAACCCCAACCCGGAATCGGCCCCTCAGGCCGGCCGGCCGCTCGTCACCGGCACGGTGAACCAGAAGGTCGTTCCCTGGCCGACAACACTGTCAAAGCCGATCTGGCCGCCGTGCAGCTCCACCAGCCCCTTGGTGATCGACAGCCCCAACCCGGTGCCCGACTCCTGGCGGATGTTCGGATCGCTCGATCGGAAAAATTTGCTGAACAATTTCTGCTGGTCTTCCGGGGCGATGCCATAGCCGGTGTCCCGCACGGCGCAGCGGACAAAATTCCCCCCGTTGGAAAGTGACACGCAGACCTCGCTCTGCGGCGGGGAGTATTTGCAGGCGTTGGAAACCAGGTTGGTCATGACCTGCACGAGCCGGGCGTGGTCGGCCATCACCATGGTGTGGTGCGGCAGCAGGTCGAGCTGAAGTTTGATCTCCTTCTCGTCGATCAGGGAGCGAATCGAGGTGACGGTCTCGTTGACGACATTGGCGATCGGAATCGGCTCGAATTTCACGAAGAGGTGGCCGGTGTCCAGGCGGGCGACATCGGTCAGATCCTGGATCAGGGTGCCCATGCGGGTGACATTGTTTTCGATGGTCGTCAGGAATTCTTTCTGTTTGTCGGAAATTTCCCCGGCCAGGCCGGATTTCATCAGGCCGGTGTAGCCGCGGATCGACGTGAGCGGGGTTTTGAGCTCGTGTGAAACGACCGAGACGAATTCCGATTTGGCCTGGTTGGCCGCCTGGACCCGCAGGTAGAGCAGCGAGTTGGCCAGGGCGGCCGTCATGTGATTGACCAGGCCGACGGCCGACTCGAGCTCGGCCGGCCCGTAGGCTCCAACCTGGTCGCTCTCGATTGCGATCGCCCCAATGATCTGCTGGTCCTGCATGATCGGAATGGTCATCTGCGAGCGGGTGGCGGCCGCCGCCGGATAATAATCGGCCACCCGGGTGATGTCGCCGCAGACGAGCGGCTCCCGGCTCCGCAGCACCTGGCCGACGAGACCCGGATAGGTTTCTCGGCTCCAGACGCTGTCGGCCTCAAACGGCTCGTCGTAGCCGTACCACCGGTGGGCGACCGGTCGCCCTTCGGGGTCAAAGAGGACGATATTGGCCGCCGTAGCGCGATAGAGCCGCTGGATCCAGTTGAGCGCGCTCTGCATGGTGCGATCGGTGTCGAGGTGATGATTGATCTGCCGGTCGATTTCGCGCAGCAGCGACAGCTCTCGCACCCGTTCCTGGAGGGCGGCGTCGGTCTGGGCCAGCAGCCGGGCATTGACCAGCGCCATGGCGGCTTCCCCGGCGAAGGCGGTCAGCAGCGTCCTGTCGTTGTTGGTAAAGGGGAGGCCGTTCTGCCGGTTGACCAGCTGCAGAACCCCGAGCACTTCCTGCTGGCTGGTCAGCGGCACGGTCAGGATCGACTCGGTGCGAAATTCGCTCTGATTGTCGATCCCGGCAAACCAGAGGCTGCTCTGCTCGACGTCGTTGACGATCAGCGGCTCGGCCGTCTGGGCCACCTTGCCGGCGATCCCCTTGCCGAACGGCAGCCGGGTGCCGACGATCTTCTCGCTGTAGGGCCCGCGCACGACGCGAAAGACGAGCTCGCCGGTCTTCTCGTCGAGCAGCAGGCAGCTGCCCGCCTCGACCCCGGTCAGGTGGACCGCCTGCTCGAGAATCATTTCGAGCAGCGGTTCAACCCCCTGGACGGCATTGAGGGAATGGATGACCCCGATGAGAGATTCGAGCTGATCGGCCCGTGCCTGCAGGGACTCGTTGGTCATCCAGTGATCAAAGGCGGCCGCGGCCGTGTAGGCCAGCCGGCCGAACAGGTCGAATTTAAAGGGGGGGAACGGCTGGTCGATTTTGGAGTGGCTGGCCCGCAGCGCCCCGACGGTATCCGCCCCGGCGTTGAGCGGCGCGGTCAGCCAGTAGCGGCCGTCGTCAGCCTGGTGCTCATGGATCAGGCCGATTTCAATGACCTGGCGGATCCGATGCTCGGTCACCGGTGCGTGCAGCCCCTCTTTTTCTGGCTGCCGCTCCCCATCTTCGACGCAGAAGGCGGTATAAAGCCGGCCGGTGTCCGTGTCGATCAGGTAAATGTAAAAATCACGGCCGTTGAGAATATCCTGGGAATGGGTGTAAACCAGCCAGAGCATGGCATCGAAGTTGATGGTGAAATTGAGCGCTTCGGAAAACTGCCGCAGCATCTTGAGATCCCGCAGACGCTTTTCGAGCTCAACCATGTGCTTCATCTGCCGTTCACCGGCCGGCTGGACCGGCAGGGGTGGCTGCTCGTCTGAAACCGTATCCGGAGAGGAAGTCGTGGCCGGCACCAGGTAGATTCCCACCCAGGCGGCCAGGCCGGCCGCCAGCAGGGCCGCCAGCAGGACCATGCCGGTCTCGGGCCTCCCCAGAGTCAAGGAGAACCCGCCGTACAGCGCGGCAAACGAAAGAAAAAACAGCAGGGTAGCGGCCAGAAACTGTCTGAATGATTGCATAGAAGGCCGGATAATAACGGATGAACGCCCCGTTCTCCATAGGAAAACTGGCATGGTGGATAAGTCCGGCAGCTGCTTTGACCGAGGTCGAGCAGCCGGCTTCCGCCCTCTTTTTCCCCCAAAAGACGATCAACGGGGCCGGGGCGCGGCAACGCGCACGGCCGCCAGTTCGATTTTATTATCTATCCAGTTCCCCCGCTCAGCAATCATGTTCAGGGGAGCCATCGTGAAAATGTCGAATAAAGAGAGAGAAATTGCGTGAACGCCTGGTTCCCAGGTCCCATCGACGAGCATGGAAAAGGTCTGAATCAGAACGCCGGTCGCCGGGTCGACCCCGGCCTCGCTCAGGGGAGCTGACAGCGTGAGGGTGCTTTCCACCGCCGCGACCGGCCGCACGGAGACCCGGGTTTCCAGCCCATCGAGGAGCGCCCGCCCCTGGATTGCCGCCGGCTGCCAGTAGAGCGTCAGCTCCAGGTTCTCCCCATCGGCCAGCAGGCGCCTGTTGTAGGCGTAGCCCAGGAGCCGCACCCGGCCTTCAAAATTGCGGTCGATCGACTGCGGCCACGGGCCTTCCCGGGCCGCAATCTCGATTTCGGCCAGGGTCAGGGTATCCCCCACAGGGTGGCCGGCGCCGTCAAAAACCGCCAGGCGGTAGCCTTCGCCGGGGGCGTAAAAGCCGATCTGAACCCGGGCCCCGGCCGGATAGGCGGTCAGCGGGATGGGGATCTGCAGCCGGTCGACAAAGCGGTCGCCCGGCCGCCATTCGCTCGCCGGAAACTTGCCGGTCCCCGGGTGGGTGTCCCGCTGGGCCACCAGGCTGTCGATCTCATCAAAGAGATGGGCGAAAAAGTAGTAATCCCCCGGCGGCTGCTCGAGCAC
>JBFFZG010000123.1:0-13168 GCA_041568735.1 Promineifilaceae bacterium (SeqCode)
AGCGGCGTGCGTGACGGAGTGGGAGTGGGTGCGGGAGTGGAATGTTCGACCGCGATCACCTGGTCAGGTGCGGAGGTCGGGATGAATCGGACCGGCTCCAGGGTGGCCGCCAGGGTTGATAATTCCGCTCGGACAGGCGTCGGCCTGGCGGTTTCGGCCGCATGTCCGGCACAGCTCATCAGGAAGATGAGGAAGACGCCCCCTAAAAATTTATGTACGATGCGTCCAGGTGCCGCCGGCCGGTCTGTCATTTACCTTCCCGTATCCGGTCGGCAGGGTTCCGGCTGGTTCTGCAGCTGGTACTCGATCAGGGTCAGGCCGCTTTCGCGCAGCATGGCGGCGGTTTCAACCCCGACATAGCGGAAATGCCAGGGCTCGTAGGCGAATCCGGTCAGATCCTGGTTTTCCCGGGTGTAGCTCAAAACAAAACCGAACTCATGGGCGTGCTTGAGCAGCCAGGTTCCCTCCGGAGTCTTGAAAAAATAGGTGTGAAACTGGAGGTTTTCCTCTTCGATGTAGTCTTTTAAATTGGGGGATCCAAAATCGACGACCGTCCCGAGCTGGTGCTCGCTGTGGCCGGGTGGGGCACTGAGCAGATTGGCCCGGTCTGGAAATTGATCAACCCATTTCTGAAAGGCAACCGCCTGTTCCGCATAGCTGCGGTAGCTCGAAATGATTTGGGGCTGAAGATCTTCCGCCTTCATGGCCGCGATCATTTTTTGGAGCGGGGAAATCAGGATCGCTCGGGTAAAAGTCGGGTAGCCGAGGGTGATAGCAAAGTCGAAATAATTGTCGAGCGGCACGAGATCTTTCGGCTCATACTCGCGGCTGATCCCATAGGTTTTGGTGATAAATGTCAGGAGATCCTTATCGGAAGGAATCCGCTGGCTGCAGGGAATGATCGATTCCGGTGCGGCCGTCTGCATGGCCAGGACCGGCGTCGGGCTTGGCAGCGGCGTCGGACTGGCGGCCGGTGTGGGGCTTGGTGTGGTCGTCGGTACCGGTGTCGGGGTGCGGGGTTTGCTCGTGACCGCTGGGTCTGAAACGGGCGTTGGGGCCGGCCTGGTCGGATCAACCGCCGGTATTTCTGCGGCCGCTTGGATAGTCGGCAGCGGCACCGACGCTTCGGAAAGGACGGCCGGGAAACAGCTCACCAGGAAAAAAACGGCCGGCAGCAGCAGGCCCAGGTGGCATCTGGCGCGCGAACCGATCCGATTGCAGGCCAATCTTCTCTTTCGGTCAGCCATCAAGCCTCACCACAATTCTGCCTGTGGCCCGCCGGTATCGCAGGTCGTCGAGCCCTTCAGGCGCCCGCGCAAGCGGGAGAATTTTCGAGATGTGTGGTTTGATGCGGCCGGCTTCCGCCCATTGGATGACCTGGGCAAGCGACTGGCGCAGGACCTCTGGATTCCGCCTCAAGTAGCCGCCCCAGTAGACGCCGACGACGCTGCAGTTCTTCAGGAGGGCCATATTAGCCGGCAGACGGGGGATGACGCCGCTGGCGAAGCCGACGACCAGGAGCCGCCCTTCCCAGGCGACGCAGCGCAGCGAGCGGTCGAAAACATCCCCGCCGACCGGATCGAAGATGACATGCGCACCCTGCCGGTTGGTGATCGCCCTGACGGCCTCGACAAAATCGGTTTCCAGGTAGTTAATCGTTTCATCTGCCCCAAAGCGGCGGGCCAGCTCGCATTTCTCGGGAGTACTGGCGGTGGCGATGACCCGGGCGCCGAGCAGCTTGCCGAGCTGGACGGCCGCCAGCCCGACTCCCCCGGCCGCCCCATGAACCAGCAGGGTTTCGCCCGGCTGCAGGGCGGCTCGCCGGGCCAGGGCGAGGTGGCTGGTCCCGTAGGCAATGGCCACGGTGGCCGCATCGACCGCCGACAGCCCATCCGGGATCGAAAAGATCTGGCGGGGGGAAACGACGACCTCCTCGGCCAGGCCGCCGGAATCGGTGATGGCGATGACCCGGCTGCCCGGCGCCGGTCCTTCGATATCCCCGGCCGTCTCGAGCACCTCGCCGGCGATTTCCATTCCGGGAGTGAAGGGAAAGGGGGGTTTTTCCTGGTAGAGGCCCTGGACCATGAGGGCATCGGCAAAATTGAGTCCGCAGGCCCGGACCCGAATGCGCACCTGGCCCGGTGCGAGGTCGGGCCGCGGCCGTTCGCCGAACTGCAGTTCGTCCGGGGGACCCCAGTGGTCGCAGATGATCGCTTTCATGGCGGGTTTTCCGTGGTTGTCGCGCAGCGGCCGGTCAGTTAACGTCAATGCCGGGAGGGCCGTCAGCCACCCCGCCGACATCGACCGCTCCCGGTTGGTGGGCCAGAAAGACCGGCACCTGCTCGGCGGCCAGGGCGACGAGCAGGCCGCCGCTCGTTTCCGGCGTCCAGAGCATTTCCTGCCAGAAGGGTGTGACGCGCTCGCCGAACTGGATAAACGGCCGGTAATATTCCTGGTTGCTATTCATGCCGCCGGGGAAGGCGCCGGCCCGGCCGTAGCGTTCGGCTCCCGGTAAGAATGGCAGTTGAGCGAAGTCGAACTGCAGCCGCACCTGGCCGGCCCGGGCCATTTCAAAGGCGTGGCCGAGCAGGCCAAAGCCGGTGATATCGGTCATGGCGTGGGCGTCGGCCGCCTGGGCCGCTTCGGCCGCCCCCTTGTTGAGGATTTTCATGCTGGTCACGGCCGCCGCCACGTCTGCCGGATCGGCGATTTCCCGCTTGAGGGCGGTTGTGATCACTCCGACTCCGAGCGGCTTGGTCAGGAGCAGCCGGTCGCCCGGCCGGGCGCCCCCCTTGCGCTTGATGGCTGCCGGATCGATCAGCCCGGTAACCGCCAGCCCGTATTTCGGCTCGCGATCTTTGACGCTGTGGCCGCCGACAACCACAGCTCCCGCCTCGGCGATTTTTTCCGCCCCACCCCGCAAGATTTCCTGCAGAATTTCGCGATCGAGATTTTCAGGAAAGGCGACCAGATTGATGGCAAACAGGACTTTGCCGCCCATGGCGTAGATATCCGACAGGGCGTTGGCGGCCGCAATCGCCCCAAAATCGTAGGGATCGTCGACGACGGGCGGGAAGAAGTCCGTCGTACTGACGATCGCCTGCCGTTCGTTGATCTCGTAGACGGCCGCATCGTCCGCCAGGTCGAGACCGACGAGCAGCTGGGGAAATTGGTTTGGGGGAAATAAATCCTTGATCGGCTGCAGAACCTGCGCCAGCTCGCCGGGGGCGAGTTTAGACGCTCAACCGGCGCAGGTGGCCAGGGTCGTCAGCCGTATTTTTTTGCCAGAGGCCATACAATCTCCACGATCGCCAGGTGTCCCCGGAGTTCGCCTCCTGGAGAGTCACCCGGACCATAAAACAAGTCGTCAAGATGAGAGAGAGATGATTGCGGCCAAGTATACCAACCTCACCGTTATTCACCGATTGATTTCATTAATTTCTACTGGAAAACCTAGAGATGAACGGCGTTTGCCGCGGCCAGGTGCGGCCGTTACACCGGCGGAATACCCGTACCACGATCCCCCCGCTAATCTGGCATCCACCGGCTGGGAAACGTATAATTCAGGGTTATGAAACCGAGAGCTCCCCTTTCAAAATTCGAAAAACAGGTTCAGGAACTGGTCGAAGGGACTTTCGGCCGCCTGCTTGGTGGACAAATCGAACCGCAGGCGATTGCGATTAAGCTCGCCCGGGCGCTGGAAGAAAGCTCTTACAACTCGGATGGCCAGATCGCCAATACCTTTCAGGTTTACATCCATCCGGCCGATTTCGGTTTTATCGCGCAGAATTTTCCGGAGATCGAGCATGCCCTCGCCAATTATCTCGTGCAGCTGGCTGGGAAGGCGAACCTGCCCCTGACCGACCTGCCGACCGTTTCCCTGGCGGATGACGATCTCCTGCAGCAGCAGCAGATTCGGGTCGTGGCCACCTACGATCCATCCCGGGATTCGACCAACACCCGTCTCCATCGCCGCCGGCTGCTGGATGAGGCCGTGCGGGAGGCGATCGCCACGATCGATGCCTTTCTCGTCATCAACGGGGAGCAGCACGTCCCCCTCGATCTGCCGATGATTACGCTCGGCCGGCGGGTCGATAACGATATCATCATCGATTCGCCAACCGTCAGCCGCAAACACGCCCAGATTCGCTGGCGGTACAACCACTTTATTATCTACGATATGGGCAGCCGTGCCGGTGTACGGGTGAACGGGACCAAGGTTCGAGAGTGTGTTCTCCAGCCAGGGGATGTCATCCAGATGAGCAGCACCACGCTGGTTTATGGGGAAGGCATGACCCGCCGCATGGCCCCGATCCGGTCAGATGCTGATGTGGATGAACCCACCCGGGTCATTCCCAAAACGCTCAGCAGCCCGCCACCCTCCGATGGCATCTCGGAAATCCCCAGCCCGCCGGAAGAGAATTAAATCGACCCATGCTGACGATGTTGTTTGTGCTCAGGCTGATCAGCGCCGTGCTGCTGCTTCTCTTTCTGGCGGTTCTCGGCTGGGTCATGATCCAGGATATGCGGCTGACGGCCGAGTTGATCGCCAGCCGGGAATCCCCCCAGGGAGCTCTGCGCATCATGTCGACCGATTCAACGCTCCTGGCGGTCGGGCAAAAATTCGATTTGATGCCGGTAACGGGGATCGGCCGTGCCCCGGACAACACCATTATCATCGAAGATGAATATGCCTCCGCCCGCCACGTCCTCCTCACCATGCGCGGCAAGCAGTGGTGGCTTGAAGATCTCAACAGCAGCAACGGAACCTTCTTAAATGACCAGCCGGTCACCCGGCCGGTCGTCATCAGCACCGGGGACAATATCACGATCGGGACGACGGTCTTCCGCCTGGAAATTTAAAATCAAAGCAGGCGCCCAGCTCAGGGGGTTTCTGCTGTGAAATGGGGCGGCCAGTTGGGGCATGTGGGCCGGTAGACTTCTCCGGGCAGATTATCCTGCCATTCCGATAAAGTCATGTTCCGGCGGACCTGCGCACAGGCGATGGCGACGACTTCCTCCAGATTTTCAATATTGGTCGGCAGGGCGGCCGCCGGATTCCGGTAGGTTAAATTCCACAGGCGGAGGGAGCTGCCTTCTCCTCCGGTCACCAGGACCTTCCCATCGCCGCGGGGGGCATAGGCCAAACTGCGGATGACACCCTCTCCGCCGCTGACCGCACCCCTGGAGCCGGAAACCTGGTTGATAAAGACATCATAAGTGTGCAGCTGCCGGTTGGCGTAATAGACGGCCAGCTGGGGCGGGTTGGAGCCCGGATTAAACTGGAGGGCCAGCGCATCTACGGTCGGTGGATCGGTCTGGAATGGGTGGGGGGCCGGCGAGGGGCTGCTGCGCACCTCGTCGATACGGAACAGGAAAAATCCCCGCCCCCGCACACCGATGGCCAGGTTGTTGCCGTCGCTCGAGAGGGCCATCTGGCCGGTAAAACCCCGGCTGGTCGTCAGAAATTTGAAGAAGGTCGGTTCCTCGCCGAAGCGGTTCCAGAAGATAATCCGATTTTCACTGGCGCTCACCGCCTGCCCGTTGGGGAGAATGGCGACGCCAAAAATGGGGCCATTGTGAAACACCTGGGCATCGGCATTTTCGACGACCGCACCAGCCAGAACCTCCTGGACCAGGTTGGATGTATCCCAGAAACGAATGGCGATATCCGCACCGCCGCTGACCAGATCCCGGCCGTTGGTGGAAAAGTTCAGCGAGCGGACGCCTCCTTCATGGCCTGGCAGCGTATGCAGCGGTGTGAGATCCCGCAGGATATTTTCCGCCCTGCGCGTCACTTCCCAGATGACAATCCGGCCGTCTTCATGGCCGGAAGCGATCCAGTCGCCGGCAGGGTGGACGGCCAGGGCGTTCACAGATCCATGGTCGGTGTCGAAGTCGAGCGGCAGCATCTCAGGCGCGGCCAGGTTCCAGGCGCGCAGGGTGCCGTCAGCGCGTCCGGAAATCAGGACCTCGCCCTGCGGCAGCACCGCCAGGGCGCCGGTATTTTCTCCTTGAAACAGGCTGCTGCTGGCCACCGGCCGGGCCAGGGTGCTCCGCAGGGAATCGTAGATGATATCCTCATCACTGCCGCCAAGTTCCTGGTTGAGATTGTAGGCCTGTACGCCGAACAGGAGCGCCAGTTCGGTATCCGCGGTCCGGTTCAAAAACTGGGGGATGCGGGCCACGAGGAGCCGGGCCTGGATCGATTGGCGCAGGTCCTCGATGGCCGTTCGGGTGAGTTCGAAGGCTTCCTGGGCCGCCAGGGCGGCCTGGTTGGCGCTTTCAGCCGTGACTCGTGCGCTTTCGGCCTGCTCGTTCGCTCGCTCCGCCGTCGCCAGCGCCGCGGCCGACCGGGTGCCTGCCTGGGCTGCGGCCGCTTCCGCTTCGGCCTGCTGTTCGGCGGCTAGCGTGCTGTCGGCCTGAATGGTGCTCTGCATCAGGAGGGCTTCCGTCACTTTGACCTCGGCCGCGGCGCGGGTGACGAGTGCTCGCTCCGACTCTTCAATCGCCTCGTCGGCGTAAATGAAGGCGAAATAGGCGGCTGCCCCGGCGGCGACCACAAATATTCCCAGGGCGACGGCCAGCCAGCGCAGCCGGCGGGCGATCTGAGCCTCGGCCTCCGCCCGCCGGGTCTGCTCCTCGGCTTCTTGCTGCGCCCGACCCAGGGCGCGCTCGTTCTGCGCCTTTTCGGCGGCTTCTAAAAACTCCTGGACCAGCGGATCGGCCGACTCCCGGTGGATGGCGTCCAGGATCGACGTCAACTGCGCTCCACGGTAAAGAAGTTCCGGTCCCCGCCCCTGCCGATCCCATTCCTCGGCCGCGCGAATCAGCGGGCTCTGGTTAAGGCGCCAGCGCTGGTTGGCCTGCTGAATGGGCGCGATAAACCGGTCGTGAATCAGCTCATACCAGGTCCCGCCGGCCCGGATTTCGGCCCGGATGATGAATTTTCGCTCGAGGCGGGCAACCAGTTCATTGGGCAGACCGGCAGTTTCGCTGGAACCCTGGTAAGCGGTTCCCCGAGTGGAGGCCTCCGTTATCAGCCGCCGGTCAAACCAGCTGCGGAGCTGCATTTCGGAAACCCCAGCATCCTGCAGGACACTGGCGATCGCCTCCTCGTAAAATTCGGCGAGGGCGGCATCGACATCCCCGAGCTGGTCGACTTCCGTCTGGGAAATCTCTTTCAGGTCCGATCCCTTCAGTTCTTCCCAGAGCTGGTAGCAGACGACCTGCAGCTGGACCGGCTCGACAAACTGGCCAAACGCGGTTTCTTCGGGACCGCTGCGGATCTGGCGGAGATTATCGACGAGGGCTTCGGCCACGCCGGGGGCGAACGGCCGTCCGGCCTGGGCGGCCGGCTCCCTGACGGCCAGGATGGCGGCCGGCGCCTCCATGCGCTGCATGTAGTAGCGGGCCCGCATTTTTCCAGGGATGAGTGAAAGGAAGGGATCGAGCGAGGCCACGTAATCCTCGCGCATGGTCAGAACCACCCACAGCAGCGGGTCATTTTTGATCAGCTGTCCCAGCAGGGCGAAAAACCGCTCCCGATCCTCCCAGCGATCGTGATGGGTGGTCAGGATTTCCTCGAATTGATCGATGATCAGGGCCCGGGGGGTCTGCGCATCTGGCAGGCTATCCCGCTGCTCGGCTAAGAAATCGAGAAATGGTTGTTCGGCCAGCGTGCTGAGCGGAACCTGCCCCTGATTGAGGCTGACTTTGAGATTAAAGGCATAGATGTTGTCGACTTCCGCCACATCCTCCGGCAGCTCGCCCCCCACCCGCACCGTCGGATAGACAAAAAACCCTTCTTTCCGCAGGTTTGGGATAATCCTGGCATTCAAAAGGGAGCTTTTGCCGGCGCCGGATTCCGCGAAAAAAAGGACGAGGGGTTCGGAGATGATCAGCGAGAGAAGTTCCCGGCTCTCCCGATCGCGGCCGAAAAAATGGCGAGCATCCCGCTCTTCAAAGGTGCGCGGACCGACGTAGGGGTTAGAGGGTTGATCGGCCATCAGGTCGCCTCCCAATGCTGCCAGAGCTCCTGGATAAAGGTCCGGGGATCTCCCCAGTAAATGTCGAAATCGGCCTTGTTGAAATACCGCTCCAGGTAATCCTGAACCTCGCGGCTGTTTTCGGCCGCCTCCCCATTTTCCTCGAGATCGTACTGGATTGAGATGTTGAAGAGGCGCCGGCTGTCCCGCTTGGTCTTAATCAGCCCCCGAAACATGACCTTGAACTCCCAATCACCCAGCTGGTAGCCGAGGAGAAGGAGGGATGAATCGACCAGGGCCGCCCGGATTCGCAGCGGCAGCAGATCCAGATCCTCGGAAATTTTGACGAGAAAATCGAGGTAGTCATCTTCCGTCAGAACCAGGGAGGAAGGGTGGGCGTCGAGACCGTGAAGATGATAGACGAGGGGAGACTCGGGGGTTGGATCGTAGGCGTCGTCCTGTTTGAAGACCGAATGTATTTTCTCCAGTCCATCGTGCCAGTAGCAGATTTCAGTGCGCGGTTCTTTGCCGGCGTCGCGCAAGGCGGCTTCCAGAAAATCGTGCGAACTGCTGGTGATGTAAATCGGAAGCGGCAGCGCGGCGAGGATCCGCAGCGGATTTTCCAGTTCATTTTCATAGCGGGGGAAGCCGAGTCGGGCGGCAACTTCGGAAAAACTGAGATCCCAGAGCTCCTGCTCGAGCGTATCGAGGAAGGCGGCCTGATCAGCCGGGGCTGTTTCTCGAAAAGAATCGAGCAGATCCCGCTTGATATATTCCAGAAAATCCTCTTTGGCACTCAGATCGTCCCGGCTGGTCGCGCTGAGAAACTGGGCCACCTGGGCAAGTGGCGCGTTCTTATCCACCGCGAACGGGTAGTCGATCGCCTCTGCCCACTTTGCCACCACTTCCCAGCCGGGCGGAAAATAAATGCGGTCGCTGATGAATGGTAAAAATTTTTCCGTGCGGATGCGCCGGACGATCCGCTGCCAGTCAGCCTCTTTTAACATGGGGTTTGTCCAGGTTTACGGTTCCATGACCACGCGAAAGCCGCGTCGTCGATCCCGATTGTCGGGTGCGTACCAGCTGCGGACGGCGCAGCGAAGCCTGCTTTCATTGGGTTCCTTGCCAAGCGTTGTGCCGCGAAAAATTCGAAATGCGGGAGGGTCTACCGGGTTGGCTTCCCGGCCGTCGACGGCCGAATAGGGGTAGGGAAATTCGCAGGTGAGCCAGTCTCGACCCCAGAGCGTGCTGGTCCATTCGGCCGCATTGCCGACCATGTCGAGGCAGCCGTAGGGGCTGGCCCCTTCCGGAAAGGCATCGGCCGGGGTCAGCTGGTCGACATCGGGGTTGCAGCGGCCGTCCTGCCAGGTATCGCCCCAGGGATAGCGCCGGCCGTCCGAGCCGCGGGCGGCCTTTTCCCATTCGGCTTCAGTCGGCAGCCGCATCGCGCTGCCCGTCAGCGCCGCTAACCAGGCGCAGTAGGCGGCCGCATCGTGCCAGCTGACCCCGACAACCGGGTGCCCCTCTTTTCCTTTTGGCGCGGTCGATCCGAACCAGCCCGATTTTTCCGGGGGGTTGGCCCGGGTCTGTTTCACAAAGGCGGCGTACTGGGCGTTAGTAATCGGCAGCCGGCTGATGTAAAAGCCGGAAAGGTCCACTTCGTGCTGGGGAGATTCATGCGGTGGATAGCCGTTTTCTGGCGGACTGCCCAATAAAAACGGCCCGGGGGAGACAAAGACGAAATCGGGTTCAAAGGGAAACGGGGTGCGCTCCGGTTTGCCCCAGAGCGCTTCCTGAGTCAGGGGGCGGGCGGTATCCGGCCAGTCGATATCCGGCCGGGCCGTGCGCAGGTAGGTGACGAGAGCGACGAGGCGGTCATGGCGCTCGACGTATTCGATGAGTCCACGCACCGTGTCCGATTTGCTCCCGGGGGGGAGCTCCTCAAAATCGATGTCCAGATCAAAACAGAGGGTTTTGATCTCGCTGACATCAAAATGGTCTCGGATTTTTTCACGTAAACTCACTCAGCCCTCGATTTTGCTGCGTGGATGAAAATCAGTTGGTGAGGAACCCTGGTGGGGTTGGTTGTCATAATCATAGCGAAAACCGCATCAATTGTCACGAGTTCGGCGACCACGCCGTTTGGAATCGCCTGAATTCGGGTAAAATGGCGCGCAGAGGGCGAGTGATCCGATGAAGAAAACAGGGGACATTTACCCGGACGCCTATTTTCGGCGCGAGGACGAAGCGGCGGATGATCTTTTTTACGCTCTGCCGCGCAAGGTGGTCCATTTCGACGCTCCGGCCGCCGCCATGTTAGCCGCGCTGTATGCCGAAATATTGCCGCCGGGTGGGAGCTACCTGGATCTTATGGCCGGCTGGCGGAGCCACCTGCCGCTCGACCAGCTGCGCCCGCAGCGGGTGACTGGCCTGGGATTGAATGCCGAAGAGATGCTCGAAAATGGGGACCTGAGCGAGGGGGAAATCTGGGTTCACGATCTGAATCGGGAGCCGCACCTGCCGTTTGCCAGCGAGGAATTCGATGCGGTTCTCTGCGCCGCTTCAGTGCAGTACCTGATCCACCCTCTGGAAGTGTTTGCCGAGGTCTGGCGGATCCTGAAGCCCGGCGGCTGCTTCGTCCTTTCCTTTTCCAATCGCAGCTTTCCGACCAAAGCGACCGCGGTCTGGCTGGGCACGGACGACCACCAGCACCTCGAACTTGTGGCCAGCTACTTTATCCATTCGGCCGCCTGGGAGGGGCTCAACGCGCGGATCAAAAGTGTCGAAACGGGGGCGCCGCCGGCGGAAGATCCCCTTTATATCGTGTGGGCCTCCAAAAGCCCCACAGACGCCTGATCGAGAAAACGGATTCTCGACCCGTTAGTTTCGAGGGGGTCTGCCGGCCAGGACGAAAGAGCGAGTGGTCTGGTAGCTGTCCCGTGCCCGCACGAGGGTTTCGCCGACCAGGACCGCATTGACCCCAACTTCCCCCATGCGCTGCACATCGGCCGGGGTCTTAAGCCCACTTTCGCCAACCACGATGATCTCGGGAGGGATGAGGCGTCGCAGGCGGGCAGTATTGTCAAAATCGACCTTGAAAGTCTGTAGATTGCGGTTGTTGACGCCGAGAATGCGCGGGCCGGGCTCGAGTCCCAGCATGCGCTCCAGCTCAGCTTCGTTGTGCACCTCGACCAGGACCTCCATGGCGAGCTCCCGGGCCAACCCGGTCAGATCGCTCACGTCATTGTCGCCGAGCACGGCCGCGATCAGCAGAATGGCATCCGCGCCGGCCGCCCGCGCCTCGTAAACCTGGTAGGGGTGAAAAATGAAATCCTTGCGCAGCACCGGAATTTTGACCGCCTGCCGCACGTCGCGCAGATCCTCCAGCGACCCCTGAAAATGGCGGCCGTCGGTCAGCACGGAAAGGGCAGCGGCGCCGGCTTTTTCGTACTGTCGGGCCAGGGCCACCGGGTCATAATGGCGGGCGATCAGCCCTTTGCTGGGGGAGGCTTTCTTGCATTCGGCGATTAGATTGACGCCCGGCCGGGCTAACGCGGCGTAGAAATCTCGCGTGCCGGGAGCGACGGCCGCAAAGGCGCGCACGCTGTCCAGGGGAACCGTGCGCATGATTTTCGGCAGCTGTTCCCGGTGGTAGCGCATGATTTCTTCGAGAATCTTGCCCTGTTCGCGGATTTTTTTCGGGACTGACATGGTGTTACCTGTATTTGGGATCGTTTAAATTTACCGGTTAGCGTCAAACCGGCGCGTTTTCGCGATCCACTGCGTCAATTTCTCCAGGGCGGCTCCGCTGTCAATCGCCTCCCGGGCTTCGCTCAGGCCGGCTGCCAGATCCTGGCCTTCGGTGCTGAGAGCGGCCGCCGCATTGAGGAGCACGACATCCCGCCGGGGACCCTGATCGGTACCGTTGAGGATATTCAGGGTAATCTGCCCGTTTTCTTCTGGCGATCCGCCGACCAGGTCTGCCAGCGCAGCCTGGGGTAGGTCAAGATCGACCGGATCGACCTCGATCGTGTCGATCTGCCCGTCTTTCAGCCGGGTGACCCTGTTGCGGCCGGTCGTTGACAGCTCGTCGAGCCCATCGGCGCCGTGGACGACATAGGCGGCCTGTGCCCCCAGATTGCGCAGCGCCCCGGCCATCGACTCGGTGAGACCGGCGTCAAAAACTCCGAGCAGGTAGTGGCTGGCGTTGGCC
The DNA here is from genome assembly GCA_041568735.1 of Promineifilaceae bacterium (SeqCode). Classification (GTDB taxonomy): domain Bacteria; phylum Chloroflexota; class Anaerolineae; order Promineifilales; family Promineifilaceae; genus WTJY01. Next base: position 12,202 of record JBFFZG010000123.1, read on the forward strand.
GGGTTGCTGAGAGGTCCCAGGATGTTGAATATCGTTCGCTGCCCCAGTTCACGGCGCGGTCCAATGGCGTGGCGCATGGCCGGATGGTGTTTGATCGCATACATGAAGCCGATCCCCACCTCGTCGATGCATTCCCCCACCTGCTCGGGGGTCAGGTCGAGATTGGCCCCGAGGGCCATCAGCACGTCGGCCGACCCGGAGCGGCTGCTGGCCGCCCGATTGCCGTGCTTGGCAACTTTGAGGCCGTGCCCGGCCACGACGAAGGCGGTGGTGGTGGAAATGTTGAACGTGTGGCGGTTGTCGCCGCCGGTACCGACCACGTCGACGATCGGCACGCTCCGGTCGGCGATTTCAACGGGAATGTAGAAGGCTCGCATGGCCGCCGCGCTGCCGGCCACTTCGTCGATGGTTTCCCCTTTCATGCGCAGAGCGGTCAGGTACCCGCCGATTTGCGCCGGCGTCGCCTCGCCTTCCATGATGATCGTCATCGCCTCGCGGGCTTCCTCAAAAGTGAGCGACCGTCCGTGAATCACTTCCCCAATAAAATGCTTGATTTCCATCACTTCTTCCTTCACTAAATCTCTCCATTCAAAAAATTTTCGAACAGCCGATGGCCGTGCTCAGTGAGGATGCTTTCGGGATGAAACTGAACGCCGGTAATGGGATAGTCGACGTGGCGTAGCCCCATAATCTCCTCCTCGGCTGTCACGGCCGTCACTTCGAGGCAGGCGGGGGCATCGACGACGATGAGGGAGTGGTAGCGGGTGGCCTGAAAAGGGGATGGCAGTCCGGAGAAGAGGCCGCGGCCAACATGGCGAATCGGCGAGACCTTCCCATGCATCGGCCGGGTGGCCCGCACCACACGGCCGCCAAATACCTGCCCGATGCACTGGTGACCGAGGCAGACCCCGAGCACGGGAATGCGCGGCCCAAGCTGGCGGATGACCTCATTGGAGATGCCCCCCTC
>JBFFZG010000124.1:0-13124 GCA_041568735.1 Promineifilaceae bacterium (SeqCode)
CCTGGAGAGATACGGCGGTTCGAACTCTACAACATTACGCCTCTCTTTTGCGATGATTTCGTTATGCCATCCTATCTCCTCGACGCCCGCGCGGCCGCCACCCACTTTCCCGGCATCGGCCGCTATGTCAGCAACCTCACGCGGGAGATGGCCGCCCGCCTCGAACCAGATGAAGCCCTCTGGCTCCTGGTCGACGGCCGCCGCCGGGCCAGCTGGCCGCTGCCGGATCCCGTCGACGGCCGGGTCCGCTGGATCGACGCCCCGTTTTCCCTCTTCTCCCCAACGCAGCAGTGGCAGATCCCCCGCCTCCTCAACCGGCTTCGCCCCACCCTCTACCATTCGCCGTACTACCTGACGCCCCTCTTTGTCCGGCCGCCGGCCGTCCTGACCTGCTACGACGCCATTCCCCTCCGCTTTCCCGAATCGACCTCTCCTCGAGCGCGTGCCCTGTTCAAACTCTTCCACGGCCTGGCCCTGAAACGGGCCCGGCAGGTCATCGCCATCTCGGAGTGGACCCGCCAGGATCTGGGCCACTATTTCGCTTATCCGGCCGGGCAGGTGACCGTCATCCCCCTGGCGGCCGATCCCCGCTTCCGGCCGCCGGATGAGGCCGAAACCGCCGCCCTGCGCGGCCGCTGCCAGCTCGAGGACCCTTTCGTCCTCTATTTGGGCATCAACAAGCCCCACAAGAATCTCGTCCGCCTGGTGGCCGCCTGGGAGCAGGTGCGCACGGAGACCCACCTGGTGATCGCCGGCGCCTGGGACGACCGCTATCCCGAAGTTCGGCGGGAGATCGACGCCCGCGGGCTGGACGGCCGGGTGCGCCTGCTGGGGCCGGTCGCCGACGAGGCACTGCCGGCCCTCTACGGCGCGGCCGAACTGTTCGTCTTCCCCAGCCTCTACGAGGGCTTTGGCCTGCCGGTCGTCGAAGCGATGGCCTGCGGCACCCCGGTCGCCTGCTCCTATGCCTCGAGCCTGCCCGAGGTCGGCGGGCTGGCCGCCGCCTACTTCAACCCGGAAGCGGTCGACGAGATCGCCGCCACCCTGCAGCGGCTGCTCGACCTGCCGGAGAAGCGCCGGGAGCTGAGCGCGGCCGGCCGGATCCAGGCGGCCCGCTTTACCTGGGGGGAGACGGCCGCCCGCACGCTCGACCTCTACCGGGCAATGGCCCCTATGGACTAGCCATTTTCACGCGAAACTAACACAGTCCACCTTTAACCGATCCGGCCGATCCTTTAGAATCGTCAGTGACTATGCCCTATGCGGCCCTGGCAGCAATTTTAAACGAAACACAATGCGCAAGATTTTAGTGGTTGACGACGAAGCAGACCTGGCCCACCTCTACCGGCTCGTCCTGGAAATGAGCGGCTACGAGGTGCGCGCCGCCACCAGCGGCAAGGAAGCACTCCGCCTCCTGCGGGAAGATATTCCCCATCTCGTCCTGCTCGACGTGATGATGCCCGGCATGGATGGCATCGAGGTCTGCCACCAGATCCGCAAGGGGGATATCCCTTCCGATCGCCAGCCGGTGATCATCATGTACACGGCCAATGACAGCGCCGAAAATCGGATGTCGAGCCACGCCGCCGGCGCCAACGAGCTCGTCAGTAAGGACGTGCCGGTTGAAAAACTGACCGCGAAGATCAACGGCTACCTCCTGGCGCCCGCCCCCACCTGATCCCCCCCGGAATCGTCTCCCCCCGTATCCTTAAATTCCTTCCACCCGGCGAATCTCTGCCAGCAGCCCCCGGCAGCCGTCCTCCACCAGGTCATAAACGTAATCAAAATTGCCCGTGTAGTAGGGGTCCGGCACGTCCTGAACCCGCGGATAGCCCGCGGCGAAATCGAGCAGGCGAAACAGCCGCGGGTGCCGGCCGAATTTATTTTGGACTTCGTCCTGGTTGCTGCCGTCCATGACCACCACCCAGGTCTCGGGGTCGGCGACGTCGGCCCGGCCGAGCTGGCGCGCCCGGCCGCGGTAGTCGATGCCGTGGTCGACAAGAACGGCCCGCGTTCCCGGGTGAGCCGCCTCGCCGACATGCCAGCCGCCGGTGCCGGCCGAGTCGATCTCGAAATGGGCGTCCAACCCCGCGTCGGCAACCAGGCGGGTAAAAACCCCCTCGGCCATCGGCGAGCGGCAGATATTCCCCAGGCAGACAAAGATAACTTTAATTTTTTTCATGCCGTTTCTCCCCGACTGCCGGCCGCTTCGGCCAGCTTTTCTCCGAGCAGCCGATATTTTAACCACTCATACCAGGCCATGTAAAGGCTGAGCCGCAGCCCGTGCAGCCCATCCCGGTACCCTTTTAACGTCACAAAGCGCCACCAGAAATGGCGCAGCGGCATGGTCCACGGCGTGTGCCCCTTTGGCCGGATGCCGCGTTCAAACAATATACCGGCATCATAGACCGTGTAGGCGCGCTGTTTGCGGTGGAAATGGGCCGGATCGACGTAGTTGTGGTGGATCAAGGGATTGGCCAGATAGCCGATCTCCCCGTCGACGACGGCGATCTCGTGCACCGGCCGCTCATAGTGGACAAATCCGTGGCGGAACAGTCGCAGCTGGTAATCGGGATACCAGCCCGCGCCCAGGGTCAGCCGCTGAAAAATGTAGTTGTGGCGGGGCACATACCACCCGCGCTCCGGCCGGAGGTCAATCACCCGCCGAATTTCCTCCCCCAGGGCCGGCGTCCCCCGCTCGTCGGCGTCGACAAAGAAGACCCAGTCGGTCGCCAGGGCGGCCAGGGCGGCGTTGCGCTGCTGGGCGTAATTTTCAAAATGGGATGGCAGGACTTGCGCCCCGGCGGCCGCGGCCAGGGCGGCCGTCTCGTCGGTGCTGTGTGAATCGATCACCACGACCCGATCCGCCCAGCCGAGACTGGCGATGCAGTCGGCGATGTGACCGGCTTCGTTGAGTGTCAGGATGACGGCCGTCAGCTCCGCTCGGCCGCCGCCAGGAGAGGATTTCGGGGGAGTGGACATGCGGTTGGCGGCGGAGAGCTCAGACCCCGCGCGGGGAGGACTGGCTGTGCCAGATCGTGGCCACCTGCCGGTAGGCCGCCTGCAGGGTCGGCTCGCTCGTCCGGGAGGCCAGCCGGTTCATGCCCATGCGCACGACGGTGCGGGCGAGCAGGTTGGTGATCCGGCCGTAGTGGCGCTGGTAGAAACGGGCCCGGCTGCGCCAGAGATCGACGATGGAGCGAGCCTGCACCTGGCGCGTGCTCTCCCCCCCGTAGTGGACGATCTCGGCGGTCGGCACCGCGTAGATCTGCCAGCCGGCCTTGTTGATGCGCCAGCACCAGTCGAGCTCCTCGCAGTACATGAAAAAGTCTTCGTCAAACCCACCGGTCGCCTCGGCCACGTCCCGGCGCACCATCATGGTCGCCCCCAGGGGGTGATCGATCAAAAAGGGGCGGCTGCCCGGATCGTACAGGCGGCGCGGATAGCGGCCGTTGACTCGCGTCTCGTAGAGCCGGTCAGGCATGGGAAAGAGATCGAAGAGGAGCTGGGTGACGCCGGGAAAGGCGAAAGCGCTGTGCTGAAAGCGGCCGTCGCCGTAGACGAGCCGCGCCCCGCACATCCCGGCCCGCGGCTGGCCGTCGAGAAATTTGACCATCTCCCCGATCGCCCCCGGCCGCACGTAGGTGTCCGGATTGAGCAGAAGATAGTAGCGCGGCTGCCGCTCCGCCGCCGCCCGCATTCCCTGGTTGTTGGCGGCGCCAAACCCGGGGTTGTGCCCGTTGCTGATCAAGATCACCTGGGGAAACAGGCTGCGCACCAGCTCCGGCGTACCATCCGTCGAACTGTTGTCGATCACCCACACGTCGCCCCGCAGCCGGGAATGGCGAAATTCGGCAAATACCGATCGCAAACAGTCGACCAGGTAGTTGCGCACGTTCCAGCTTACGATAATGACCGCAACATCAAGCATAAAAAGTTGGATCGGCCCGGCGGCCGGGAAAGAACGAGACGCGCCCTTCAGGCAGCCGGCGGAAAATCGCTCAAGGCCGGCAGCATTCCCAAAGGAGCCAGAACAACAAAAACTCGGTTTCACGGTGAGAGCAAAACCGAGCTGCAGATTTCAACGAAACCAGGTTCGCATGATACTTTAAAACCCGGCACCCGTCATTGGATACGGCACATCCTAACAAATTCCTAAGATAGGCCTGGACGTGAGTGTCACCCTTCCGGCGGCCGGACCCGCATGGGAACTTCGCGCGGCTCGCAGGTGGCGCGGTTAGCCTCGTCGGCCATGTCCACCTGGATCGCCTTGGGATCGACCCGGTTGTTGAACTGGGCGATCTCGACATCCTCGTGGATGAGACCGGCCCACATCGGCTGTGGATTGCGTTCGCCGAAGGGTCCGACCACGCGAATCCCCCCCGTGACCAGCGCCCGCTGGCCGGGCTCGAGATAGCGAAAGCCATCTTTTTCGATCAGGGCTGATTCCGGACCGATCGCCCAGCGGTACGGGTAGTTGGTCAGCTCATTTTCAAAACCCACCGCTACCCGCCAGGCCCCCGATTCGGTGAACCAGCCGAGGGTGTTGTAGTTCCAGTTGGAATCATAAACGGTTCCTGGTTCGGGCCCGGTCGTGCGGATGATCGTATTGCCGTAGTTCTCGACCGTCACGGTGAAAAAGATCGTGTCACAGAGGGCGACGGCCGTGGCATTCACCTGGAAGGTGTCGCCGGCCGGCGGTGCGAAAATATCCGCCCGGGGCACCCCCCCGTCGGCGATTTCCAGGCGGGTCTCGACGCGAACCTTCTGCCCTTCCCGGTCCTCGGCCACGGCCGCAATGGTGTAAACGCCATCCGGCGGCGGGGTTTCCCCGTTATCGACCCCCCCCTCGTAGTCGTAGTAATGGCGGCCGGGCATGCCGGCCGGGATATCCCGCTCCAGCTCGCCGATCGGCAGCTCGCCCCCGTCCGGCAGCACCAGAAAAACCCGCACATTGGCTTCTTTGGTCAGGTAATACTGGATCAGGATCCGATCGCTGATGCCGTCCTGGTTGGGGGTGAAAATCGGTTTATCGACGCCAAAATCGCGCAGATCGGGCAGCTCCTGGTCGGCCTCGGTGATCGTCAGGCGGCCGGTCGCCCGCTCCGTCACACCCTCAAAGTCGGTCGCCTCGATGGTCCAGGTGTAGGTGTCGTCGGGGAGCAGGCGGGCCTGGATCTCGCCCTGGATCTGGTCATCGGCCAGGGTGAAGGGATCGACGACCCCGCTGAAGAAGAGCTCGTAATCGCCGGCCCCCCGGGTCCGTTCCCGGCGAAAGTAAAATCGTTCGCCGGCCGGGTTGTCGAAATAAATCGACACCACGCCGTTGCGGGTCAGTTCGTACTCGACGCGGGTAATATCCCGGTCCCCATCGGCGTTCGGGCTGATTGCTTCACTGGAAAAGGCGACATTCCGCAGCAGGCGGCTGTCCCCGTTGTAGATTCGCCAGATCAGCCCGCCGGCCGCCAGCAGGACGACCAGGGCGATCAGGACGCTCCCCACCATCATTTTCCCATTTCGTTCTCGCATCGCGAAAGTTTATCAAACCCCTATAGCCGCGGCGAATAGCGGCGGGATTTCTTAGCCCTTCGCCCGCTGGCAAACCCGCAGTTTGCCGTTCGGCTTGTCGCCTTTTCCGCTGGTCATGTAAAATGAGTCTGTGTGCATTAATGCCAGGGGAAACTAAATGGATGTGAATCGAGGCGTTTTCTGGCCCTTCGCCAGGGGGAGCGAAAAAAATCTGGGAATCATCGGTGGCGGCTGGCTGGCCGCCCTGATCGCCCATCTCATGCTGCGGCGGGGGTCTACGCGGCTGTTCCTCTGGCTGCTGACCCCGATCTGGCTGATCACCCTCTATTTTTTCCGGGATCCGGAGCGCCCGGTCAGCTACTACAAGGACGGGCTCGTCGTTTCGCCGGCCGATGGCGAAGTCGTGGCCGTGGTGGGGGAAAAAGAAGCCCGGTATCTCGGCCGGGACATGATTCGCCTTTCGATTTTTCTCTCCCTGTTCGACGTCCACGTGCAGCGCAATCCCGTCAGCGGGCGAGTGGTGCTGATCGATCACCAGCCAGGAAAATTCCTTCAGGCCTTCAAGCCAGAGGCTTCCGAAGTCAACGAATACATCGCCATGGGGATCGAAACCCGGCGCTTCGGCACGGTGCTGGTGAAGCAGATCGCCGGCATCCTCGCCCGCCGGTGTGTCAATCACCAGCAGGTCGGCGATCAGGTGGAAGGAGGGGAACGATATGGCCTCATCCGCTTCAGTTCGCGCGTCGACCTCTTTTTGCCCGACTCGGCCGAACTCCTCATCGACGTTGGCGATAAGGTCCTGGGCGGCTTAACCCCCATCGCCAGGTTGAAACCCACGGCCTGACGGCGGCCGGGCGGCCGCGGCAGCTGACGCGAGGCGCGATGCCATGACGACTCACAGACTCCGCTACCTGATTCCCAATGGAATCACCTTTCTCTCCCTCGCCTGCGGTATTTATTCGATGATGGCGGCCATTGACGGCGATTTTTTTTGGGGCGGCATTCTCGTCCTGGCCAGCTACATTCTCGATCTGTTCGACGGGGCGGCGGCGCGCACCCTGAACGCCAGCAGTGAATTCGGGCTGCAGCTCGACTCCCTCGTCGATATGGTCAGCCTCGGCGTCGCCCCGGCGCTGCTCGTCTTCGCTCACATTCGCGGCCAGGGGGAGGCGATGACCTGGGTCTGGCCGGCCGCCACCTTCGTGGTGATCGCCGGCGCCTACCGGCTGGCCCGCTTCAACCTGCTCCCGCCCAAGAAAACCGGCTCCAAAGATTCGGTCGGCCTGACGATCTCCTCCGGAGGCGCTACCCTGGCCCTGGCGGTCCTGGCCGATATCTCACCCTACCATCCCGATTTCGTCCCGAACTGGCTGTTCATTCCCCTGATGGTCGCGGTCAGCCTGCTCATGATCAGCCGGATCCCCTACCCGTCCTTTCAGCAGGTCTTCGGCCACAAGTGGGTCACCCCCCTCGGGGTCAGCGGAGCGCTACTGCTCTGGTACTGGCTCACCTTTCTCAACGCCTGGTTTGTCTGCACGATCGGCTACCTGACCCTGAGCCTGGCCCGCGCGGGCTGGCGCTGGAGTTTTTCCTCAAAATGACCCAATCGCCAAAAACGTCGACCCCGGTGGAGATGTCAGTCGCATTTTCCGATCGAGTCAACGGCCGCGTGCTGTGGATCCTCAGCAAACTGGCCGAAAAAACCTGCCGCATCACCGTGTCCGGCTGGGATTTTGTCGATCGCTGCCACCAGGAGGGGCGCTCTGTCCTCTACGGCACCTGGCACGGCAACAGCATGATGCTCGTCTCCTTCATGCGCCAGCTGCATCCCGGCTTTCAGGTCTCGGCCATGATTCCCGACGACTGGCGCGGGGCGGCCCTCTACTACTGGCTCAGCCGCACCGGCATCACCCCCTGGCCGATGGACCTGGAAAACAGGGGGATGGAAACGGCCCGCCGCTTCGCCGAGATGATCCGCCTGATCAAAAACGGCGGATTTGACAGCTACGTCTCCCCGGACGGCCCGTCCGGCCCCAGCCACATCGTCAAACCGGGCCTGACTTTTCTGGCCCAGAAAACCGGCCTGCCAGTCGTCCCCCTGGCCGGCTGCTGCCGCCACGGCTACACCCTCAATCGCTGGGACGCCTACAAGGTCCCCTTTCCCTTTTCTCGCATCCACGTCGCGGCCGGCGAGCCGATCACCGTGCAGAAAGGAGATGACCTCGAAGCCGCCACCGAAACCATCCGCCGCGCCCTCAACGACGTCACGCTGCGAGCGCAGGCCGAATTTTATGAGTGAAAAGTTTAAAGAGAAAAGTCTAAAGTAATCCGAGAGGGGTGGTTATTCCACCAACCCACTTTCCACTTTTAACTTTCCACTTTCCACTTTCCACTTTCCACTTATTTTCTGACTGCGCGCGCGATTCGCTTGAGGAGCCCTTCCTCGTCGAAGCTGCCTTCGAGGTGGTGGCGGTTGTTGATGACGGTGTGGGGGAAGTGGTAAATCGAGTATTTGGGGATCAGATCGGGGAAGTAATTGACGAGGACGACGTTGGCCCGGATGTGTTCGTTGGCCACGGCCAGGTTGGCGATGAGGGTAGCCATCAGCACCCCCGGTTCATCGTCCGGGGTGGTGAAGAGCTCCAGGATGACCTCGTCTTGCAGGCGGCTGAGCTGGATGCGCGTCAGGGCCTCCAGGGTCTGGGCGCGGAACGAAACGGCCTGGATGGCGCCGACGAGCCCGTTGATCTGCACATTGGATGGCAGGCCGATAAAACGGATCCGGTAGTCGATTTCTTCTCCGGTTTCGTCGAGCCCCATCACGCCGATAATCGGATGGTAGGGATGGCTCCCCTGCCGCGGCCGGTGATCGAATTCCAGGATGGGGAATTGGTTCGCCAGCACCCGGCAGAGATTGATGGCATGGCCGTCCAGCGCGCCTTCGCCTTCGCTGGCCCAGGCGACGAGCCGCACCGGCTCGGTTAAATGGCCCAGGAAGGGCTCCAGCGGGGCCAGGCTGTCGGCCGGCAGCAATCCGTTTTCCTGTGGCTCGGTCTCTCCACTCATCGCGTTCCCCTGTCTCCAATCGGCATCTCATTTCAGGCAGGATGAGTTTAGAAAAAAAGGGGGGATCCGGCAATTCCACCTACCTGCCGCCAACGAATCATCAAGACAGGTTGACATAACCACGCAAATCAAGGCAGCGGCCACACCAGCTCAAGGTCGGGAAAGGCGCTGATCTGGGAAAACCAGAAGGTCGACCGGGTGGGAAACGCGGTCAGCTGGGCTCCCACCAGCTCTCCGGCCACCGCCCGCCCGGCCAGGTTCCACTCCGACCCGGTTTCCTCGTCGACGATCCGGCCGTCTCGCCGGGCAAAAGTCAGCCGCCGGCTGTCGAGACTCGGCGAAAACGCCCCCCCGGCCGGCCCCTCGGCGGCGCTGAATATGACCACCGCGATCGAATCTCCGTCACCGATCCAATCGTGAACCACTGCATCGCCCAGGCGCCCGAGCGGATAGGCCCACTGGCGGCCGTCGACTTCGACCCCCAGCACAATTTCCCCTGGATCGAGCCGCGGATCCCGACCCTTCTCGGAAACGGGAAAGGCGAACTGGCCGCTCTGAGTCAGCCGCTCTCCCAACCCCAGGAATGGATCCCGATCGTAGTTCCGGGAATGGCCGGTCTCCCGCGAGAGCACGAGCGTATCGGGGAACTGCGCCCGCCACTGCCTCCAGGTCGTCGTCTGGGATGGCAGCGGGGTCAGCCGGGCGCCGGCCAGCTCCCCCACCAATGCCTGGCCGCTGACCTGCATCCAGTAGGAGCCGGTCTCGTGGTCAAACATGACCATGTCGGATTCGTAAAGGGCGCTCGTGTTGCCAAAGAGCAGCGGCCCCGCGCGCCCTGCGAGCCGCCGGTCGTAGACAATCCCACTCCGGCAGAGCGGGCAGTAGGTGGCCAGCAGCGGCCGGCCGCCGTCGTCGTGCAGCACCATCTCGTGGTAGTTGAGGATCCGCACCGGGTAGGCGTAAGCCGCCTCCTCACCGGCGTAGCCGAGCACGAGGTCGTGCGGCTTCAGCCAGGCATCTCCGGCTGCCGCGCGCTCAAACCGGGGAGCGTAGATCGGGGGGATGGCATCTTGCAGCCGGCGCAGCAGCCCTGGATCGATTTCGGTCAGCGGCACCGCCCGGTCCACCGGCCGGAAGGTATCGAAGATGATCATCTCCAGAGGGACGATATGCCGGCTGCGGTCGACCGGCGGCACGGCATCCAGATTGATTTCCGGCTGTGGTTCTTCCGCCGGGGGTGGAACGGCCGCCGGCGCGCAGGCGGCCAGGAGCAGGGCGGCGGCCAGCCACCAGGTGAAACGGGTCATAAGCTGTTGAACCGGTCGGGTGGGTTTATCTTACCTGCGAAAAAAAGATGGGGCGGCCGGCTGACCACCCCGTCTGCTGATATCAATCCCGTCTTCAATCAAGCCTTATTCGTCCGTCACACACCCCTCGGAGGCCGATTTGACATTTTTGATGTACTTGTAGAGCGTTCCGCGCGCCGCCTTATACGGCGGCATCGTCCAGGCGTCCCGGCGGGCGGCAAGCACCTCGTCGCTCAGATCGACCGACAGGGTGTTCGAACGGGCATCGATCGTGATCCGGTCTCCGTTCTGCAGGAGGCCGATCGGCCCCCCTTCCTGGGCTTCCGGGGTGATGTGGCCGACGATAAAGCCGTGCGACCCGCCGGAAAAGCGGCCGTCGGTAATCAGAGCCACGTCGTTGCCCAACCCCGCCCCCATGACGGCGCTGGTCGGCGTGAGCATCTCCGGCATGCCGGGGCCACCTTTTGGCCCTTCGTAGCGAATGACGATGACCTCGCCCTTGTTGATGCGCCCTTCCTCGAGAGCCGTGACCATCGCCTCCTCGGAGTCAAAGACATTGGCCGGTCCACTGAAGATATCTCCTTCCTTGCCGGTGATCTTGGCCACCGCCCCGGTGGGGGCCAGGTTGCCGTAGAGAATCTGCAGGTGGCCGGTCGGCTTGATCGGGTTTTCCAGCGGCCGGATGATCGCCTGTCCCGCCGTCAACCCCGGCAGATCGGCCAGGTTCTCGGCCAGGGTGCGGCCGGTAACGGTCAGGCAGTCTCCGTGCATAAGCCCCTGCTCGAGCAGATATTTCATCACGGCCGGGGTCCCACCAACGGCGTGCAGATCCTCCTGGACGAACTGGCCGCTCGGCTTGAGGTCGGCCAGGAAGGGCACCCGCTCGCTCACCCGCTGAAAATCGTCGAGCTCGAGCGGCACGTCGACCGCGCGCGCCATGGCGATCAGGTGCAAAACCGCATTGGTCGATCCGCCCAGCGCCATGACGACCACCATGGCGTTCTCGAAGGCCGCCCGGGTCATGATATCGCGGGGTTTGATGTCCCGCTCGAGGAGGAGCCTGACCGCCTCGCCGGCCCGCAGGCATTCGTCGATCTTCTCTTCGGCCGGGATCGAAGCGCTGTAAGGGAGGCTCATCCCCAGCGCTTCGATAGCGCTGGCCATCGTGTTGGCCGTGTACATGCCGCCGCAGGCCCCCGCGCCGGGACAGCTGTGGCGGACGATTGCCTGCCGCTCCTCGTCGGAAATGCGGCCGGCGAGGTATTCCCCATAGCTCTGAAAAGCCGAGATGATATCCAGCTTCTGACCGTTCCAGTGGCCGGCCCGGATCGTGCCGCCGTAGACCATCAGCGAGGGCCGGTTCAGGCGAGCCATTCCCATGATACAGCCGGGCATGTTCTTGTCGCAGCCGGGCAGGGCGACCAATGCGTCATACCACTGGGCCCCCATGACCGTTTCAATCGAATCGGCGATCAAATCCCGGGACTGCAGCGAGTAGCTCATGCCGTCAGTCCCCATCGAGATGCCGTCACTGACCCCGATCGTGTTGAACTGAAGGCCGACCAGCCCCGCCCGCATCACCCCTTCCTTGACTTTTTTGGCCAGGGCCAGCAGGTGCATGTTGCAGGTGTTGCCCTCGTACCAGACACTGGCGATGCCGACCTGCGGTTTTTTCATGTCCTCTTCCGTCATGCCGGTGCCGTAGAGCATCGCCTGGGAAGCCCCCTGCCGTTTCGACTGGGTGATGACCGCGCTGTACTGGTTGAGATTTTCCTTTGTGGCTGTGCCGTTCGTCTTGGTGGACATCATACCCTCCGTGAAGCCGTGATCTGAATTTACAAGCCGGGAAGTCGTGGGAGCTCAAATGTAACCCAAAGCGCCCCCCCGGTAAAGAGAAGGCCGGCCGGAAAGAACGCCTGCAGCGAAGTCGGCCGCGGCGGGGCTAAAAATGGGCGGCCAGGCGATCGACGATCAGGTGGCCGATGCTCAGCGATGCGGTCGCGGCCGGCGAGGCGGCATTGATCACGTGCACCATGCGCCGGCTTTCGTGAAAGGCGAAATCGTCGATCAGGGTTCCATCCAGGCTGACCGCCTGGGCGCGGATGCCGCTGGGGGCCGCCACCAGATCCTCTTCCCGGATTTCCGGCACCAGCCGCCGCAGGCCGCGAACAAAGGCCCGTTTGCTCGCTGAGCGGAACATTTCCTCCAGCCCCATCCGCCAGTAGCGGGCCGCCAGCCGGCGGAAGCCGGCGTAGCTCAGCGCGTCCCATAGATCCCGCAGGTCGACATCGAGCTTCCCGTAGCCTTCCCGGGCCAGTGCCAGCACCGCATTGGGGCCGCATTCGACCCCGCCGCCGATCATGCGGGTGAAGTGCACCCCCAGGAACGGAAAGCGGGCATCCGGCACCGGGTAGATCAATCCCCGGCAGAGGTGGTCGGCAGCCGGCTTGAGCTCGAAATATTCCCCCCGGAAGGGAATGATGCGCATTTCCAGGTGGGCTCCGGCCAGGGCGGCCGTCCGGTCGGCGTGCAGCCCCGTGCAGTTCACCGCGAAATCGGCCGGCAGCGCCCCCTGGTTCGTCTCGACCACGAGCTCCCGGTCCGTTTCCTCGAGGCCGGTCACCCGGGTGTTCAGCCGGATGTCGTGCCCACGGCCGGTCAGAATACCCGCCAGGCGGCCGCAGATCGCCGTGTAGTCGACGATGCCGGTTTCCGGAACGTGGATCCCCTGAATCCCGGCGCAGTGCGGCTCGAGCTCCCTCAGTTCTTCCCTTGAAATCCGGCGGCAGTCGACCCCATTGGCCTGGCCGCGCTCAAAGATCCGCTCCAGCGACGGCAGCTCATCCGGCCGGGTGGCCGCAATCACCTTGCCGCAGCGGGCGAAGGGGATCCCCTCCCGCTCGCAGAAGCGCTCCATGGCCATTTTCCCTTCCCGGCAGATCGACGCACGGATCGAGCCCGGCCGGTAGTAGATACCGCTGTGCAGCACGCCGGAATTCCGCCCCGTCTGGTGGGCAGCCAGCCGCCCTTCTTTTTCTACCAGGACGATCGAAACTCCTGGAAACCGCTCATCCAACCGAACCGCCGCCGCCAGCCCAACAATCCCCCCACCGATGATGATGATTTTCATGGAACCCTATGCCAGATGTTGCGTTAATATGGACAGGTTATAGCAGGATTGCGGGGAACAGGGAACGGGGAATGGGGAATGGGGAACAGGGA
>JBFFZG010000125.1:0-13058 GCA_041568735.1 Promineifilaceae bacterium (SeqCode)
ATCCCCACGGAGCTCGAATTCGAGATGGAGGTCGGCGCGCCCCTGGAGGTTGGCCACCAGCGCCGCCAGGGCTTCGGGCAGAGATTTATCTTCTAGCGGCGCGGCGCGCAGATCGAGCACGGAGCGGCGGACTTCCTCCAGGGAGGCGCGGGCCATGTGCAGCGCCTCCTGCACGGAGCGGCGGGCCGCAGCACCATCGGACCCGGCTTCCAGCAGCGCGTCGGCCGATTCAAGCTGCAGGGTCAGGGCGGCCAGCTCCTGGGCCAGGGTGTCGTGCATCTCGCGGGCCAGCCGGTTGCGCTCCTCGACGGCCCCCAGCTGGCTGCTGCGGTCAAAGAGACGGGCCCGTTCGACGGCGATGCCCAGCATATCCCCGATGGTATAGAGGAGGCGAAGCTCATCCGGGGAGAGCTCCCGCCAGTCGCGGCTGGCCACGTTGAGCACCCCCAGCTGCCGGCCGTGAGCGTAGAGGGGTATGCTGGCGTGATAGCGCAGGCCGGCCGTGCCATCCCGCAGCCATTTGAGCCGGCTGCAGGTGACGACATTGACATTGGCCGCTCCGCCGAGATCGCCATCCCGAAAGGTGTCGAGGCAGTAGCACGAACCGGCCATCGTTGCCGGATCCCGGGTCAGGGCCGGGGGCAGATTTTGCGCGGCCGCCAGGAAAGATTCCCCGGTGCCATCCCGCAGAAGCCAGACCCAGCCGGTTTCCAGCTCGAGCAGGCGGGCGACTTCGGCCAGGGTCTGCCCGAGTGCTTCATCGAGATTGACCGAGCGGTTCAGCGCCTGGGCGATTGTGTTCAGAATGGCGAGTTCTTCGTCAGGTCGCATGGATTCAGGAGCTGGGCGTCAGGGCGGGTCAACCGCGCAGCCGCAGTCGAGCTGGCCGGCCGCCTTCTCGAACGCCTCGCGCCCCTCCTGGAAGGCGAAATAGGCGATCATCAGGGCGCCTAAACCGTCGAGGTAGCCGATGCCGGTCATTTCATAGACCGCGCTGGCCACGAGCAGCACCACGGACATCTGCAGGCAGGTCCGGGTGCAGCGAGCATCGGCGAGTAGAGCCGGCGATTCCAGCCGGCGCCCCTGCCGGACCTTGAGCTGGATTAAGATCCACATGGACACGATGGATACGAGGGAGATCAGCACTCCCCACGCCGTCGTTTCGGGGTGATGGTTCGCGATCAGGCTGACAGCGGCAGAGATTACCAGGCCGGCGGTGAGCAGGTAAAAGCTGGTTCCCGTGACCTTCAGGGCGGTGACCTCGAACGCGTCCCGGGCGGAGTTTGGCCGTCTGCGGATTCGGGCGATCATATGGGCGATGCCGACCGCCGAAATCACTTCGATAAAACTGTCGACACCGAACCCAAAAAGCGACAGGGTTTCGTCCTGAAACCCGAAGACCGTAGCCACAACCCCTTCTCCGAGATTGTAAATGATGGTGAAGATCGCCAGCCACCAGGCGATCTGCCACTGTTTCTCTTCCGACCTGGATACCTCCTGGGGGGCCAAATTTCTCAATTCCACAATAAGTCTCCAAACTTCATCTTATGCCAGATACTCCCCGTTGTCCAGCCATCCCCAACGCCCAACTCCCAGCCTCTAACCCCCATCAGAGATTGACATTAATCGCACTGCCCGATTCGTACCGGCGCAGCCCCAGGGAAAAGAGCGCCACGGCCAGGAGCCAGCCGGCGGCGGCCGCGGCCAGCAGGGCGAGCAGCAGGCGGACGTCGAGGGTGCGCACCAGCTGCGCCGGGATGGCGCCGATCAGGACGGCCGGCAGCAGGGACAGGAGCAGGGTCCGGGAAAAGCCGGAGAAGAGGGTGTCCGGGTAAAGGGCGAAGGTGACTAGAGAGCCGAACATCTGGGCGCTGGCATTTTCGGCGCTGCCCCAGAAGAAGGAAAGAGAGCCGGCGATCACCCCATAAGCGGTCAGTATGGCGGCCGCCAGCAGGCCGGCCGTCAGGATGGCCAGGAGGGTGGCCGGCCGCCAGGGAACGACGATCAGGCAGGCGACCAGCCCAAAGGTCAGATCGCCGATGGCGGAAATATTCATGCGGGAAAAGATCACATGCAGCAGCAGATGGCGGGGAAAGACGAGGTAGTAATCGAGCCGCCCCTGGGCGATCAGGTAGGCCAGGTTTTGATAGATGTTCCCGCTCAACACCATGGCGATGCCGAAGCCAAAAGCGACCATTCCGAAGAGCAGGATAACCTGCTGGAAATCATAGCCCCGCACCTCGCCAAAGCGGTCAAAGAAAAAGAACCAGAAGAGAAGCATGATGCTGTTGTTGATGACCATGCCGACAATCTGGCTGATAAAACTGGCCCGATATTCCATGGCCGACGCCAGGTTCAGCCGCACCAGCACCCCCAAAAACCGCATCTCGATGCCAATCTGTTTCAGCCAATCCATCCTAACCATCCTTCACCAACTCCTAACTCCCAACTCCCCTCACCCCCATTCACCGCCAGCCGCCGGGCCGCCGACCGGTACTGCACCCAGAGAATCGTCCCGAGGATCCCCAGCCAGACCAGCTGGAGCAGGAGAAAGTGGTTGAACTGCGTCCAGGAAAAATCGACGAACAGCCGGGCCGGTGCGTAGGTGGTCAGATGAAACGGCAGCAGCCGGGCGATCCACTGCAGCCAGTCCGGCAGAAAATCGATGGGGAACATCAGCCCGCCGATGACAAAGACGAACTTTTGATAAATCATGCGAAAGGATGCCGTGTCTTCGGTGAAAAAAGCCAGCAGGCCGATGGTGCTGAGCACGCAAAAATCGATCAGCATCGCCCCGAGTACCACGAGCAGGATCGGCGGCAGCTGCCACAGCTCGAGATCGGGCCGGCCGGCGTAGTAAAGAACGACGGGCAGCCCCAGTCCAAAAACCAGGGCCATGCGCACGATCGTTTCGCCGAGCCCATTAAAAAAGTGATAGGCCAGGTAGTGGTAGGGGCGCACCAGGGTATAGGCGATCGACCCGTCTTTGACTTCCTCGGAAATTTTCAGGTCGTGCCGGAATTTCCCCAGCTCCATCATTTCGGCCACGAGCAGATACCAGATGATCCCCGGGAGGGTCAGGCCGGCGATTTCCGGCGCGGTGCGGGTGGCGTAAACCGCCTGCCAGAGCTGGGCGAAGATGAACATGATGAAGATGATGAACAGCGAGCGGTTCAACGTGTCCCAGATATAGGCCAGCTGGTTCTGAAAATTGATGGCCGTGATGGCGCCGTATTTGGCGAGTTTTTGTCGCAGCCGGTAGCCCATCACATGGCCCGTGGTCTGCGCGGTTGTCTGGCTCATTCCTGGTAAATCTCCCGGATGATTTCTTCCAGGGGCGGATCCTGGATATTGATGTCGTTGAAAGCCCGGCCGCTCATGATCTGCTGGATCACCTGGTCGACCGAAAGTTCTTCGGTGTCGAAGGCGAGCTTGACTCCATAAGTGCCCTGTTTGAGCGTCTGCACGCCGGGCAGGTGAAACGGCCCGTTCAGGGCCTCGCCAAAGCGCACGTCGATGACCTTGCGGCGCAGATACTGCCGCTTGAGGACCGAGGTGCGGTCGTCGAAAATGAGCCGGCCGTGGTTGATGATGATGACCCGCTTGCAGAGACTTTCGATATCGCCGGCGTCGTGGCTCGTCAGAAAGATCGTCGTATTTTCCTCCGCGTTCAGCGTGCGGATCGCCTCCCGGATCTGCTGCTTGGCGACCACGTCCAGGCCGATCGTCGGCTCGTCCAGGAAAATGACCCGGGGGCCGTGGAGCAGCGAGGCGGCGATTTCACATTTCATCCGCTGCCCCAGGCTCAGCTTACGCACCGGAATCTGGAGCAGATCCTCGATTTGAAAGGCCTCGATCAGGAAGGCCAGCCGGCGGCGAAATGGGGTCTCCTCCAGTTCGTAAATGCGGGCAAAGAGCTGGAAGGTATCGGCCGCCGGCAGGTGATACCAGAGCTGGGGTTTCTGTCCGAAAACCGACCCGATCTGGTAGGCCATGCGCCGGCGCTCCCGCCAGGGATTAAAACCGAGTACGGTAGCCGATCCCGAAGTGGGGAAGAGGATGCCAGTCAGCATCTTGATCGTGGTCGACTTGCCGGCGCCGTTGGGGCCGATGAACGCCAGCATTTCCCCGGCGTCGAGGGCAAAGCTGATCCCGGAAACGGCCATCACCCGCCGTTTCACCGGCCTGAAAATCGCCTGCACGCTGCCGCGCAGTCCGGGCGCTTTCTGCTTGATTTCAAACTCTTTTTGCAGGTTGTCGATTTCTATGACAGTCATGGCATCTCTCGGGGGGAACAGGGATCAGTTAACAGGGATCATTAAACAGGTAACAGTTAACAGCAAGCAGCCATCCGTTAGCAGCAACTGGTATTCAGGGAGCCTCCTGAAAAGGCCTCTTCACTTTCGACTTTCGACTTTCCACTTTCCACTCGGAACTCGGAACCCGGTACTCGGAACTCCTTCTGCGGGAAACAAAAACGACGCGGTGGTGGCCGCGTCGCAGGTGGTTGGTTCTGGGAGTCTGATCAGGTCACGAAGGAACGCGAAAACCACCCGCACGGCCGGAGGCCCCGGTAACGAGACCGATCATTAACAGGCAGGATGGGTGGGCGAAACCGTTCTTCATGACTTCGAGAGAATAGCAAATTTCGAGAGAGGTTGTCAACACGTGCCACGAAGGCGAGCCGGTTGGGCATCATGGTTCTCGAGAGGTTGGCCGTCCATGCAAAAAGTCGGGAGTTTTTCCCCCGCGATTGAGGGTACCCTAAATTTTCCCGGAAACTGCCAGTTTCCGGGAAAATAAGGCCCGCCCGGCCGCTTTCGAGTATCATTTCCGGAAGTAAACTCCATGGACATCCCGGCATATTTTGAACGAATCGATTATCAGGGGCCGGCAGAGCCGGCCCTGGAGATGCTGCGCGCCCTGCACCGTGCCCACCTGATGGCGGTCCCCTTTGAAAACCTCGACATCCACCTCGGCCGGGAGATCCGCCTCGACGAGGCCGCTTTTTACGAAAAAATCGTCGGCCGGCGGCGGGGCGGCTTCTGCTACGAGCTGAACGGCCTCTTCGCCCGCCTCCTGGAAGTGCTCGGCTTCCGGGTGACCCGGCTGTCGGCCCGGGTGTTCGGAGAAAACGGACCTGGACCGGAGTTCGATCACCTGCTGCTGCGGGTCGATCTGGGCCCGGCCGGACAGGGGCCTGACAGCTGGCTGGCCGACGTCGGCTTCGGCGACAATTTCATTGAGCCGCTCCGGCTTGAGCCGGATGTGACCCAGAGCCAGACCAATGGGGATTTTCGCCTCGTGCGCGCCGAAGAGGATTGGGATTTACAGCGGTCAGAAAATGGGGAATGGATGCCGCAGTATCGCTTTTCCCTGCGGCCGCGCGCCCTGGCCGAATTTGCCGGGATGTGCGTTTTCCAGCAAACCTCGCCCGACTCCGGCTTTACCCGGCGCCGCATCTGCTCCCGGGCGACGCCGGAAGGGCGGCTGACCCTGAGCAATGACCGCTGGATTGTCACCGAAAATGGGGAGCGCCGGGAACGGCCGGTTGCCGGTGAGTCGGAACGCCTCGACCTCCTGCAGCGCCATTTTGGAATTGTTCTGGAGCGGCCGGTCTGGCGGCCGCCGCTGACCGAAGACTGAACCCGCTTTAAGGGGTGTCCCCGGCCGCCGAGCGCCGGTTTTTGGCCTCCCGATAGGCCGCCAGGTAGCCAGGCGGTTCGATTCCGGGGGCCAGGCGCGGATCGGCCTCCAATTCGCCGAACAGCTCGTGAATGGGGAGCACGCCGGCCCAGACCGGCAGCTCGTAATCCGCCGCTTCGTCCCCTGGGGGGCCGGTGCGAATCTTGGCCGAGGCGTCCTCGATCGGCATGGCCACGACGAGTGTGGCTTTCAGCTCGAGCTCGTTCGGCTGGCGTACATCCGCCCAGCGGCCCGGGATCAGCTTTTCGCTGAACGCCTCGAGGGCGGCCAGCTTTTCGGCCGGATCGTCCACGACGCGGGAGCGGCCGAACAGCACGGCCGAGCGGTAGTTCATCGAGTGATGAAAAATCGAGCGGGCCAGCACGATCCCGTTGAGCTCGGTAATGGTGGCGCACAGCGGATGACCGGCGGCCCCATGGCGCATCATGCGGCTGGCCGAGGAGCCATGCAGGTACAGCGTGTCGCCGATGCGGGCGTGGATCGTCGGAATGACAAAGGGCTGGCCGTCCACCACGAAACCGAGATGGCAGATTAACGCGCCATCGACAATCTCGTCAATCGTTTCGCGGTCATACGCCGCCCGGTTGGGCAGCCGGCGCACCCGGCTGCGAGAGTTGGTGGGAGATGAGGGCATGGGAAGTTAAAGTGGAAAGTTAAAAGTTTAAAGTCAAAAGTGGCAGGTGGGATGTGGAGTTTTTGTTTCCGTTGATTACAAATTACTCGGTTCTGTCCTTCAGGATTTTCTCAGATAACCCGATCCAGAGACAAAAGCTTTTACGCAATCTACATCTAAAGTGACTGCCGCCCATTCCGAAAGCCTTAAGCCCCAGAAGCCCACTTTCAACTTTGCACTTTAAACTTTTAACTCAGTTTCAGATTGCTTCCTGAACGCGGGCGAAGGCCAGGTCGAGTTTTTCCAGGGCTTCGTCGACGTGTTCTCTGGTAGCAGTCAGCGGGGGTGAGATGCGGATGACATTGCCGTAGAGGCCGCCTTTGCCGATCAACAGGCCGAGTTTTTTGGTTTCTTCGAAGAGGAAGCTGACGGCCGCCGCCGCCGGTTCTTTGCTCTGCCGGTCGGTCACCAGCTCGATTCCCTGCATGAGCCCCATGCCGCGCACATCGCCGATGACCGGGTATTTTTCGTAGAGGCGGTCGAGTCCATGGCGCAGGTGGGCGCCGACCGCGGCTGTGTGCTGCGGATGGGCCTCTTTTTCCATTACGGCCAGGGTGGCCAGAGAGGCGGCCGTGGAAACCGGGTTGCCGCCAAAGGTGCTGATCGTCAGGCCGGCGCCGGCCGTGTGGGCGGCGATCTCCGGCGTGGTCATCGTGTTGGCCAGCGGGAAGCCGTTGGCGATTCCCTTGGCCATGGTCATGATGTCCGGCTCGACTTCCCAGTGCTCGATGCCGAACCATTTGTCCCCGGTCCGGCCGAAGCCGGTCTGGACCTCGTCGGCGATGAAGAGACCGCCGTAATGGTGGATGATGTCGCGCACGATCTGAAAATATTCCGGGGGCGGGGTGATGAACCCGCCGACCCCCTGGATCGGTTCGGCCAAAAAGGCGGCGATCTGCCCGGAAGTTGTCGTGCGGATGACTTCTTCGACGTCTTCGGCGCAGGCGACCCCGCACGAAGGGTAGGTCAGTTTCAGCGGGCAGCGGTAGCAGTAGGGATTCATGGCGTGCTTGATGCCCATGATGTGGGTGCCGCCGATCCGCCAGGCGCTCTGGGCGGTCAGGGACATGCCGACGGCCGACCGGCCGCTGTAGCCGTGGCGCAGGGCGATGATCTCCTGGCGCCCGGTATAGGTCTTGGCCAGGAGGACGGCCGTCTCGTCCGCATCGGTGCCCGACGTCGTGAAATAAGAGACCTGAAGCTTCCCCGGCGCGATCTGGGCCATCTTTTCCGCCAGGTTGACGTGGGGCTCCATGGGGTACAGGGTCGAGGAATGGATCATTCTGGCGGTTTGCTCCTGGGCCGCCGCCACCACCTCCGGCCGGTTGTGACCGACGCTGGTCGTCAGGATCCCGGCAAAGAAATCGAGATATTTCTTCCCTTCCACATCCCAGACATACAGGCCGTCCCCCCGATCCAGTGGCAGCGGGTCGGTGTAGTAGAGCAGGTGATTCGGCCACAGGTACTTCTTTTGTTTGGCGAGTATTTCTTCCGATTTGCTCATCAGTTCTTTTCCTGGAGTGGCTGCAGTCCAAAAGCTTCCGGACCGGGCGATGGTTTTTCCGGCTGGTAGTCGGGATTTTTCCAGTAGATCAGGGAGGCGAAGCCGCCGGAAGCCGGGTGGGGAAAATAATTTTCCAGAATGCCGTAAACCTGGAAGCCGTTGGCGATCTGAAAGGTAAGGGTCCGGTCGTAAAGCTCGCCCACGGAAACTTTGTGCACGTATTCCAGCGGCGTCAGCCGATCCATGTGCTCGATGTACCCCGGCAGCACGCCGCCGGCGATGATTCCCTTTTTGTTGTATTGGCGGGTGACCCCCTTGCGGAGATCATAGAGGGTCCGGCCGATCCCCCGCCGGCGGTACTCGGGGTGGACGCTGATATCGGTGCCGTAGTAGTAGAGGCCGTTCGGGTCGTGGTTTTCGTAGTAGCCGCCCCCCATGATTTCCATCAGGGTGTGCTGCGGGTGCTCCCAGTCGAAATCGACGAAAATCCCGGCGCCCAGCCCGACGACCCGGTCGCCGTCCAGGCAGACGTAGGTCCCTTCCGGGAAGAGGCGGGCGTGCACCCGGAATTCATCGGCGTGAAAGAGCGCTTCCCGGGGGGTCCTGGGAAAGGCGGCATACTGCAGCTGTTCTAAATCTTCGGAAAATTCTTCGCGCAGAGTGACAAATTGTAATTCTCCCATAAATCCTCTTTGCGCCGCTTCTCACCGGAGCGGCCGCTGTTTAAACCTGGAAATGTTCGTATTCGTTTTCGGCGGGCAGCCCCCAGACCGCCCAGAAATCACCGCTCTTCGGCCGCATGATGGCCGCGCCGCAGGATTCGACGAATTTCGGCGGGGCGGCCCGGACGCAGATCGCCTCGCCGTCGCGGGTCAGCGCCATGAGATCGGAGACGCCGATCGGATCGGCCCGCTCGTTGAGCAGTTCCCCCGCCCGCCGCAGCCGATTTTCGGAGCTGGCCTGGGAATCGGCCGGCCGCTCCTGGGAGACGGCCAGCGTCTCCGGGACCAGGCAGTGATTGGTGTGGAGCAGCGTTCCCCCTCTGAGTTCCTCAATGTGACAGCGGGTCGACATCGCTTCGATGTTGTAGCCGCGGCCGTACCGGTCGAAAAGCAGGAAGTTGTGACCGCCGGCCAGCCTGGCCCCGGTAATGCAGGCCAGGGCGTCGTCGATGTTGTCCTGCTGCAGCGCCCGGCGCACGACAAACGGCCAGGTGACGCCGATCTGGCCGTCGGCGGCCATCAGGTTGTTGATGCCGACGCAGATCCCTTCGCTGTTCATGCCGATCTGCCCCAGGCAGCCCGTGGTCGTGAAGACGAGGGCGCGCGGGCCGGTGGGCGGACACAGCTTCAGCAGGATGACGAACTCGGTTGCGCTGTCGTGCATGTCCCACGTCTGCCCAAAAAAGCCCTGCCCGCCGGCCAGTTCGTCGGCAACGATGAAGGCGGTGCAGTCGTCGATGGGCGCGCGCGGGCCGGCCGGCCGCCGCTCCCGGTAGACGTTGTAAACAGTGTCGATGAAGTCGGTGAAGCCGCCGACGACAATCAGTTCGGCCAGGGAAAGCGAGGTGGCGGCCGACAGCCCCCGCAGCTCGTCGAGGAGTTCGGGGGCGTAGGCTTCGTGGTCGGGCAGGCAGGCCTCGGCCAGCGCCAGCACCTCGTCCCGGGGAAGCTCGTGGCCGCTCCACTGTCCGCCGCAGACGAGATCGATCCGCTCGGCCGTATAGCGGATGATCTCTTCCCGGTAGGTGCGCCCGTGCTGGAAGCCCATCTGGTAGGGGCTGCCGGTCAGTTCTAACACGCGAATTGGTTGGTCTTTCATCGGTTTAACCTCCAGCCGCTGCATTCTGGTTCATCACGCCGGCCGGCTGCTGCTGGGTGATGCAGTGGATGTTGCCGCCGCCGAGGAGGATCTCCCGGCTGCTGACCCCGACGACCTGGCGGTCGGGAAAGATGGCCTGAAGGGCAGCCTGCGCCGGCCGGTCGGTCTGGGGATCGCCGAACAGGGGCATGACGACCCCCCCGTTGGCGATGTAAAAGTTGACATAAGACCCACAGAGGCGCCGCCCTTCGTGCCGGTGCTTGGCATCCGGGTTGACCGTGATGCCGGCCGCTTCCGCCGCCGTCACCGCCATCGGCGCCGGCTGGTGGATCCTGTGGATGATGAGATGACGGCCGCGCGCATCCCGGGCCGCCGCCAGCACCTCAAACGCTTCCCGGGAGATCTCGTACTGGGGATCGCTCCGATCATCACACCAGGATAGAACAACCTCACCCGGCCGGGCGAAGCAGGCGATATTATCGACGTGCCCCCAGGTTTCGTCCTTGTAAATGCCGCGCGGGATCCAGATGATCTTTTCGATTCCCAGGTAGCCCCGCAGCATGGCCTCGATCTCCGCCTGGGAGAGGTCGGGGTTCCGATTCGGGTTGAGCAGGCATTCGGCCGTCGTCAGCAGCGTCCCCTCGCCGTCGACGTGGATCGATCCCCCTTCGAGAATCATCGAACAGCGGTAGCGGTCGACGCCGGCCAGGTCGCAGATGCGGCCGGCGACCGCCTCGTCCTGATCCCAGGGGGAATAGGCCCCTTCCTCGAGGCCGCCCCAGGCGTTGAAGGCCCAGTCGACCCCGCGCACGCGCCCGTTCCCGTCGGTGACGAACGTCGGGCCGGTATCGCGCGCCCAGGCGTCGTCGTAGGGGATCTCGACGACGCGTACGCCGGCCGGCAGCAGGGCGCGTGCCCCGGCCGTCCGGCCGGGCAGCACCCCGACGGTGACCGGCTCGAAGCGGTGGATGGCCGCGGCGACAGCCGCAAAGGCCCGCCGGGCCGGGCCGGCCTGTTCCCGCCAGACATCCCCCCGCTCCGGCCAGAGCATCCAGCAGCCGGCATGCGGCGCGAACTCACCGGGCATCGCAAACCCGTCGTCCCGCGGAAATCCTTCTACCAAACCCATCCCTAACTCCCAACTCCCAACCCCTGGCTCCCGACCCCGCCGAAAAAGGTCGTCTTCGCTTCCAGATACTCGACCAGCCCTTCGGCGCCGCTTTCGCGGCCGAGGCCGCTTTGCTTGACCCCGCCGAAGGGAGCCTCCGGGGTGGCAGGCAGCCAGTCGTTGACGCAGACCATGCCGTAGTCGAGCGCTTCAGACAGCTTGAGGGCGGTGTTGAGATTCTGGGTGAAGACGAAAGCGGTCAGCCCATATTCCGTGTCGTTGGCCAGGGCCAGCGCCTCGTCGGTGTCGCTGAAGGGGATGACCGGCAGGACCGGGCCGAAAATCTCTTCTCGCAGAACAGGGGCCCCGGCCGGCACGTCGGCCAGGACGGTCGGCTGGAAGAAGTAGCCGCGGGCCGGTTCATCCGGCCGGCGGCCGCCGGTCACGAGCTGCGCCCCGGCGGCGATCGTCTCGGCGACGATCCGTTCAACGCGCTCCCGCTGCCGGGCATTGATCAGCGGGCCGACCGTCACCCCCTCGTCGAGACCGAAGCCGAGCTTCTGGCCGGCGGCGAATTCCGCCGCGTACTCCAGAAATTCTTCGGCCACCTGGCTGTGCACGTAAAACCGCTGCGGGGAAACGCAGACCTGGCCGTTGTTGCGCAGCTTCCAGGTGACGGACAGGCGGGCCAGCTCGCGGATGTCTCCGGCGTCGGGAAAGACGAGGACCGGCGCGTTGCCGCCCAGCTCGAGGGAAAGCCGGGTGACGGTGCGGGCCGCGCCTTCCATCAGCAGCTTCCCGACCCGGGTGCTGCCGGTGAAGCTGATTTTGCGGCAGCGGGGATCGTCGAGCATGGCCTGCCCCATGGCGGCCGGCTCGCCGTTGATCAGGTTGACGACTCCGGCCGGCGCGCCGGCTTCGTGAAAGGCGCAGGCGAGGGCCATGGCGGTGCGCGGTGTGAACTCGCTCGGCCTGCCGACGACCGTACAGCCGGCGGCCAGCGCGGAGCTCCAGCTGCGCACGACGTTGTAGACCGGGAAGTTCCAGGCGGTAATCGTGCCGATGACCCCCAGCGGTTTGTAGCCGACCTGGATGCGGCGCGTCGCCACGCGGGCCGGAATGGTCCGGCCGTAGATTCGCTTGGCCTCTTCAGCCGCCCAGATCAGGTAGTTGGGAGCGCTGCGCCACTCGGCCAGCGCCTCGCCGACCGGTTTGCCCGATTCCTCGGTGGTGATCCGGGCCAGATCGGCCGCGTGATCGGCGATCCAGCCGGCCGCTTTCTGCAGGACGGCCGCCCGCTCGTAGGGGGTCGTGCGCGACCAGCTTGCAAAAGCGGCCGCGGCCGCGTCCAGTGCCGCCCGGGCATCCTCCGCATCGCCGAACGGCACCCGCTCGATCGTTTCTTCGGTGGCCGGATTGATCAAATCCCAGGTCCCGCCGCCCAAAGCGCCGGTCCAGCGGCCGTTGATGTATTGTTGGTGGGGGAAGAAGGTTGTCATAGGTGTCGTGAGTTGAAGGTGAAAGTGAACAGTGAGCAGTGAGCAGTGAACAGTTAAAAGGCTTATGAGATGGGAGTGTTGATTGAATTGATTGGTTGGATCAGGACGAACGGCAAAATGAGCCGGATTTGGCGATCATACTATTGAGCAATCGACCGATTTCACCGCATTTTCCACATAAAGCCGCTGCTTCATGGGGATCTAAATAGCCGTTGTCTTTCGCAATCTCTAACCAATGCTGAGTTTCATATTGTTCGCTGTCGGCATCGGTTAATTTGCTGACAAAATGCCGTTCATAACGACGCTTACCCCAAGATTCTGCGATTTGGGCACCAATTGACCTCGATGACCTCCTTATTTGGGAAACCAAGGAAAAGAGTTCCTCCTCAGGGAATGACCTGCTAACCTGAAATATTTCAGCAGCCAACGATCTCGCTTTTTGATAAACAATCAAATCACGAAAACTTTCTGCATGTGGTAAACCACTCATGTGTAAACTCCTTGTTTTCAAATATCCTAAATATTAAAGATCAAAAAACCAATTCAAACCCTCCGTTCGCTGTCTCACAATCCCCTGCTTGCTGCCCACTGCCTGCAGCTCTTTGTTCAATGCTTATAGTGTACTGAACACTGCTCACAGTTTACGGTTCACTTTTTAGTTTCCACTTCCCCCATCACCTGCGCCACAATCCCCATCGCCTCGTCGAGCTGGGCGTCGGTGATATTCAGGGGGGGGAGGAAGCGGAT
>JBFFZG010000126.1:0-13054 GCA_041568735.1 Promineifilaceae bacterium (SeqCode)
CCCCCCCCCCGGCCCCGGTTTTTCCAGTACAGCCCCATGTCCGACGGCGAGCCGGCCGGGGTTCGCGTCCCGGAGCGCCCGGGCGGTGGCCACGGCGGTCGGCAGGTGCCAGGTGGCCGCGGCGGGGAAAGGGAACAGCCAGCGGCGCACGCCGGCCACGGCCAGCCCCCCTATCGTCTGCCAGGCGTCGCCGGCGATCAGGGTGCCGTCCCGCTCGTCGAAATAGGCGACCTGGTCGGGGGAATGGCCCGGGGCGGCCAGAACCCGCAGCGATCCGAACTTTTCGCCGGCAATGAGGAGCCGGCCGGGTTTGGCCTGGCGGCGCATGAAGCTTCCCTTCAGCGGCGCCTGCGGCTCGTCGGGCAGCAGGTCCATTTCACCCCTTAAAATGGCGGCCGTGCGCGGGCTCATGGCCAGCTCCACTTCGGGCAGCCGGACGTAAATCTGATCGAGGGAGCCGACATGATCCCCATGGGCGTGGGTCAGGGCGACCCGGGTGATGGGCTGGCCGATTTTCCGGGCGGTTTTGAGAATCCCCCCGATTGAGTTGGGCAGACCGGCGTCGATCAGCGTCAGCCCGTCTGCCTCCTGGACGAGAAAGCAGTTGAAGGCGGTCAGCCAGGTTAACTGCCAGAGATGGGGACCGTGCTGCTGGATTTTCATGGATTTCGACCTCCTAAACTAACATAATTAATTTATAAACTAATATCATTAGTTTGTCAAGTGGGAACTTTTGTGAAAAATTAGCGCCAGGCGGCAGCGGACGGGACCCGGGAGAGACGCACGAACCCTCCACTGCCGCCGGCAACTGTCCAGAACCATGTACGCTGCAGCAGGAATACCCCGATGATCCCAAGCCCTCCCCAGAATCTCACGGCCAGCAGCATTGACGAAGTGATCGCCTCGCTCGACCGGATCGTCGCCTGGGCCAAGGCCGCGCGCAGCCGGACGGGCTATTTTGCCGCCCTCTACCGCCAGGTGACGAGGCAGGTTCGGGCGGGAATTCGGGAAGGGTTTTTCGAGGATGGGGAGCGGATGGAGCGGCTCGACGTCATCTTTGCCAACCGGTACCTGGGGGCGTTCGAGGCCTTCTTTTCCGGCCGGCCGGCTTCACAGGTGTGGACGCTGGCTTTCACGTCCGCCGCCAGGTGGCAGCCGATCGTCCTGCAGCACCTGCTGGTCGGGATGAGCGCCCATATCGATATGGATCTGGGCATTGCTGCGGTTGAAACCGCGCCACCCGGCGGCCTGCCGGCTTTAAGAGGGGATTTTGACCGGATCAACGGGATTCTGGGGGCGCGGGTCGACGACGTGCAGAAGGCGCTGGCCGGGGTCTGGCCGCTGCTGAAGCTGATCGACTTTCTGGCTCGGGATAGAGATGAAAAACTGGCCAATTTCGGCCTGGAGATCACCCGCGGTCATGCCTGGCTCGTCGCGGAAAGGCTGGCGCCCCTTTCGGGAGCGGAGCGGGCGGCCGCGATCGAGGCGCTGGACGGCCGGGTGGCCCTGCTGGCCCGCGGGCTGCTCACCCCGGGCCCTCTGAGCCGGGCCGCGGTGGCCATCATTCGCGCCGGCGAACTGCGCGCCGTCGACCGGGTGATCGAACTGCTCGAATAAGCCCGTGGAGCAGCTCCGGCCCCGTTCAGCGGCGCACGGCCGCGGGAGCTTCGACTACGGGGGTAGCCCAATAGAGAAGAGAGTAGGGGAGACCGAGCCATAAAAAGCCGAGCCCAAGCCCGACGAGGACATCGGTGAAAAAGCCCTGGCCCAGGAAGAGATCGATGAAGGCGATGCTCAGGACCAGGAAGGTGGCCAGGGTGCCGGTGTTGATCCAGCTGGCCAGCGGCCGGTCGGCGTTCCAGAGGGCGACGAGCCAGCCGTAGGTGGTGACGCTGAGCATGCTGGTCAGGTTGGGAAATGAATAAGGGACGACGAGCCAGGCCGGTTCCAGGGCCAGCGGCAGCGGCCGCTGAAACCAGAGCTGCAGCCCCCAGCCAAGGGCCAGCAGCCCGGCGAAGCTCAGGAGCGTCAGGCCGGCGATTCCCCGATTTTGCCGGCGCCACTGCCAGACGGCTGTGAGTGCAGTGACCAGGGCCAGGAAGCGAAAATCACCCAGCCAGGAGACGGTTTCGACCCAGGCCGGGACATCCCGCACGCCGGCCTGCAGCCAGACCGTCACAATCATGTCCCGCTGGAAGAGATCGGGATCCCGATCGACAAAATCGTCGATGAGGACGCCCACCGCCCAGCCGCTGAGGAGCAGCAGGAGGCCGTAGAGGATGAGCCCGCGCCGGCCGCGGCTGGCCACCCAGCGCCACATACTTTGAAACATGACCACGAGGGTGCCCACCCGCCCCATCCGAAACTGCTCTTCATTTTGCTGCCAGCGGCGGTTCAGCCAGAAGAGCAGGAGGCCGAGCAGGAAAATCGCGACCACGATGCCGCCGATCCGGCGCAGCCACTCTTCCAGGATATGCAGGTTTTTGCCGAAGAAATAGCCGAGACTCCCCATGACCACCGCCCAGGTGATACCCCCGGCGATGTTGTAGGACATGAAAATCGACGGTTTCATCCGGTTGATGCCGGCCAGGTAAGCGGCGACCATGCGCACGATGGGGATGAAGCGGGCGATGAAAATCGTCTTGGCCCCGTGGCGCTCGAAAAAGGCCTCGCTGTGGGCCAGTTTTTCCTCATTCAGGTGCGTGATCCGGCTGAGGACGGACCGCCCGTACTTCTTGCCGAGAAAATAGGCCACGTTATCGCCGAGAATCGCCCCGAAGGCGGCAAAGCCGATCACCAGGTAAATATTCCCGATGCCGGTCGCGGCGGCCGCGGCCGCCAGGAGCAGGATGGTTTCGCCGGGCGCGGGAATACCCATGCTCTCCAGCCCGATCCCCAGGGCGACCAGGGGGTAGCCGAATGTTTGGAATAAAAAATGCCAGTCGATGAGCGCGCTTCCTTGCTTGAGAGATCAATCGATGGAAGATTTGGAATTTCGGTTCAACCCACGGGATCAGGGGCTACCATTCAACCGCTTTCTCCCGAAATTGAATTCTGCCTGCTGATCTCCAGACCGGAGCACCCACTGATTGGCGAGCCGGGGTCAAGGCAGCACGCCAGAAGCCAGGGGAATTCCGTCGAGGGGAAAAGCAGGCCGGGATCCTCATCCAGAATTATCCCAGAATTATTTAATCCGGTCATCAATTTTCCATTAGTTTAATCTTTCTCAGGGGGACGCGGCCGGGGTTATCCGGCAGGGGGAGGCGGGGATGGAATTAGAGGAGCGGGGGAATGCGATCGAACCAGCGAACGGGATGGTTTTCAAACGGGGAAGAAACGGGCAAAAGGCTCCGCCCAGATCGCCAGCGCCAGCAGCCAGAGGCCGACCACGATCAGGATGACCCCGCCGCCGGTTCGCACGCTCCGCGAACGATCGCGCATCGCGCTGACGGTTCGCCTTTGAGCCAGGCCGATCAGGGCGACCAGGACGGCCATGACGAGGGCGATCGTCAGGGCGGCCGTGGTGAAGGCCAGCAGGGCGGCCGGGGCGCGGCCGTTGGCGAGGGCGAATAAGGCCAGACCGGCCAGAATCGGCCCCGTTCAGCCGAAGCCGGCCAGGATGTAGCCGAAGCCGTAGAGGCCGAAGCCGATGCCAGACTGCCGCCGTTTCAGGCGGATCTGGGCCTCCCAGAGCGGCTGGAGCAGCCGGTTGACCCAGGGAAAACTGAGGGAGCGGCCGCGGATCTGCCACCAGCCAAAGCCGGCCAGGGTCAGGCCGACAACTGTGCGCAGGAGGCGGCCGGCCGTGCTGGTAAAGGTCACGCCGGCGATGAGCTCCCCGGCTCCCAGGGCGACCGCTCCACCCAGCAGGAGGAGGAAGAGGGAGGTACCGGTCGTGAAGGCCAGGGCCGCTTTCCTCAGTCCGCGACCCGACTTCTCCTCGGCTTCCCTGGATAGAATGGTGAGGAGCAGGGGAAAAGAGCAGGGGGAAAACAACGACGCCAGGCCGGCCATCAGCGCCAGGAGCAGCAGGCTGAATTCCGCCGGATCAGGCAGGGCGAACCGGGGATAAATCAGATAAAAGCCGTACCCGCCGAGAGACGCGGCCAGGACGACGAGGACCAGCACGAGATAGGGGAGGGGCAGGGATGGTTTTTGTCTTGGGTTCATCTCGTTTACTTTTCGGTCAGAGTGCCCGGAGATGGCGCGGCCGTTTCCGTGCGGCCGGTCGTTTAGATTTTAAACGATCCAGCCGCTGGAATGTCAAGCCCCCAATTGACCGCTCCGGTCGTCCCCTGGCTTTTGGCCGGTTCTGGCTGGTCGC
Source organism: Promineifilaceae bacterium (SeqCode) (assembly GCA_041568735.1). Classification (GTDB taxonomy): domain Bacteria; phylum Chloroflexota; class Anaerolineae; order Promineifilales; family Promineifilaceae; genus WTJY01. The sequence continues at coordinate 4,325 of JBFFZG010000126.1, forward strand.
ACACACCGCCAATCTCTTATAATGCCGGGAAAGAGCGATGGCTTTGAAGGGGTAACGATGAAATTATTATTGTCCGCACTGGTCTATGGTCTGTCGTTTGCCGGGTTTCTCGGCGGCCTCTGGCTGGGCTACTGGATAGAAATTAACCTGCTGGGAAGCACGCCCGAGACGACGCGCGTCTGGCCGGCCCTGATCGTCGCCTTTCTCGCTTCGGTAATCGGCCGCGAAATTGGCCTGCGTCTGAAATCGCGCATGATGGGGGAAGCTCCGCCCGGAAAATGACCGGTCCCGGGCACGAATGTCAGGGCCGGCCTGTAAACAGCAAGATCCCCTCATGGGAGAGGGGATCCTGGGCAGCGCGTGGAGTAAAGGGCGGCCGTCTAGTTGTTGGGCGCCGGCCGAATCTGGCCGCAGGCGACCGGCAGAGAGCCGATGTACACCCCGTTGACCGACATGCCATGCAGGACAATCGCCCGATTTTGCAGAGTATTGGCCGGCTGGATGGCGCTCAGGTCGGTGAAAGTCGCCGTGTACGCCAGGTTCCCATCCGCGGTGGTCGAGGTGGGCAGCGGGATCAGGACCGGACCGTAGTTCGGCAGCCCCTCGCCGACTGAAACCAGGTCGTCCCCATCAGCGTCGGCGGCCGGAGTGGGGCAGGTCGCATTCCCATTGTCATTCGTGACCGGCTTCATGTGCCCGTGGATGTGCTGGGGATGCGGCCGGTTGGCTTCGAGGCCGGTCGCTTCCAGACGGACAGTCAGCACCCCGCCTTCCAGCGTTAAGTGGACCGTGCCATCCACCCCGGAGCCGTTCAGCGGTTCGAGATCGACGATAAAATGGCGCGCGCCGGAAGTGGCGGCCGCGGCCGTGGCCGAGAGAGCCAGCAGCACCAGGACGAGGAATAAATAGACTCTTTTCACGTTCTGTCTCCTTGTTTGGGGCGGCCGCCATCCGCCGCCGCAGTCGGTGCGGGAGCGGAAAAAGCCGGCGAATCAGCCCCGGGCGATGTGGGTTTGGGTGTGTACAGCTCTGCAGAGGTTTTGGAAAATCCAGCGGTCGTGTTGACCGGACGCATGCTAAAATAGAGTACGGGCAGATTGCACCAATAGATCTATATCCCGGTTTTTTTCTGCCTTGGGCGCTGTTTTGCAACGGGGATCGCCTGGCGATCACCTGCACACCTCCGGATCGAATGCCGCGAATCGGCCCGTTCCGGGGACAGCGCTGGTAGAAGGCAGCTGCCAGACACGGAGGTCTTCATGGCAAAAAAGGGTAAGGGCGGCCCACTTCAGCGCTTTTTTAATTCGATTTTCGGCATGCTCATCGGGGTGGCCCTCTTTCTCGGTTCGTTTGTGGTGCTGTGGATCAACGAAGGGCGGGTCGATTTATCCAAAATCGGCCGGGAAGCCGAGCGGGTGCCGGCCGGCGTGATCGATCCGGCCCGGGACGGAGCGCTGGTCGCCGTTTCCGGGGTGATGCGTGGAAGCGAAACCCTGGGAGATCCCCCTTATCTGCGGCGAGGGGATTACATGGAATTGATCCGGGTCGCGGAAATGTACGCCTGGGACGAGGAAGAAGAAGACGATGACGATTCGACCACCTATACCTACCGGAAGATCTGGACGACCGACCCGGAGGACAGCAGCCGGTTCAACCAGCCGGCCGGCCACACCAACCCGCCGATGGCCGTGCAGGGGATGCACTACCGGGTAGCGGAGGCCTGGGTCGGGGATTACCCGCTCGACGCCGGGGCGATATTTTTCATGGACCCGCCCAGGCTCTCTCTGACCACGGCCCTGACCGTCGATAACCGGCCGGTCGTCGACGGCTACATCTTTCTGGGAAAGGGAACCCTGGCCAATCCGGAAATCGGCGATATTCGTCTATCCTATGAGGCCTGTCCGGCCAACAGTCCGGGTACGGTCTTCGGGCGGCAGGAAGCCGGCCGGGTGGTTCTCTACCGCCATGACGACGGTGAAACACTCCTCTACCGGGCCTACGCCACCGATTTCGACGGCGCGCTGGCGGCCATGCGGACCGAATACCTCATTGGCCTCTGGCTGACGCGGGGCGGCGGCTTCCTCATGATGTGGATCGGCCTGCTGTTCCTGCTGGGGCCGGTGCGCACCCTGCTCGATTTCATTCCCCTGGTCGGCCGGGCGGGAAATTTCCTCATCGCCCTCCTGACGCTGCTGATCGCCTTTTTCTTCTCCCTGGTGACCATCATCGTATCGGCCATCGCCCACAATCTCATCGCGCTGATCGTCGTGCTCCTCCTGCTGGCCGGCGGGATCCTTTTCTGGCGCCGGCGCTCAGCGGTGCCGGCCCGGGCCGGGTAGTGGAGCGGGTCACGCCGGTGAAACAAGCTTTGAACGGCCGTTCGGGGTAGCGGCCGGCTGACTAGGGGGAAAGGGGCTGCCTGCCCGGCGGGGGGATCATTCCCGGTCGAGCAGCTCCCGGAGCAGGGAGACCACCATGTTGATGCCGACCTGGTTGCGGCCGCCGACCGGAATTATGACGTCGGCGTAGCGCTTGCTGGGCTCCACAAATTCGAGATGCATCGGCCGGACCGTCTCCAGGTACTGGGTAATGACCGCCTCCATCGTGCGGCCCCGGTCCTCGATATCCCGGGTCAGCCGGCGAATGAAGCGGACGTCGGCGTCGGTATCGACAAAGATCTTGATGTCCATGAGGGCGCGCAGGTCGGGATCGGTGAAAATGAGGATGCCTTCAACCAGGATGATCGGGCTGGGCTGTACCGGGGTGGTCTCGACCCGGCGGCGGAAGTCGGTGAAATCGTAGAGGGGAAGATCGATCGGCCGGCCGGCCAGCAGCTCACGCACGTGGGCGGCCATCAGGTCGGTTTCGAGCGAATCGGGGTGGTCGAAATTGACCCGGCGGCGCTCTTCGGCGGTCAGGTCGGGGAAGTCTCGATAGTAGGCGTCGTGGGCGAGGTAGGCGACCCGTTCCGCCCCGACCATGTCGAGGATCTGCCGGGCTACCGTGGTTTTCCCGGAACCGGTCCCGCCGGCCACACCAAAAACGATCGGTTTCCGTCGATTGGTTTCACTCATGACAGCCTGTCCCCGGCGCCGGCCGGCCCTTATGAAAAAGGCCTCGAAAGGAATTTCGAGGCCTCTGGAAAGAGCCACCCAAGGGATTTGAACCCTTAACCTACCGCTTACGAAGCGGTTGCTCTGCCGTTGAGCTAGGGTGGCGATTGACGGGCGAAATTATACCAACTCCCCCGGCCGCTGCCAACCGGCGGCCGGGCCGCGGCGGGGCTACGAACGGCCGTTCCGGCCGGGCTCCACCGGCTCACCGACGTTCTCTTTCAGGCCGCAGGCCACGCACTCTTTTTTGTTTTTGGCGACCTGAATCCAGATCCCTTCATTGTCGGCCGCCACCGGCAGCTTCCAGCTGGTAAATTCACAGTCCGGGTAGCGGGTGCAGCTGTAGAATGTTCGCCCTCGCCGGGTCTTCTTTTCGATCAGCTCGCCGCCGTTGGTGCAGGTAACGCCGGTTTTGACGAGGATCTGCTCGGTGTGGCGGCACTGGGGGAAGCGGCTGCAGCCGATAAAGCGGCCGTAGCGCCCTTCCCGGTAGACCAGATCGCCGATTTCACAGGTCGGGCAGGTCCGGCCGACGAGCTCCGGCTCCGCTTTCAGGTCGACTTTGGGGATCGCCTTATCGGCCACGTTCAGCCGTTTTTCGAAGTTGCGGTAAAAGCCGTCGATGACCGGCACCCATTCCCGATCTCCCTGGGCGATCGTGTCGAGCTCGTCTTCCAGCCGGGCGGTGAAATCGACTGACAGGACATCGGGGAAATATTCGACCAGGATGTCGTTGACGACTCGGCCGGTTTCCGTCGGCGCCAGCCGGCCGTTGTCCCGATCGACGTAACCCCGCTGCTGGATGGTCGAGATGATCGAGGCGTAGGTGCTGGGGCGGCCGATGCCGTTTTCCTCCATCGCCTTGACGAGGCTGGCCTCGCTGAAACGGGGTGGGGGCTGGGTGAAATGCTGCTCCGGCAGCAGTTCGAGCAGATCGACCACCTCCCCTTCCTGGAGATCGGAGGGGACCTGGTTTTCCCCGTCATCTGGCCGGTCGGTGGGCGAGGTTTCCTCGTAGATGGCCAGGAAGCCAGGGAAGCGCAGGGTCGAACCGGAGGCGCGGAACTGGTAGGGACGCTCAGCCGGCGGCACCGACGCCTCGCCGGCGAAAATATCGGCGCGCACGGTGTCGTAGACGGCCGATGCCATCTGGCTGGCCATAAAGCGAAGCCAGATCAGCTCATAGAGCCGGTATTGGTCCCGCGACAGGAATTTTTTCACGGATGCCGGTTCGCGCCCGGCCGCGGTCGGGCGGATCGCCTCATGGGCTTCCTGGGCCGTCTTCGAGCGGGTTTTGTAGACCGGCGGCTGATCCGGCACGTAATCCCGGCCGTAGCTCCCCACCAGGTACTCGCGGGCGGCCGCCTGCGCTTCCCGCGAGACGGTCACACTATCGGTGCGCATGTAGGTGATCAGCCCGGTCGTCCCTTCGCCGCCGATGTCAACCCCTTCGTAGAGCTGCTGGGCGACGCGCATCGTCTTGCTGGTGCCGAATTTTAATTTGCGCGAGGCCTCCTGCTGCAGGGTGCTGGTGGTGAAGGGGGCGGCCGGCCGGCGCTGGCGGGTGCCGATCTGCACCCGGTCGATCTGCCAGTGGGCCTTTTCCAGACGGCCGATGTGCGGCCGCACATCCGCTTCGCTCTTGAGCGTGGGCTCTTCCCCCTGGTAGCGAACCCAGCGGGCCTTAAACGCAGGGCGCGCTTTTTCCCCGGCGTAAATCTGCTGGCTGAGGCTGGCATCGACCGTCCAGTATTCCTCGGTTTCAAAAGCCTCGATCTCCCGTTCTCGCTCGACGACGAGCCGGACGGCGACCGACTGCACCCGGCCGGCGGAGAGGTTGCCCCGGACCTTGCGCCAGAGCAGGGGACTCAGCTTATACCCGACCAGCCGGTCGAGGATGCGGCGCGCCTGCTGGGCGTCGACTCGCTGCATGTCGATCTCCCGCGGGTGCTCGAAGGCGGCCTGCACGGCCGGTTTGGTGATTTCCTGGAAAACGACCCGCCGGGTGCGCTCCGGCTCCATTTCGGCCGATTCCATAACGTGCCAGGCGATCGCTTCCCCTTCTCGATCGGGGTCGGTCGCCAGGTAAATTTCCTTCGCTTTGGCCGCCGCCGCTTTCAGCTCCTTGATCAGGGGCCGTTTTTCGTTGGGCACCCGGTATTCCGGCTCGTAGTTGTTGTCGATGTCGACGCTCAGGCGGGATTTCAGCAGATCGCGCACGTGACCGATGCTCGATTTGACCGTAAAGCCGCGCCCCAGGTATTTGCCGATCGTCTTGGCTTTGGCTGGCGATTCGACGATAACCAGAGTGCCCCGGCGGGAGACGCTCTTCTGTCCGTTGTCCTTTTTGGCCGAGGCTTTGCTCTTTTTTTTGCGGCTGCCGCTTTTTTTGCGGCGGGTGGCGGTGATCTCCGGCTTCGGCAGGTTTTCATGGAGAGGGGTCATCCCCCGCTTGTACATGGTCGTGCCGCAAACCGGGCAGCTCCCGCGGGTGGCCGGGGTGCCGTTCGAGGCCCATTCCGGTTGGGGGTCGACCATGATCCGTTTTTCTTTGCATTTGAGGCAGTAAGCCTCTAATTGAAGTTCTTTAGCCATAAGTGTTCATTTGCTGGTACCTGGGTGGCTGCGCCGGAGCACGGGTCCGATCGGAAATCGCGGACAACCGGCCGCCGGTGACGGTTCGTTTCCATCAGCCGGACACGAACCAGCCCATTCTACCCGAATTTTTCCAGATCGGTTCCTTTAAACCCCTCGACGAGATCTTTGACCTGGCGAATGTGACTTTTGTGGACGACGAGAACCGCCTGGGGAGTGTTGACGACGATCATGCCATCCAGGCCGACCGCCATTACCAGTTTGTCGGGTTCGTAATTGTATATCAAGGAATCTGATGATTCGCTATCAATTACGCGTCCGCGGGTGACATTGGCCTGCGGGTCGGGATTGATCGATTCCTTGAGCGCGTAGAGGGTGCCGGGATCGCTCCATCCCATGGGCGCGTAGAGGACGCAGGCGTCTGCGGGGTCGAGGTGGGTCAGGATGGCATCGTCAAAACTGATCGATTCGAGCGTCGGGTAGACGGCCGCCAGGGCCGCCTCATATGCCTCCTGGCCGATGGCCGCACCGATACGGGCCAGATCGTGCCACATGGCGGGCATATGGCGTTCATAGGCCTGCTGGACATAGCCGATGCGGGTCACGAAGTACCCGGTGTTCCAGACACAGTCGCCGGCGGCGAACATCGCCTCGCATTCGGCCTGGGGGGGGCGGTAGGTCAGCCCGCCGAAATCGTAGTACGGCCGGCCGTCGATCACCCCGCGCTCCGCGCCCAGCCGGATCCAGCCGAGGTTGGCATTGGCGAAACGGGGTGTTTCTCCCATGAATACGATTTCGGCCTGCCCGCCGGCCACGATCTGCTCGGCCGTCTTGAGAACGCCGCGGAAGGTCTCCACATCCTTCATGTAATTGTCACCCCACAAAATCGCGACCGGTTCATCCGCCTGGCCGTGGTGGGCCAGGTGGGTCATGGCCAGTCCGACGGCAGCCGCCAGGTCCCGCCGGGTCGGCTCGCCGATCACGTTTTCCTCGGGAATCATCGGCAGCTGGCGGCGGATGATATCGGCATAGCGCTCATTGGTGGAGATAAAGATATTTTCCGCGCCGTACTGCTCCCAAACGCGGTCGACCGCCAGCTGGATCGTCGAGCGATCCCCCAGAATCGGTTCAAACTGCTTGGGTGAGCTCGACAGGCTGATGGGCCATAGACGACGGCCGAAACCGCCGGCAAAGATGACAATTTTCATGAAATAAACCTCATGGATACAAATATGATTTGGGATGAAGCCAGGGTGCGCGATAGCGGGGCACGAGCGCGGGATCAGCCGTCCAGCGCATACTTCATGCCCCCGACATGCTGCACCACGCCTTTTAACTCCAGAATGGCCAGTGTACTGCTGACCAGGGCGCTCGGCAAATTGGCCGCCCGGGAAATTTGGTCTATATGCTGCGGGCTGCGAGAAAGATGGGGCAGGAGGGCCGCTTCTTCGGCCGAATCCGGCAGGGCCAGCTGGACCGCTTTTTGTTCGACCACATGGTCCAGGTTGAGCGATTCCAGAATGTCCTCGACGCAGGTGACCAGCGCGGCACCCTCGCGGATCAAGGCATTGGGTCCCTGGCTGGCCGGACTGGTGACATTGCCGGGAACGGCAAAGACATCCCGGTTTTGCTCGAGGGCGAACCGGGCGGTGATCATCGCTCCGCTGCGGATGTCCCCTTCGATGACCAGGGTGCCGAGCGAGAGGCCGCTGATGAGCCGGTTGCGTGGTGGAAAATTCCTGGCTTGAGGACGGGTGCCGACCGGGTATTCGCTGAGGACCGCTCCCTGGTTGAAGGCCAGGATCTGCTCGAGCAGCGGCCGGTTCTCCGGCGGATAGACCTGGTCGACCCCGGAGCCGAGTACGGCGATCGTCCGGCCGCCCATTTCGAGGGCGGTCCGGTGGGCGATCGTGTCGATGCCGCGGGCCAGCCCGCTGACGATCGTGATTCCCTGGCGGACGAGCCCGGCCGTCAGTTCGCGCGCCATCTGCCGGCCGTAGCTCGAGAGGCGCCGGGTTCCCACGACAGCCAGGGCGATTTGATCCTCGGGAATGAAGCTGCCCCGCAGATAGAGGAGCGGCGGCGGCGCCGGCACTTCTTTTAAATAAGGAGGATACCGGGGGCTGTCCAGGGGAAGGAGCGTCACGCCGGCGTCCCGGACGCTGGCCAGCTCCGCGTCGAGATCGAGCCGGCCGCGTGTCTCGAGAAAAGCGGCCGTCGTGCGGCGATCGAATCCGAGCTTCTGCAGCTGCCGAGGCGAGGCCTGCCAGGCCGCCTCGATCGACCCGAAATAGGTGAGCAGGGCCTGCAGTTTTACCGTGCCGATGCCGTCGACCAGATTAAAGGCCAGCCAGAATTTGTGGGCTCCTTCACCAGCAGACATGATCTTCAACATACCGACCGGCCGGACCCCTGTCAAGTCCGGGGCCGCCATTCGGCAAGGATTGAACAAAGTTGAAAGTTATCGCGAGGCGTCAGGGACGCAGCCCTTCGATCAGGTGAACGGTGATCTGGCGCTGCTCCCGGTCGATCGCCAGAACGACTTCCTCGGTGTCGGGCAGCAGGATCTCCCCGGCCGGCCCGCCGTCGACGACAAAGACGTCATTGGCCCCGGTCTGAATGATTTCGCTGACCTGGCCGAGCGGCTCGCCTTCGTCCGTGACGACGGCCATGCCGAGCAGCTGGAAGAGATAGAACTCGCCATCGGCCAGCGGCTCGGTTTCCCGGAATGGGATGCGAATCAGGTGCGTGCGCAGGCGGTCGGCCGCCTCCCGATCGTCGATGCCGGCCAGTTTGACCAGGACAAATTTCTGGTGAAACCGGACCGATTCGAGCGCATAGGGAACCGGCTGGTCTATCTCACGCCGGCTCAAGTAGAGCTCCGCGTGCCGGCCGAAGCGGGCCGGGTCGTCGGTCATGAGATCGACCCGCAGCTCGCCGCGCACGCCGTGGGGCCGGGCAACCCGGCCGATGATGAGGAATTCTGGATCGGATTGGTCTGCTGGCATGGGGGTCGGGGGGC
>JBFFZG010000127.1:0-12995 GCA_041568735.1 Promineifilaceae bacterium (SeqCode)
CGGCGGGAGGCCAGGGAGAGCGCCACCCGTTCGCTGCCGCTGTCGTATTTGAGCGTCAGCAGTTCTTCCACGCGCGGTTTGCGGGCTGTTTGCTGCGTCGAGCGGGCCTGGGCCCCGCGCCGGAGCCAGTCCAGCTCCCGCCGCAGCCAGGCCGCTCGTTTTTCTTCGGCCGCCTGGAGCTGCTCTTCGCGGGCGGTGCGCCCCTCCAGATAGCGGCTGTAATTTCCGGCATAGCTGATCAGCTTGCGGCGGTCGAGCTCGACGATCCGCGTAGCCACGTTTTCGAGGAAATAGCGGTCGTGCGTGACCATGATTACGGCCGGGGCGCTGTCGATCAGGACCTGTTCCAGCCAGGCGACCGTTTCCGCGTCGATGTGATTGGTCGGCTCGTCGAGAATCAGCAGGTCGCCCGGGTCGATCAAAGCCTGGGCCAGGGCCAATCGCCGGGCCTGTCCTCCGCTGAGGGTGCCGGCTTTCTGCTGGAAATCGGTGATGCCCAGGCGGGTCAAAATCGCCTTGGCGGAGGCTTCGGCCGCCCAGCCGCCCGTCCGGTCCATCTCGGCCGTCAGGTCGTGCAGCCGGGCCTGCAGTGCCGGATCGCCCGGCCGCTGCGCCAGACGACCCACCGCCTGCTCGTAGTCCCGCAGCCGCTGCAGGTGGGGGGCCTCACCCGAAAAAACCGTTTCCAGGACGGTGAGATCCGGGTTCAGGTAGGGGTCCTGCGGCAGGTAGCGCACCCGCACCTTACCCCAGATCGTCAGCCGGCCGGCATCCGGGTTCTCCTCGCCGGCGATCAGGCGAAGCAGGGTGGTTTTGCCGCTGCCGTTGCGGCCGAGCAGGGCGATCCGCTCCCCGCTGTTGATCAGCAGATCGACGGTATCGAGCAGGAGCCGCTCGCCGTACTGCTTGCTAACTTTCTCCAGGGTCACCAGGTTCATGAACACCTCAACAGGCTCCGAGGGGTGAGTGTCGGGATGCTTTTCCGGGGTTCGGCGGACCGGCCCCCAGACCACCGTACCGTTGTGGGGGCCTCGGACCACAAAGTATACTGAACGCCATGGTTTGGGAAAAGCGATGGCTGCTGTGGAGTCTGGGGCTCCTGGTGGCCTGCACGCCGGTGGCGACCGGGGAGTCGATTCCGGCCACCCCGTTCCTGCCGACCCGGGCGGAGATCGCCGTCGTCAATCCGGTGGCTGGGGGGGAATCGGCGCCGGCTGCGACCTCGATCGTCCGTGAATTCACACCCCTGCCGGCTACCAACACACCGCGCCCCACGATGACGCCGCCGGCGCCGGTCACCACGCGAGATCCGGCTGCTCCACCGCTGATGCCCACCAGCATCCCGCCGACCCGGCTCCCTGGCCCGAGTGACATCACGCCGACCTACCCGGCGGACGACCCGGACTACCAGGGACGCACGATCGAAGCTCTGACACTGCGGAGCTACGGCCGGGGCGATCTGTCGACGATCCGGACGATGGAGAATGCCGGCCCCTTCATGCGGTACGAATTCAGGTACGACAGCGATGGGGAGGTCGTCGGAGGTTTTCTCAATGTCCCCCACGAAGGGGATGCGCTGCCGGTGGTACTCGTCTTGCATGGTTATGTCAATCCGTCTGAGTATGATCTGTTGGCTTATACCGCGACCTACGCCGATGCCCTGGCCCGGGCTGGTTTCATGGTCTTCCATCCCAATTATCGGCACCATCCACCGGATGGGGACGAACCCCCTTACAATACGTTTCGCGTCGACTATGCCGTCGATGTGTTAAATCTGGTGAGTTTCATTCGGAGCGGCAGCGTGGATCCTGACGACCCGCTGCGTCGGGTTGACAGTGACCGCCTGTTCCTGTTTGGCCACAGTATGGGCGGTGGGATCGCCCAGCGGGTGATGACGGTGCGGCCGGAGTGGATCCAGGCGGCTGTTCTCTATGCCTCGATGAGCGGGGATGAACGGCGCAACTACGAAAGGATCCGAGAGTGGGCCGGCGAGCGCCACTGGGGCAAAGAAGTCTTCGCGCCCGAAACGGTGCTGGCGGCCGTATCGCCGCTCAATTTTATCGATCGCTGGATCGCTCCGGTCGCGGTCCACCACGGAACCGGCGACGAAATCGTCCCACCCGAATGGTCGGCCGAGCTCTGCGCCGAGCTGACCGCCCGCCGGCATCCGGTCGCCTGTTTTGAATACAAGAATTATCCGCACAATTTTTATGGACCAGCCGAAACGCTCCTGATCGATCGCGCCGTGCGATTTTTCAATGAGCAGCGATAAATCCCCTCGCACCACGGAATCCACGTTTTTGTAATTGGCCGCAGACAGGAGATGGTCCCGCCGGATTGGTCGGCCGGCCGGCTTCTCCCTTTGCTTGTCTGAAATCTCCGGTCTACGGTAGAATGTTGGCTGGCAGGAGGCGAACAGCATTTGCTAGCAGCAGGAATCGATTATCTGGTCATCGGACACGTCACGCGAGACCGCATACCCGGCGGCACCCAGGCCGGGGGAACGGCGACCTATTCGAGTCGAATGGCGCACGCACTGGGCTGCCGGACGGCCGTTCTGACCAGCACGCGGCCAGACTACGACCTGGGTGATCTGTTCACCGGCATCGATCTGGCGGTCGTGCCGGCCGCCGAAGACACGATTTTTGAAAATGTCTACCAGGGAAATCAGCGTTCCCAGTGGCTGCGCGGCCGGGCGGTTGACCTGATCGCCGGCCATGTTCCGGCCGGTTGGGAGCAGGCCGGCATCGTGCACCTGGGTCCCGTCGCCAACGAAATCGATCCGCTAATCGTCAATCACTTTCCCAACAGCTTCATCGGCCTGACCCCGCAGGGGTGGATGCGGCGGACGGACGGGGATGGCCGGGTGCGGGCGGTGGAATTCGACGCCGAGGAATATCTCCTGCGGCGAGCTAGGGCTGTGGTTATCAGCGAGGAGGACTTGCTGGACGAGGCCATGCTTGCCCGCTATATCCGCTGGGCGCCCCTGCTGGTCATGACCCAGAACTACGCCGGGTGCACGATTTTTATGGATGGGCAAATCCGGCCGATCGCCGCCCCGCGCATCGACCTGGTGGAGCCCACCGGGGCCGGCGATATTTTCGCGGCCGCCTTTTTTGTGCGCCTGTGGCGCAATCAGGGTGATCCGATCGACGCCGCCGAATTTGCCAACCAGGTGGCCGCTCACTCCGTGACGCGCGCCCGTCTGGAGGACAAGGTCATCGCCTGGGAGCAGGCGGTTGGTTGAACGGCGCGGCCAACTCCGCATTGAAACCCGATTCTGGAACGTTTTGTTATGAAGATTTATGCGGTGGTCAATCAAAAAGGGGGGGTCGGCAAAACGACCAGCGTTATCAGCCTCGGCGCCTACCTGGCGGAAAAATACCGGGTGCTCATCGTCGACCTGGATCCGCAGTCCAACGCCACCTCCGGCATGGGACTGCTGCGGGATCCGGACCGTCTGAATAGCTATGACCTGCTCCTGCAGCAGGCAAGCGTTGGCGAGATCGTCATCTCCCATCCCCACTTGAATCTCGATATTCTGCCGGCGGCCGCTGAGCTGGCCGGGGCGGAGGTCGAGCTGGTGCAGGCGATCGGCCGCGAGTACCGCCTGCGCGAGGGGCTGGCCGAACTGGCCGACCGCTACGATTACATACTCATCGACTGCCCGCCGAGCCTCAGTTTACTGACGGTCAATGCGCTGACGGCGGCCGACAGCGTTATCATCCCGGTGCAGTGTGAGTACCTGGCGCTCGAGGGGCTTTCACTCCTCTCCCAGACCGTGCAGATGGTGCAAAAATACCTCAACCCGCGCCTCTCGATTCGGGGATTGATCATGACCATGTACGACAGCCGGACTAATCTGAGCCGGCAGGTTGTCGACGAGGTTCGCAAATACTTCCCCGGTAAAGTCTTTCGCGCCATCATTCCCCGCAACGTGCGCCTGAGCGAGGCGCCCAGCTACGGGGAACCGATCAGCCTTTACGCGCCGGACTCGTCCGGGGCACTGGCGTACAAATATCTGGCCGCTGAATTGATCCGGGGGGATAAAAACCCGGCGATCACCCCGGAATAAGCGGCCGGGCAAACGAACCTGGGAATCACCGCGGCAGAGCGCCGTGATGGGAATACAGCCATATGTCCAAAAAGAAAGGATTAGGTCGTGGATTGAGCGCCCTGATACCCGGCGATGCCGGCGAAACAGCCGTCGAGGGGAGCGCCCTGCGCTCGATCCCCGTCGGCAGCGTGCGGCCGAATCCTCACCAGCCGCGAACGACCTTCGATCCGGATGAGCTGGCCGAACTGGCCGCCTCGATAAAAGCGCACGGGCTCATTCAGCCGCTCATCGTCACCGAAGAGGAGCCGGGCCGCTTCACCCTGATCGCCGGGGAACGGCGGCTGCGCGCCAGCCAGCTGGCCGGCCTGGCGGAGGTGACGGTGGTTGTCAAAGAGGCGACCCCCCAGAACATGCTGGTCCTGGCGCTGATCGAAAATATTCAGCGGTCGGATCTAAACCCCGTCGAGGAGGCGCTGGCCTTCCAGCAGCTTGTGGACGAATACAGCCTGACCCAGGAGCAGGTGGCCGAACGGGTGGGCAAATCGAGAACGACGGTCACCAATATCATGCGTCTCCTCAGGCTGCCGGCCCGGGTGCAGCAGGCGCTGACCGACGGCCTGATCAGCGGCCGGCACGGGCGAGAACTCCTGCGGCTTGAAAACGAGGATCAGCAGCTCGGGGTGCTGGGTTCGATTATTTCCAAAGACCTGAATGTGCGGCAGACGGCCGCCCTGATCGATAAAATGCTCAACCAGAAAAAACCGGCGCCCCGGCCGACGAAGCGCAAAGCACCGGAGCTGGTCGCCCTGCAGGATTCGTTTCGCCAGGCCCTGGGAACCCGGGTCGACGTGAATCGGAGCGGCCAGGGGGGGAAGATCGTCATCCATTATTATTCGGATGAGGAACTCAACGCGATTTTTGAGCAAATCACCGGCCGCCTGGATTGACGATCGGCCGCCGATAACCTGAGCCAATCGATCCCACTGCCATCGATTTTCACCATGTCCTTCTTTCAAGATCACTTCCTGGACAATCGCAACGAGTGGCCGATCCGCAATGATTGGCAGGTTTCCATGATGCTCGGCGCGGGTGATTACACGTACGTCATCGACCGCCGCGTCGAGGACGGCCATTCGATCGCCTGGAAAGACATCGAGATGCCGGCCAGCATCGCCTTCAAGGTGCACACGGTTCTCCAGCGCGAAAGCGGGGGCAACCACGGATACGGCCTGATCTGGCGGGGGGAAGATCGGGAGAACTGCTGGGCACTGGAAATCGCCGCCAGCGGTTATTTCAAGATCAAAAAACGGGTCAATGGCATCTGGTCCTCAGAGATCGACTGGCAGCCCTGCCCCGCCGTCCGGCGCAATCAGGGACCGGATGAACTGCTGGTCGAACAGCTGCCGCAAAAAGCCCGTTTATTTGTCAACAACGAGCTCGTCTACGAGCTCGACCAGCCGTCTCCGGCGCATAATCGGGGCTTCGGTTATGTGGTCAACGGCAAACAAAAAATTCGGGTGACGAGCTGTATTGTCATGGAGCATGTGCCCGCTCCAGAGGAGGAAGCCGAGGCGGCCGCCAGCGCCGCCGAGGCCCTGGAAGAAGTTCTGGCCGATCTGGATGCCTTTATCGGCATGAACAACATCAAGCAGGAAATTCGAACGCTGGTCAATGTGCTGAAAGTCCAGAAGCTGCGCCTCGAGCGGGAAATGAAGACCACATCGCTTTCCCTGCACATGGTCCTGGCCGGACCGCCGGGAACCGGCAAAACCAGTGTGGCCCGCCTGATCGGCCGCATCTATATGGCCCTTGGTTTCCTCAAAAAAGGGCATGTCGTCGAAACTGATCGGGCCGGTCTGGTCGCCTCATATGTCGGCCAGACCGCACCGAAGGTCGATGAAAAGGTCAAGGAAGCGCTGGGTGGCATCCTGTTTATTGACGAAGCCTACGCTCTGATGCCGGGTGAGGCCGACGGCCGGGATTTTGGCCGCGAGGCGATCGAAACCCTGCTCAAGCGGATGGAGGATTACCGCGATCAGTTCGCCCTGGTCATCGCCGGCTATGGGGACCAGATGCACCGGTTTCTCGACGCCAATCCGGGCGTTCGCTCCCGTTTCAACCGCTACCTCTATTTCGAGCACTACAATCCGGAAGAATTGACCCTCATTTTTGAAAAATTCTGCCGGGATGGCGGGTACGAACTGACGGAGGGGGCCCGGATGAAACTGCGGGTTCACATGGCCCAGGCCTATGCCCGCCGGGATCGCACCTTCGGCAACGGCCGCTACGCGCGCAATCTGTTTGAAAAAGTCATTGAAAACCAGGCGAACCGCATCGTGGCCCAGGAGCCAATGACGGATGAAACTTTGGTGACATTTACCGAGCTCGATCTGCCGCTGTTTACCGATTTTGAATTAAACGATCCCCGGCCCGAGCCGGGGGATTTGAGCCTGGCACCCCCCGAAGAATCCAGCCCAGAGTAAAGCCCACAACCCAATAATAGGACATTAGTTCTATATTCGTGCTTGACAAATAGAACATAAAAGCTAAAATCTTAAATATAGAACACTTGTTCTTCTGATTCAAAATGTTAAGCGGGAGCCGATGCGCCGTATGCCCGTTCGCCGTATTCCGACTGGTTGCGATTCTCGGAATCCACCAGCCGGCGGCGGCCCAACCCAATCAAGCGCCCGTTTGGGCAAGGAGTGAACGCCATGTCAGCCAGGAGTCAGATGATGAGGTCCGGGAGGCGGTCCGCGATGGACATTTTTAGAAGTATTTTCGGGTCGAGTGATCCGCGCCACGTCATGATCGGGGGAATTCTAATCCTCGCCCTTTTCGCCTTTGAACTGTTTAATTTCGATACGACCCGCTACGCCCTGACCAATTTGCTCGGGGATGTGACCTTTGCCGGCATCGGCTGGGCAGCGATTCTGGCCGTGGCATTCTGTGCCATCGATTTTGCCGGACTCGCCCGCCTTTTTACCCCAGAGCGCGGGCGCAATGAGCCCCAATCGGTCTGGTATCTGATGGGAGCCTGGCTTCTCGGGGCGACGATGAATGCTGTGATGACCTGGTGGGCGGTTTCCCTGACTCTCCTGAATCACAATCTCGGCAACGAGGTCCTCGGCCGCGAACAGCTCCTGAAATTTGTGCCGATTTTTGTGGCCGTCCTGGTCTGGTTGACCCGCATTCTCTTCATCGGCTCCCTCACCGTCGCCGGCGAGCAGTTTCTCGATTCCCAGAGTGACGCTGACAGCAGCCCGCAGTTCAACAGCCGGCCGGCTCGCCAGCCGGTCTCCCGCCCAAGACCGGGTGCGGCCGCGAATGGGAGCAGCCGCCGCCCAGCTGCCCCCCGGCCGTCCGCAGGCAGCCGCATCAAGCGACCGGCTTCCGCCATGGTCGGATTTAATGGGGGGGGCAAACCTGCCGGTGGTGCCACATTCGCTCCAGCTCAGGAGCAGGTGACGGCAGCTGCCGGTCCGGTGCGCGAACCAGGCGTTTCCGAATCGGGACCGATGCGCCGCCGACCGCCAATCATGTCCGCTTATCCGAACCGGAGCGGGCGATCCATGCAGGGAAAAGGACACGATTAAAAAAAAATCGGTCGGACCGGATCTCCAGGTGAAGCTGCCTTCGTGAAAAGAACCAGAACGTGGTAAAAATCTCATGGCTCGTCTAAATCGGCCTGAAATCACAGAAAGACGCGTGGGAAAATCGATGAAATTCGCCAACCGGACCCTGGCAGGTGTAGACCAGATACGCATGGGATACCCGACTGATCGGCGTTATGAGGCTCGCCAGGCAAATGGTGATGGTCAAATCGAGACCAGTCGCTGGGAAGGAGAAGCGCCCCTTCACTTTCAAGAAGGAGCGGAATGGGTCGATCCTTACGAGACCTACGAACCGGAATTCACTTTGGAAGAGGTGTATTATCTGAACCCGGAGGTAAATTGGCCTGAAGAAATCCTTCTCCAGGATGAAGATGAGATCGAGTACCAACTGGATCCTAATTTCCGAAGAGCGGCAGACACAAACCCGAGTACCTACTTGATGCTGGGTGTGGTGTTGATCGTTGCTTTTCTTCTGGTTCTGTTTGGCCTCTGGAATCTTTCGGAAGGGGCCTTCCCTCAGGCGGAGATGCAGCCGGGAATGGCTCCTGCTGCTGATGCCGGCAACCCACAGATGAGAGAGGTCGAAATTGTCCCTCAGATAGGCAGCGGGGAAATCGCCGCCTTTTTTGCCCCATCCGTTCAATACTGGGGGAAAGAGATTGCAGCCTGGGCGACCAACCACAACCTCGACCCGAACATGGTCGCTACGGTCATGCAGATCGAGTCGTGCGGCGATCCATCAGCCGTCTCCAGGGCTGGTGCAACCGGGCTGTTCCAGGTCATGCCGTTCCACTTCACCGATGGGGAAAATGCCTTCGATCCCGATACCAATGCTTTGCGTGGAATGAATTATTTAGCCGACAGGCTTGTCCAGACCAATGGCGACATCGGGCGTGCGTTTGCCGGTTACAATGGCGGCCATGTAGCGGCAGCCTCCGGTTGGGACAGCTGGGTCGACGAGACGAGGCGTTATTACCGTTGGTCGACTGGAATATATGCGGAGGCGGTCGAGAACAAGCCAAGCAGTGAAACCCTGGACGCCTGGATGGCTGCCGGTGGCGCGAGTCTTTGTGCCCAGGCCGAAGCGGAGCTGGGGTTGCGGTAAAAATTTCACAGCCTGGAAGTGATTTGGATCTTCTCTGGTGCGGTGACAGCGATCACCGCACTTTTTTTTAGTGCTTACCTCGTTCTATTGCATTGAAGGCATAATCGAGTAATCTTGGTTAATACCGCTTTCATGACAGGTTCCAACAGACATTTGCTGATCCCCCTGCTTTTTTTATTCGGCATCGTCATGCTGTTGGCGGCCTGCGTTGAAGCCCCAACCTCGCCATCCTCCCCTATTGAAGATCAGGCAGCGCCCACCGGGGAAGAGGCGATCGAAACCACGCCTTTACCGGAACCAGACGATGATCTGATTGAATCCCAGGAAGAACCGGAGCCTGACCCGCCAGCCACAAAGGAAGATCCACGTCCGACCGGTCGCATCGCATTTATCAACCAGAATGGGCAGCTGGCGACGATGGACCCGGAAGGACGCGACCAGCGTGTCTTGAGCCAGGGGAGTACCGTGTTCCAGTTTCCGGCCTGGTCCCCGGTTTCACAGTCAATCGCCGTTATCGGGTCGAACCGCAGCCAGGCCGGGATCTACATTTTCGAAGATTCGGATGACAGCGAAGGGCTCGAAATCTACAGTCACGCCGAAAACGCCCCGATCTATCTCTACTGGACTCCAGATGGCCGGTTTGTCAGCTTTATTGCCCGCAGTGACGAGGGGCTGGCTTTTCATCTGGTGCCGGCCGACGGATCGACCAAAGGGGAAATTTTGACGACCGGGCAGCCGTTTTACTGGCAGTGGCTGCCCAATAATCGCCAGGCCCTGATCCACGCCGGATCTGACCGGCTTTCTTTTCTCGATCTCGATGGGCAGGAGACTTCGACCGGTCTCGGCAAAAATGGGATATTTCAGGCGCCTGCCGTCAGCCCCGATCTGCAGTATTTCGCCTACCAGCAGGCTTCCTCACGGGGACGAACGATCCAGATAAAAAATCTACCCCGGGATGAAATCGCCTACGAAGCAGCGCACCAGGGCGTGCTGGCGATGGCCTGGAATCCGCAGGCGATTCAGCTGGCCTTCACCAATCCCGCTTCGGCAAACTCATTCTTTGGCCCGCTGCTGCTCTGGGAGGAAGGATCGGAGTCGGCCGCGACCCTGGTCAATGAGGATGTCATCTCCTTTTTTTGGGCGCCAAACGGCCGCCATATCGCCTTTTTTACGCTGGCCGATCTCAGCCAGCAGACCCATACCAACAAATTTCGCCGCAGCCGCCCCGTGCAGCAGAATCGGCCGTTTTTAACCCTGGGCATCGTCGACCTGGAAACCCGCGCGGTACGCTATCTGACTCGTTTCCAGCCACCTCGCCTGATCATTACCCAGTTTATTCCATTTTTTGACCAGTACGCTCAAAGCCATCGACTCTGGTCGCCCGACAGCAAATCCATCGTTCTCTCGGCGATCAGCAATGAAAATGTGCCGGAAATTCTCGTCGTATCCATAGACGGACAGTTGAGCCGGTCGATTGGAGAGGGGGTTTCCGCGTTCTGGAGTCAGCAAGAGAAATAGAGGGACACGTGCAGTTTAAATCGGCATTTATCACCGGAGGGTCCGGCTACATCGGCCGGCGAGTTGTCAGCAAACTGATTGAACGAGGAATCCGTGTCAAGGCCCTGGCCCGCTCCGAGCAGGCGGCGGCCGCGCTCCAATCGCTCGGGGCCAAACCGATCCTCGGCGAACTGCTGGATGCGGAAATCTTGTGGGAAGGGATGGCCGGCTGCGATCTCGTTTTCCACATGGCGGCCGCCATCAGCCCGGGTGAGGAAGACTGGCGAGAAACGGAACGGATCAATGTCGAGGGAACCCGCCAGGTCCTGACACTGGCCCACGAAGCCGGGGTGCGTAAAATAATCTACACGAGCACCATTCGCGTATTAGGCGATACGAAAGGGGAGCTGGTCGACGAGACCTTTGCCGCCGATGGGTCGCAGGCCAATCAGGTAGAACGAACCCGCTGGCTGGCCCATTACGACGTCGCCCTGCCGTTAATTGAAAAGGGAGCGCCCATTGTCATCGTCATGCCCGGTGAAGTGTATGGACCGGCTGATCCCGGCCCGATCGGACAGCTCCTGGAAAAATTTTATTTCCGGCAGTTTCCCTTTCCCTTCCTGATCGCTCCCAATACGGTCTTCACCTTTGCGCACGTCGACGATGTCGCGGAGGGGCACCTGCTGGCGGCGGAAAAAGGGCGAATCGGAGAGAGCTACATCCTGGCCGGGCCGGCCGTCTCCATCGGCGAAATGGTCGACTTCTGGGCCCGGCTGACCGGCAAGCGCCCCCCCGATTTCCACGTGCCGGCCCGGCTGGCCCGCCTGGTATCGCCGCTCGTCGACGAGGTGGGGCGGGCCGTCGATCTGCCGGAGCCGTATCTCTCGGCGCTGTTGGGGGTGGCGGGCTCAACCTACATGGCCTCGGCCGAGAAGGCAATCAGCGAGCTGGGCTGGCGGCTGCGTCCCATCCAGGTCGGCTTCCTGGAAACCTTCGCCGCGCTGGCGGCCGATAAAGCGGCCCATCCCCTTCCCCTGAACCGGGAGAGAGAGCTGGCGACCATGGCCCTCGGGCTGGCCGGCCTCCTCTTCGTCGTCTGGGTTGCGCGCCGCTGGCTGAAGCCTTAACTTCAGCCGGCATTTCCATTCCCCGATCGCCGGACCGTCGAAGCTTCCCGGCTGTGGACGGCCGTTCCCGGGCGGTTTGGGTGATCCGCAATTTGCCGCCCGGCCGGCCGCCTCTCCTGCCCCTTTCTCGATCGGGTGACACGGCTGTCTCCTGATGATCTGGCGCCCAATCGTCGATTTCTCGAATTCAAATGTGAGATTTATCGCCCTCTAATTTTGTTCTGACAGAGAATTGAGATCATTAAACATGCGTTTTTTAGCACTCTGGTTGCGTGAGTGCTAAATTCAGTAGCGATCAATTAGAAATTATCCCGAAGATATCTCTTTACCCATGATTAAATTGGGATCCGGAGGAAACCTGAAAGATGAGTAAAATTATTGGAATCGACCTGGGAACGACCAACTCGGTCGTTTCCGTCATGGAAGGCGGGAGCCCGGTGGTTATCCCCTCCGCGGAAGGGGGCAACACCGTCCCTTCCATCGTCGCTTTTAACAAAAGCGGCGAACGGCTTGTCGGCCAGACAGCCAAGCGGCAGGCGGTCGTCAACCCGGAAAACACGATTTATTCCGTCAAGCGCCTGATGGGCCGGCGCGTAGACGACCCGGAAACCGAGCGGACCAAAACGATGGTTTCTTATGAAATCGTTGGCGGGCCGCAGGGCGATGCCCGGGTCAACATTCCCATTATCAACAAAAATTACTCGCCGCAGGAAATTTCTGCCATCGTCCTGCAGAAGCTGAAGCGGGATGCGGAGGCTTACCTCGGCGAGCCGGTATCCAAGGCGGTGATCACCGTTCCGGCCTATTTCAACGACAGCCAGCGCCAGGCGACCAAGGACGCCGGCCGGATCGCCGGCCTGGAAGTTATGCGCATCATCAACGAGCCGACGGCGGCCGCCCTGGCCTACGGGCTCGACAAAAAGGATACCAGCCGCATCCTGGTCTTTGATCTTGGTGGTGGAACCTTTGACGTCTCGGTGCTCGAAGTCGGCGACGGCGTGATCGAAGTGCTGGCCACGAACGGGGATACCCATCTCGGCGGTGATGACTGGGACCAGCGCATCGTGACCTGGTTGATCAGTGAATTCAAAAAGGACCAGGGGATTGACCTGAGCCAGGATCGACAGGCGATCCAGCGGCTGCGCGAAGCGGCCGAGAAGGCGAAAATTGAGCTCTCGACGCTGATGCAGACGGAGGTCAACCTGCCCTTCATAACGGCTGACGCCTCAGGTCCCAAGCACCTGAATTTGACCCTCACCCGGGCCAAATTTGAGCAGATGACTGAAGACCTGGTGGATCGGCTGCGCAAGCCGTTCGAGCAGGCGCTGCAGGACGCCGCCCTGACCAGCGTCCAGGAAGTGGTGCTGGTCGGCGGGTCGACCCGCATGCCGATGGTGCAGGCGCTGGTCACGGAATTGACCGGCAAGACCCCCAACAAGAGCGTGAATCCGGATGAAGTCGTCTCGATTGGGGCGGCGTTCCAGGGTGGGGTGCTCGCCGGTGACGTCAAGGACGTGGTCCTGCTCGATGTCACCCCCCTCAGCCTGGGTCTGGAGACGCTGGGCGGCGTGATGACCACCCTGATTCCGCGCAAC
>JBFFZG010000128.1:0-12878 GCA_041568735.1 Promineifilaceae bacterium (SeqCode)
AACCCGGACCCTTCGAGCAGAAATGCCGATCGCAGCGCTCAGTCTGTTCCCCCTGGTGCTCGCCGCCGCCATCAGTGACGTGCGCGCGCGGCGGGTGTCCAATCGGCTGAACCTGACCATTCTGCTCGCGGGTCTGGGTTGGCGCGCGGCCACCGCAGTCAGCGCCGGCGACGCGATGCACCTGGCCAGCGCCGCCGGCGGCATCGGCGTCGGCCTGGGCGCCGCCCTCGTGATCATGGCATCAGCCGCCTGGGTCGACTGGACCGGGGCGATCACCGGCCTGGGGGCGGCCGCCCTGGGGCTCTTCGTCTTTCCCTCCCGCCGCCGCAAGGCGAAAAACGAGCTGGGTGAGCGGCTGGAAGCGATGCGCGCCGAGCTGATTGGCACCCTGCGCGACCACTTTGAGCGCGAAATGCGCCGGGGCGCCCAGCGCATCGGCGATACGGTCGCCCCGTTTTCCCGCTTTGTGCGCGCCGAACGGGAAAAGATCGAAGGGCAGCGCACCGCGCTCATCGAACTCGAAGCCCACATCGAAGGGCTGACCAAACAGGTTGAAGTGGTTTGATGGTGGGAACGGGGAACAGGATGGGGATCAATTTTTGGATCCCCGTTCCCCGTTCTCTGTTCCCCGTTCCCTACTCCCCATGCTCGTGCGCAAGCTCGACCACGCCGGCCGCGAGGTCTGGCGCTATCCAGCCGTCGTCGTCAGAGAGGATCCCGGCGCCATCGTCGTCGAAGCCAATTTCAATCGAGACGATCTCGACCTCGGCTTCACGACCTTCAAACGTGGAGACCGCTTCGTCGAAACCTTTTACAACGACCGCTGGTACAACGTCTTCGCCGTCTACGACCGGGACTCTGGTGCGCTGAAAGGATGGTACGCCAACATCTGCCGGCCGGCGACCTGGGATGCCGGCCAGATCGACTGCCAGGATCTGGCTCTCGACGTCTGGGTCGACCCGGACGGCCGGGTCACCCTCCTGGACGAAGACGAATTCGCCGCGCTGCCGCTGACCGGCGCCGAGCGGTCGCAGGCCCGTCAGGCGCTCGACCGGCTACTCGCTCTGGCAGCCGCGCACGCCCTCCCCCGCTGAACCGCGCCCGCAACCGGAAGATTCTTTTTAAGAATCGTTCGCTACCGTTAAAGGATGAAAACCGGCGTCTCCTTGCTGCGAACCCTGATCCCCAACCTGCTGGTCGCCCTGTTCGGCCTGCTGCTGGCGCTGGGGCTGGTCGAGATCGTCCTGCGGCTGAACCCAAACTGGGTGCCGCTCGACGTGCGGGTGACACCGCCGGTGCGCCGCTCTTATCCGCTGACTGAAGGGACGGTCGAGGTCCGCCTTTCGTCCGGGGATCTCTTCTTCTGGGAAGCCGGCCGCATCCGGCCGATCCCACCGGCCGTCGATCAGCTCCTGGCCATGGTCCACTACCAGATTGACGAAAACGGCTTTCTCAATGCACCGCCGCAGAAGCCGGTCTACGATCACATCGCCCTGGGGGATTCCTACACCGGCGCCCTCTTTGTGCCCGACCCCTGGCCGCAAAAACTCGATCAGCACCTGGGAACCGACACCCTCAATCTCGGTCTCTCCGGCTTCGGGCCGCAGGAAGCGCTGTGGGTGCTCGAGGATTACGGGCTGGCCAGACGGCCGAAGTGGGTCATCCTGGCCTATTTCGAGGGCAACGACCTGAGCGACGCCGCCAACTACGAGCGGGTGCAGCCGTTTATCGTCCTGCGGCTGGGCAAATATTTCTTCGATCAGGGGCGAATCTGGCTGCGATCGCGGCCTGCCCCCCCCGATGAAGCGGCCGCTGAGCCATCAGACCCCACAGAGCCGGCCCACCCCTATCCGGTCACCCTGGATCTCAATGGAAACCGCCTGGAGATGGCCTTCTTTTCCCGATACATTTCCTGGCTGTCCCTGTCGCGGACGGATATCCTGGATTCCAGGAATTATTTCTACACGACCCGCACGCTGTCGGAGATGAAAGCCGCCAGCGCCGCCGCCGGCGCCCGCCTGCTGGTCGTCTATCTCCCCTCCAAACCCCACGTCTATCTCCCTTTTCTGTTTGGAACGGAGGATCTGGAGCGAATCCTGGATGGAGTAGAGGGAGTATTTCTCGACAGGGAAGGCTTTCTGCAGTTCTCCGGCCGGCCGCTGGCGCTCGACGACCTGATGGCCCATCGCGACGACCAGGCGGCCGTCCTGGCGGCGTTCGCCCGGGAAAATGGGATCGATTTCATCGACCTGACCCCCCACTTCCAGGCCGCGGCGGCCGAAGGAACCGGCCTCTACTACCCGTACGACACCCACTGGAACCAGAACGGCCATGATCTCGCCGCCCGGATTGTGGCCGATTACCTGGCCGCCCAGGCGGATCCGGGCGAAGATTGAAAGAAACCGCAGAGAGCGGGCGGATCCCGGATGAGAAGCGGCGCGTCACCGGTCCCGGCGGCCGCGCCCTCACCAGGGGGCAGGCGGCCGGCGAGGGAGAGCCACCCTTTCCGAATTGATTAAGCCACCTGGTGAATCCAGCGGCGAGAAAAAACCCGCCAGAGGCTCAGAGCCAGCTTGATCCCTTCTTCTCCCATGGTCAGCAGATAAACCAGGGTCACCGGCAGGTCAAACACGAAAGCGCCGAGATAGGCCAGCGGCACCCCGATCAGCCAGAGCGGAGCGATGTCGATGAGGAAGGCGAAGCGGGTGTCGCCGCCGCTGCGCAGAATGCCGATGAAGGTCATCAGGTTGGTCGCCTTGACGGCCATCACCAGCCCCATGACCAGCAGGATGGAGCGGGTGTGCCCGGCCGCGGCGGGGGAAATCTGGTAGAAGCCCGGGATCCAGCCGGAAAGACCAACCAGGGTCAGCCCCAGCAGCACGGCCAGGCCGAGCTGAATGGCCATGAAGCGGCGGGCATAGGAAAAGGCCCGGTCGATCTCTCCGGAGCCAATGCGATTACCGATCATGACGCTGGCGGCCGATCCGACCGCGATGAAAACGACGAAAGCCAGCCGCTCGATCGAGACTGAAATGTTGATCGCGGCCAGGGATTCGGTGCCGATGCGCGCGTAAAAGGCGTTGTAGACCGTCTGCCCGAGCGACCAGCCGATCTCCGTCAGGATAACCGGGGAGGTCATGCGGGCGAATCGGCGCCAGAAGTCCGGCTCGAAGGCGATCATCTGGCGCGGGGTGGCGGCCGCCGGCAGGCGGCGGCTGTAGACTAGCCCGAGCAGCAGGAGCATTTCGAGGATGCGCGCCCCGGCCGTGGCATAGGCTGCGCCGGTAACTCCCAGGGCGGGAAACCCGAGCTTGCCAAAGATTAAGAAATAATTGAACAGGCTGTTCAGCCCCAGGGCGATCGCACCGGTGATCATCGGGAGGCGCACTTCCTCGGTGCTGCGCAGCACGCCGGCGTAGACGACGACCACGGCCGTGGCCGGGTAGCTCCACCCGACGATGCGCAGGTAGCCGGCGCTGACCTCGATGACCGCCTGGTCGGCCGTGTAAAGGCCGATAATCACCTCGGGGAAGCCCAGCGCCCCGGCGGCGAACAGGAGCGCGCCGGCCAGGGCGACGAGCAGCCCCAGCCCGATAACCCGGTGGATGCGCACCAGGTCCTTTCGCCCCCAGGCCTGGGCGGAGAAAATGGCCGAGCCGCTCGAGACGCCAAAGAGATAAAGGACGAGCAGAAAGAAGAGCTGGTCGGCCAATCCCAGGCCGGCGACGGCCGTCTCGTTGAGCTGGCCGACCATCAGGACGTCGACCGCGCCCAGCGAAGATTGGATGAAATGCTGGCCCATGATCGGCAGGACGAGCCCGATCATGCGGGACCAGAACAGCCGATCCTGGCGCAGCCGGGTCAGGGCGCGATTGAAACGGAAAAAACCCTGTTCGAGCATGGCGAATAAGTCGACGTCAGGGCTGCTTCCCGCGAGAAGCGGCCGGTTTAACCAGACGGCCAGCCTGTTGGGCGGATGGCCGGTTTCCGAAACGGTGAATTCTAACTGCGGGGAGGGGTTTGCGCCGCAGTTCCGCAACTTTCGGATTGAAACCGGTTGTGGAATCCCTTACCCTAGTGGATGGAATGATCATTTCCTCCCACTCCCAATCAGGATACCAGCCGCTCCCCCGGATTTCGGTACGGGGCAGGCACAGACCGATAAGAAGAGTTGAGGCAACGAACGCATGAAGACGAATGACCATTTAGAACCGGCCGGCGATTATGATCGGGTCGCAGCCGCCATCCGCTACCTGGATGAGCATGTTGGGGAGCAGCCGCTCCTGGAAGAGCTGGCCGCCCATCTGCATTTAAGTCCCTTCCACCTGCAGCGGCTTTTCAAGCGCTGGGCGGGGGTCAGCCCCAAGCGGTTTCTGCAGTTTTTAACGATCGCCCATGCTCGCCAGGCCCTGCAGGATTCCCAATCCCTGCTCGACACGGCCTTCGCCGTCGGGCTTTCCAGTCCCAGCCGGCTGCACGACTTGTTCGTCTCGGTCGAAGCGGTAACCCCGGCCGAGTACCGGGCCGGCGGGAAAGGCCTTTCGATTCAGTACGGCTTCCACCCCACGCCTTTTGGCGAGGCGCTGCTGGCGACCACTGAACGCGGGATCTGCGGCCTTTACTTTGTCGTGGATGGGGATCGCGCGGGAGCGCTGGCCGATCTGAAGGCGAACTGGCCCGGGGCCGACCTGTCGCCGGCCCCGGACGAGACGCGGCCGGTTGCCGAGCAGGTCTTTTACCCGGCCAACGGCCGCAGCCGCCGGCCGCTTACCCTCCTGCTGAAGGGCACCAACTTTCAGCTGAAAGTCTGGGAGGCACTCCTGCGCATACCGGCCGGGACGGTCTGCACTTATGGGGATCTGGCCCGGCTGGTGGGGTCGCCCGGCGCGGCGCAGGCGGTCGGACAGGCGCTCGGGCGCAACGGGATCGCCTACCTGATTCCCTGCCACCGCGTCATCCGGAATACCGGCGCCCTGACCGATTACCGCTGGGGCGCCACGCGCAAGAAGGCGCTCTTCGCCTGGGAAGCGGGCCGGCGCGAGGGGGAGGCCGTCGAACCGGCGGCGGTCTGACGGGCCGGCTCCCTGAATCATCAAAAAAAGGCCCCCGCCTGAGCTTGGCGGGGGCCTTTTTTTGTTTTTTTGGCGGGCGGCTGTTTATTTGCGCGGATCGAGATAATAGGTCATCTGCTGCAGCTGAACGACCGGGTCGCTGTAGCCGACCTGCACATCGCCGGTGACTTTCAGATTGATGGGCGCGTAGTTCAGGATCGCTTTGATGCCGGCAGCCATCAGGCGATCGGCGACGGCCTGCGCCTCCCCGGGGGGAACGGCCAGCAGCGCGATCTGGGTCCCTTCCCGCTCAATGGTATCCTCCAGCTCATCCATCGACTGCACGGCCACCCCGGCCATTTCTTTCCCCACTTTGCTCGAATCGCTGTCAAAAATCCAGGAGATGCGGAATCCTCGGCTGATAAAGCCGTTGTAATGGGCCAGGGCGTGGCCGAGATAGCCGGCGCCGATTACCGCCACGCGCCATTCCCGATTTAAATTGAGGATATCCCGCAGCTGGTCGATCAGATAGGCGATGCTGTAGCCGGTGCCCTGCTTGCCAAACTCGCCAAAATGCGACAGGTCCTTGCGAATCTGAGCGGAACTGATGCCCAGATGATCTCCGAGTTCGTTGGAAGACGTGGTCAGCTTTCCGTCGGCGGCCATGTAGGTCAGGGCCCGCAGATAGATTGGCAGTCGACCGATGACGATGGCGGGAATCGATGATGTATCTACGAAGCCGTTGCGATTTGAAGGCATCAGATCCCTTCCTCTCGATCTTCCTGTTAATAATGGGGTAAAAAACGCCTTTCTTACCTGTGGATGGTAGCGTGAGTGTGAAAAATTTCACTTAACGACATTCTAGCACAACTGATAGGTGCTCACAATAGAGGTTAACATAATTTCACTTCAAATTTCGGGAAGGGATTGTTATGCGTAAATGGATTATCGCTTTGATCGTCGTGGCCGTCCTGGGAGCCGCCGGCTACGCTGTCTATCAGCAGACACAGGCCAGCCAGGCGCCGCAGTTTGAAATCGTGCGCGAGGCGACAGTCGAACCCGGCCGCCTGCAGATCACGGTCAACGCTTCCGGTTCGATCGAGCCAGAGGCGCTCGTCTCGCTCAATTTTGGCACGTCCGGGACGGTTGGCGAGCTGCGGGTCGTGCGAGGGCAGGCGGTGCGAGCCGGCGATGTTCTGGCCGAATTGAACTCCGGGGAGCTGCGCCTGCAGGTGCAGCAGGCCCAGGACGCCCTGAAAATTCAGGAGCTGACCCTGATCCAGCGGCTCAACCAGGCGCCGAGCCCGGCCCGGCTGGCGGCGGCCGAAGCCGACATTGCCGCCGCCGAAGCCGGGGAAATAATCGCCCGGGCTAACCTCGCCTCGGCCGAAGCAGGGGTCCAGCAGGCGCTCGCCCAGAAGGCGCAGCTGCAGGCCGGGCCGACGACGGCCGAAATTGCCGCCGCCGATGCGGAAATCGCCGCCCGCACCAGCGAGGTCGAAGTCATCCAGGACCAGTACGACCGGATCATCCAGGCCGGCATCGGCGGTACGCCAGAGGAGCAGACCCGCTTCCAGCTCAGCGCCGCCCGCCAGGCGCTGGCGGCGGCCCAGGCGAGGCTGGCGGGGCTGCAGGCCGGAGCGCGGCCGGCCGACCTGCAGGTGGCCGAGGCGGCCATCGCCTCGGCCCGCGCCGCAGTGGAATCGGCCCAGGGCAACCTGGCCAATGCCGGCGCCGGCCTGGCTCGGGCCCAGGCGGCTTACGACCAGCTGCTCGAAAAGCCGTCTCCCGAAGAGATCGCCGTTCTCGAAGCCCAGGTCGCCAGCGCCCGCACCAACGTCGAGCTGGCCCAGCTCCGTTTTGACAATTCCCGGCTGATCGCCCCGCTCGACGGGACGATCGCCAGCGTCCTGATTGAAAAAGGGGAGCAGGTCCAGCCGGGGGTGCCGGCTCTGACCCTGGTCAACGAAGACGCCTTTCATATCGAAGTCAGCGTCGATGAAATCGATATCGACCAGATTTCACTCGGCCAGCCGGTCGAGATTACCCTCGATGCCTTTGAAAATATCGGCTTCGAGGGTACGGTAGCCGACATCGCCCCGACGGCCGCGGCGGCCAGCGGCGTGGTTTCTTATTTGGTGACCATCAATATCACCGACAGCGGCGAGACGCGGCTGCGCCCCGGTCTGACGGCCAATACCACGATCATCGTCAACGAGATCGACGAGGTGCTGCTCGTCCCGAACTGGGCGATCCGCTTTGATCGGGAAAGCGGCGAGGCGTTTGTCAACATCCTGCGCGGTCCACAGCAGGTGGAAGAGGTGCGGATCGAGACCGGACTCCGCAATGATCTGGAGAGTGAAGTGCTCGGCGGTCTGGCTCCCGGCGACCGGGTCGTGGTGACCAACGAACGGGAAGCATTCAGCTTCTTCGGCAATTAAAAAACGCGCGCGGGGACGGCCGTCAAACAATCGTCCCCGCGCTAAAAATCCGGCGACCTTAAAATAATCAGACCTCAGCCGGCCTGGGGCGGCGGATCGGCCGCGGTCATCTGGATGATGTAGAACATCCCACCCTGCGGGTCGCTGACCATGGTGAACGTGCCGACGTCACCGGCCGAGGTGGGCGGCATGTGAACCCGGCCGCCCAGCTCCGTCACTTTGGCCGCGGCCGCTTCGACGTCGTCGACGGCGAAATAAATCGCCCAGTGGGAGGGCATTTCCCCCCACTCCGGCTGCATGGGCATCATGCCGCCGGCCGAGCGGCCGTTGTTGACGGCGGAAACGTAGCGCAGGCCCGTGGTGGTCTGGCCTTCCTGGAGAGACCAGTCGAAGAGCGCGCTGTAAAAGGCGGCCGCCCGGTCGACATCTTTGGAAATCAGCTCATTCCAGACCAGCGAGCCCGGGACATTGACATAACTGGCGCCAATGTGGGAGATCGGCTCCCAGAGGCTGATAAACGCCCCGGTCGGATCCTGCAGCACGGCCATGCGGCCCGCCCCCATGACCTCGAAAGGCGGGGCGATCACCTGGCCGCCGAGCTCGGCGGCGCGAGCCGTGCGGGCGTCGAGGTCGTAAACTGTGACATAGGAAGACCAGTAAGGCGAATGGCCGCTGGCCGCCTCGTCCTCGCGCATGGCATTCATGGCCGCCACCGGCTTGCCGTGCAGGTGGAACATCGTGTAGACCCCGTCGGGGACCGGCAGCTCTTCGGCCGTCCAGCCGAACAGCCCGGTGTAAAAGGCGCGGGCACCATCGGTGTCCCCGGTCGACAGATCGACCCAGGAAAAGGTGCCGGCAGGGTATTTGGTGACTTCTTGCATGGGAGGCCTCCTTTTTTTAGTGGAAAGTGGAAAGTGGAAAGTTAAAAGTTGAAAGTTTGAAAGTTTGAAAGTTGAAGGTGGAAGGTGGAAGGCAGACAGTATGACGGGCAAATGGCCAGGTCGGCCGGACGGGCGGTGATGGCAGGCAGCTCAAAAGAGGCAGGTCGACCGGCGGCTTTTGCGAGAGCGTAAAGAACTTTATTATAGCACACATGTTCTAATAATATCAAGCCGGCGGGCGCTTGCCGATTTTTTATTCATAATCCGCTAACCTGATGCCGGCGAGGAGGCCTCCCATCTCGCCGGGCAGATTCGAAACGGCCGGAAACCGGGCCGGCCGGGCCAAATTGAGACCATAAACGATGGAACCAATTATCAAGATTGAGCATCTCACCAAGTTTTACCAGATGGGCGAACACATCGTGCGCGCCCTCAACGGCGTTTCCCTGGAGGTCTATCCGGGGGATTTCATGGCGATTATGGGCCCATCGGGCTCGGGCAAATCGACCATGATGAATATGCTCGGCGCCCTCGACCAGCCCACTTCCGGCAGCTATTTTCTGGATGGGGTGAACGTCGCCGAGCTCGACGACAATGAACTGGCCGGCATCCGCAACAAAAAGATCGGCTTCGTCTTCCAGAATTTCAATCTCCTGGCGCGCACGCCGGCCGTCCAGCAGGTCGAACTGCCCCTGATCTACGGGGGGGGCAGCGGACGCGCACGGCGCGAGAAGGCGACCGCTGCCCTGACCCTGGTCGGGCTCGGCGACCGGCTGACTCACAAGCCCAGCGAGCTGTCCGGCGGCCAGCAGCAGCGGGTGGCCATCGCCCGCGCCCTGGTCAACGAGCCGGCGATCATCCTGGCCGACGAGCCCACCGGCAACCTCGACAGCAAGAGCGGGGTGGAAATCATGCAGGTTTTTCAGCAGCTCAACCGGGAGCGGGACATCACCGTCATTTTCGTCACCCATGATCCCTGGATCGCCCGCCACACCCGCCGGGTTATCCGGCTGGCCGACGGGCTGATCGTCGGCGATGATCCAATCGAGGAGCCGCTCGTGGCCGGGGAGGCGCAGCGGCAGTCGGACCAGGCGCTGTTTACCGCGGCCGATCCGCACGACTGATCCGCCCCCATCAAGGTTATGAGTTATGACCGTTTTTGAGAGTTTTCGCTTCGCCCTGCAGGCCCTGGCCGCCAACAAGCTGCGCTCGGCCCTGACCATGCTGGGCATCATTATCGGCGTGGCGGCCGTGATCGCCCTGGTTTCGGTCGGGCGGGCCTTCGAAAATGTCGTCTCCAGCCAGTTCGCCGGCCTGGGGAGCAATCTCCTGTTCGTCTTTCCCGGCCAGCCGGGGCCGGGCGGCAACGCCCCGCGCCGGCCGGGCTTCGGGCTGACGATGGACGACGTGGCGGCCGTGTCCGACCAGCTGGCCGTGCCGGATGCCCTGCGGATAGTGCCGGAATACAGCGGAGCGGCCGAAGTCTCGCGCCTCGGAGAATCGCTGCGGACGCGGGTCACCGGCACGACCATCGATTATCCGGACCTGCGGGATTTTCAGCCGGTGCTCGGCCGCTTTTTTGACCAGCGGGACAATGCAGCCGCCGCCCGGGTGGCGGTCATCGGGCAGACCGTCTACGAAGAACTCTTCCCCAACGGGGAAATTCCCATCGACGAGCTGATCAAAATCAACGGCGTCAATTTTCGCATCATCGGCCTGATGGAGGAGAAGGGCGGGTCCGGATTTGAGGATCAGGATGAGGTCATCCTGGTGCCCCTGGCGAGCGCCCAGCGGCGGCTCTTTCCGGCGCGGCGGTCGGACGGTAAGGTGCGCATCGATTTCATGTATGTGCAGATCACCGACGAGTCCCGGCAGAATGCCGCCATCACCCAGATCGAGCTGCGGCTGCGGGAGACGCGGCAGATCGCCCTGGGAGAAGACAACGATTTCAGCGTGCTGAGCCAGGCGGAGATCCTGGGGGCATTCGCCCAGATCACCGGCGTCATCACCCTCTTTCTCGGCACCATCGCCGGTATTTCGCTGCTCGTCGGCGGAATCGGCATCATGAATATCATGCTCGTCTCCGTGACGGAGCGCACGCGGGAAATCGGGCTGCGCAAGGCGGTCGGCGCCCGGCAAAGCGATATTTTGTGGCAGTTTCTGATCGAAGCCATGACCCTGGCCCTGGCCGGCGGCATCATCGGCTTCTCTTTTGGCGCGGCCGGCGGGATCGTTCTGGCCGAGTATGCCGGCTTCGACCCGCTTGTCGACCTGACCTCGGCCGTCCAGGCGATCTCCGTCTCGGCGGCCGTCGGTCTGATCTTCGGCCTCTTCCCGGCCTACCGCGCCTCGCGCCTCAATCCGATTGAGGCGCTGAGATACGAATAGGAGTACAGAGTTCCGAGTTCCGAGTTCCGAGTGGAAAGTGGAAAGTTGAGAGTGCAAAGTTGAAAGTTGAAAGTGGAAAGTTGAAGGGGTTGGGCTGCCGGCCGGCCAATTTTGAATCGAGGGCGGAGTCCATTGACTATGGGTCACCGAACACGGTTCGCGGCTTACTGGCTGCGGCTCAACCCGCCCTGGCCGCCGTTCCCCGTTCCCCGTTCCCCGTTCCCTGCTAACCGCCATGTTCGTGCAAAATCTCCGTCTCGCTTTAAACGCTCTGCTGGCTAACAAACTGCGCGCCGCGCTGACCATGCTGGGAATTACCATCGGCGTGGGGGCGGTCATCACCCTGCTGGCCATCGGCGATGGGGTGACCCGGTACGTGACGAACCAGTTCGCCGGCCTGGGGACCAATTTGATTTTTATCGTTTCGCAGACCGGTGAGGATCCAAACGGTCCGCCGGACCGGGCGGCCAGCTCCACCCTGACCCTGCGGGACCTGGAGCTCCTTTCGCAGCTGCCGGGGGTATCCGGGGCTGCCCCTTCGACCTCGCGCAACCGGGACATGCAGTTTCGGGGCAACGCCTATCGGGCCACGGTACAGGCGACGACGGCCGCCTACGCCCGGCTGCGCAACATCGATCTCGACCGCGGCCGCAATCTCACCGACCAGGACGAAAACGGCCGCTCCCGGGTGGCCGTCATTGGCTCCAGCGTGGCCGAAAATCTCTTCGGCGCTGAAATCGATCCGCTGGGGGAGACCTTCAAAATCGATAATATCAATTTTCGCGTCGTCGGCATCGCCGCACCGCGCGGGGGCAGCGGCTTCGGCAACCAGGATGATTTCGTGCTCGTCCCCTTCTCGACGGCCCAGACCCGGCTGTTTAGCTCGCGCAACCCGAAAACGGGCGAGCCGGCCGTCGCCTCGATCCTGGTCCAGGCGGCCAGCGCCAACCTGGTCGACGAGGTCATCATCGACGCCACCAACACCCTGCGCCAGACGCACAACATCACCTTCCGGGATGAAGACGACTTCCGCATCCTGACCCAGCAGGATTTCCTCAACGCCTTCGGCCAGATCACCACCGGGCTGACCTTTTTCCTCGGGGCGATCGCCGCCATTTCCCTGCTGGTCGGCGGCATCGGCATCATGAATATCATGCTGGTTTCGGTCACCGAGCGGACCCGGGAAATCGGCCTGCGCAAGTCGGTTGGAGCCCGGTACGCCGATATTCTAGGCCAGTTTCTGACCGAGGCGGTCGTCCTGGCCCTGCTCGGCGGTGTCGTCGGGATTTTGCTGGGCTGGGCCGGATCGATCGCCATCGGCCAGCTCGTGCCGGATCTGGAGACGGCGGTGACGCCGGGGGCCGTCCTCCTGGCGGTGGGCTTTTCGACCGCGGTCGGCCTCTTTTTTGGCATCTACCCGGCCTCGCGTGCGGCCGGTCTGCATCCGATTGAGGCGCTCCGCTTCGAATAGGGGCTGGGAGTTGGGGGTTGGGAGTTGGGGAGAGTACAATGGGTGAGATGCGGTTGTTCAGCTGGAATGTGAATGGGATTCGGGCGGCGGCGCGGAAGGGGTTTCTCGATTGGCTGGCCGCCGCGAAGCCCGATGTCGTCTGCCTGCAGGAAACGAAGGCGAATGTGGACCAGCTCCCGCCGGAGCTGCACGCGCCGGCCGGCTATCACGCTTACTGGATCGGCGCCGAGCGCAAGGGATACAGCGGCGTCGGCCTGCTCAGCCGGATCGAGCCGGCGTCAGTCCAGCTCGGGCTGGGGCTGCCTGAATACGACCGGGAGGGGCGGACGATCGTGGCCGAGTACGGCGATTTCACCCTGATCGGCGCCTACTTCCCCAACGGCAGCCGCGATCACAGCCGGGTTCCCTACAAAATGGCCTACAAGCGGGATTTCCTGGCATTCTGCGAGGCGCGGCGGGCCGGCGGCCGGCCGGTCATTTTCTGCGGCGACGTCAACACCTCCCACCGGCCGATCGACCTGGCCCGGCCGCGGCAGAACGCCAAGACGACCGGCTTTTTGCCGGAAGAGCGGGCCTGGATCGACGAGGTCGTGGCGGCCGGCTACGTCGACACCTTTCGCCACTTTTACCCGGAAAAAACGGGAGC
>JBFFZG010000129.1:0-12834 GCA_041568735.1 Promineifilaceae bacterium (SeqCode)
CCGCCGCCTTTCCCCTTACCTTTACCCTGGCCGTTGCCGTTGCCGTTGCCCTGGCCGTTGCCATTGCCCTGGCCGTTGCCGTTGCCCTGGCCTCTCTGGCCCCGATCGGCGGCCGGTCCGGCAGTGGAGCCGCTGGCTTCAGGCGCGGCCGCTTCCGGCTCTTCTTCTTCCTCACCGCCTTTCTTGGGGCCGGCCCAATCCGGCCGGCCGGTCTGCTTGCCCTGGCCGGCGCTGGCCGCCGGACCATTTTCCTTGTTCTTCTTCAGGGCACCCTGACCGGCCCACGGGGGCGGTCCCGGCGGCAGTTCGAGGGCATCGCGAATCTCTCCCCAGCCCATGCCGTTCTGGATCATCTCCAGCGCTTCCTCATAATCCACGCCGAGATCGCTGCTGGCGATCGTCAGGATCTTGACGATATTCCCCCAGCCCAGCCCTTCTTCGGTTTTCAGGGCCAGGATGTCGGCGGCGGTCAGCTCGAGATCGCTGAACCGTTCGGCCAGGCCAAAGGCATGGCGAACCTGTCCCCAGCCGACTTCTTCATCCTGCCGCATGGCCAGGATGTCCTCCCAGGTGATCTCCTCGTCGTCGAGTCCTTCGGCGATGATGATCGCTTTCATCATCTCGCCAAAACCGACGCCCGATTCGAAGAGATCGAGAATTTCTTCGCAGGTGGCGTCCGTTTTGGACATCAGGTAGACGACTTTGGGATTGTCGCACGTCGGGAGTTCTTCTTCCTCATGTTCCTCGGCAAAGGCCGGCAGGGCCATCAATGCCAGGACCAGCATCAGCAGAAGACTCAGGGTTTTCTTCGATTTCATTGGTGTTTTCACTCCTTATCCTTGTCAGGGCTGGCAGCTTTCCAGCTCGCCCAACAGCTCTAAGACCGCCTGCTCCAGGTCGGCGACATCCTCGCCGGCCGCCTTCATGGCGGCCAGTTCTTCCCGGACCGCCAGCGCCTGGGCGCAGATCGATCCGTCGATCTCACCCAGCGACTCCAGCACGAGGGCATCGTCGGTCAGGCCGGTTTCCGGGTCGAACGACAGGGCCTCGGCCGGGGCTGCGGCCGGTGGCGGTTCCACCACCGGACTCGACTCGACCGCTGAGGGGGTGTTTGCGGCCGCGCCGGTCGCCGGAATGGCGATCAGGTCGCCGGACGTGGACGAGATAGAGCACCCGGTCAATAAGACCAGGGCGAACAGGCAGCACCAGAGCATCAGGTGGTTCTTCGTGGGTCGGATCAACGCATTCTCCTCGCTTCAGCAACTCGGCTGCGATCCTTTTAACGAACGAGGCCACGAAGTGTTACAAATGGGTCCCTTCCGGCTTAATATTGGATGAATCAAAGGGTTCGGTCTGTGTCCTGCTTTTCAATCGCACCATCCTTTCATTTTCAGGAGATGGGTTTCTCGGCGGCCGGCCGCCTTGACGGTTGGGGACAATCGCTCATAATCAGGTCAATGACGCCGGAGGATCCATTCCAGCCCGCATCCACCTCCCAAAAAGTCACCAGAGGCTTCTTTATTTATGGTTTTTAATTCAGGAAACCGGTTGAAATGGTTTTACGGGTGGCTGCTGCTGGTCATCGTGGGGGCGGCCGCGGCTGTCGACGCCGCCCGGCCGTCAGCGCCGTCCGGCCGTCCGCTTCCGGAAGGGGATCCCCCGATCGACCAGATGGAACCGGACGAGTCGGCCCTGTCCGTCGTCTACCTTCCCCTCTTCCTCAACAAACCACTGGCCCCCCCTTTTGACATGGCGCAGCTCATGGGTGGGGACGGCCGCCTGTACGAAGTCCAGCACAGCAGCGGTTCCCAGGCCCGCCACCAGACGCAAACGATCGGGACAACCTTCTTTCACACAAAGGGAAACGAGATCAAAGCGGAATGGGAGGAGCTCTGGTATACCGACCAGTTCATCTACCGGGGCACCGATACCAGTCCGGGCAGCAACCAATACTACACGCTGCGCGATCCGGGACTGTACGGCTCCGCCTGGGCGCCCCGCACCTGGGAGGTCGGCGGGCTTTTCGAGCGCAACCCGTTCGTGACCTTCTACTGGAAAGATAACTGCAAACCCGTGAGTAATAAAAGTGGATACCAGCGAAGCTATCTCCTGTTCGAGGCCTTCTACCCGGCCTACACCTTCCCCAATGGCATCCAGCTGGCCAACGTCGCCCAGCTGGCCTGGCTGGAGACGCCAAATGGGGAGCCGATCGAACGGTATTTTTACGCGCCGGTCTTCGGGCTGGTCGGCTGGTGGAGCAAAGATCGGGGGATGAGCTATATCAGCGAAATACACCGTCCCGGCGCCCGCCCCAGCAACACGCGCGAAGTAATCGGCTGCCTCGACCGGACAGCCCTGAATGTCCCGCCGCCGTCGTGGCAGATCCTGCCCGCCTGGGCGTGGGAGTATCGACGTTAGGAGATTTTTGAATTCATGTAGACAGGGAGCGGCGCCGCACGGCGCAGCGCCTCCTCGAGATCGACCATGCGCACCGGTTTGCTGATGTAATCGTCCATCCCGGCCCGCAGATAGGCTTCCCGGTCCCCTTTGAGGGCGTTGGCGGTCATGGCGATGATATGCGGGCAGTCCGCCCCGGCCTGCGCGGTGCGGATGATCCGGGCGGCTTCGATGCCGTCCATTTCCGGCATCTGCACGTCCATGAGGATGACGTCGTAGTGGCGCCGGCTGGCGGCTTTGACCGCCTCGCTGCCGTTAACGGCCAGGTCGACCTGGTAGCCCAGGTGCTCCAGCATCTTGATGGCGACTTTCTGGTTGACCGCGTTGTCCTCGGCCAGCAGAATGGCCAGGGGAACTTCGTCGGCCAGTTTCCCGATCGAGGGCTGTTTTTGAACTTCCGGCTCATCGCCAGGCTGAACGACAATCCCATTCGATCCATTGACGACCGAGGAAAGCATCATGTGCAGTTTGCCCGGCTTGACCGGTTTGCCAATGCGGCCGGAGACTTCCGCCTCCCGGCCGCGCCCGTCCCCATTGGGCAGACCGATTGAGGTCATGAGGACGATCGGCATGTGGAGGTTGAGCTCCAGCTCCTGGATGGCCGCCGCCAGCGCCTGCCCGCTCAAATGGGGCATCTTCATGTCCAGCAGAGCGACATCAAACCGCTCGCCCTGCTGCAGGCGGACCAGGGCTTCCGATCCGGTCGTGGTGGATGACGGCTGCATGCCCCAGCCGGCCACCAGGTCGCTCAGGATGCGGCCGCTCGTCCTGTTGTCGTCGACGATGAGGATCGATTTCCCCTGGAGAGTGCCGGCGCCGGGATTCATCGACTGCCCCTTATTTTCTTTATCGATGCCCACACAGACCGTGAAATGGAACGTCGTTCCCCGGCCGACTTCGCTTTCCGCCCACATCTCGCCGTCCATGTAGCCGGCCAGCCGCCGGCTGATGATGAGGCCGAGGCCGGTTCCCCCGTACCTGTGCGTGGTCGAAGTGTCGAGCTGGCTGAAGGGACGGAAGAGGCGGTCCATGCGCTCGGCCGGAATGCCGACCCCGGAATCGCGCACAGAAAACTGCAGGCGGCAGCGGCCGTTGGCGGATTCGACCATCCGACCGGTCAGAATGACTTCCCCCCGCTCGGTGAATTTCACGGCATTGCTCAGGAGATTGACAAAGATCTGCCGCAGCCGGTTCGAGTCGCCGATCAGGCACTCCGGCACGCCGCTTTCCAGCTGGTAGGCGACCTCGAGGTCCTTTTCATTGGCCCGCACGATAATCAGGTCGAGGGCCGCTTCGATGCACGAATGTAGATTAAATGGATTGGAGTCGAGTTCGAGTTTGCCCGCCTCAATCTTGGAAAAATCGAGGATGTCGTTAATGATTGTCAGCAGCCCATCTCCGCTGTTGCGAATGGTGCGCACGAAATCTCGCTGTTCGACGGTCATGGGGGATTCGAGCAGCAGGCCGGTCAGGCCGACGATGGCGTTGAGCGGGGTGCGGATCTCGTGGCTCATGTTGGCCAGGAACTCGCTTTTGGCCCGGGTGGCC
Organism: Promineifilaceae bacterium (SeqCode); assembly: GCA_041568735.1. Lineage (GTDB taxonomy): Bacteria > Chloroflexota > Anaerolineae > Promineifilales > Promineifilaceae > WTJY01. The sequence continues at coordinate 4,006 of JBFFZG010000129.1, forward strand.
GATTCGGCCGTTTCTTTCGCCTGCTGCAGCGCCGTCTGGGTCTGCTCCCGCTCAGCGATCTCTTTTTGCAGCCGGGCGTTCGTTTCTTCCAGCTCGTCCGTGCGGGCCTGCAGCTGGTGCAGCAGTTCTTCTGTGAGCTGCTGCTGTTCCTTCAGCTCCCGGGTACGCATCCGCACCTTTTCTTCGACATGCTTGTTGAGCTCGGTTATTTCCGTGATGTAGTCGTGGAGGCGGGTGACATTCTGCAACTCGCGAATCGACCCATCCGGCACGGCCGCCGCCGGCAGCACCGTGATGATCCCATGCTGGCTGAGCGGACCGTATGGGTCGGCGATCAGGCCGTGGTGCTCGCTGGCGTGCACCAGCGCGTGCACCACACCGGCTCCGGCGTGTTCGCGCGGCATCAGCCCTTCGTATCCGGGATTGTGCCCCATTTTCAGGACGTAATCGGCAAAGCTAACCCCGATCCGCTCCGCGTAGCGGGGGAAAACATCGGCCACCAGCGGCGTGGCCACCAGGCCCGGTGCGAAGCCCAGGACGAAAACCCCGGCCTCATGGTCCAGCTCGGCCGCCAGGGACATGGTCAGCGAGCGCAGGGCGACCTTGGAGGCGGACATATCGGCCGCGTAAGCCATCCCTTCCAGGGCGATCATGTTGAGGATGACGCCGTTCCCGCCCGCGATCATATCCGGCAGCACCAGGCGGGAGAGCAGCACGGCCGCCCGCACATTGGTGTGCAGGGTGCGGTCCCAATCGACCATGCCCATTTCCAGGAGGGAATAAATGTCGAAGTGGACCGCGTTGTTGATCAGGATATCGATTTGACCGAACGCCGCCTTTCCCTGCTGGTAGGCTTCGATGACATTTTCCTCGAGGGCCAGGTCCCCCGGTACGAACAGCGCCCGGCCGCCGGCGGCTGCGATGTCGGCCGCCACCGCCTCGCCCGCGTCGAGCCGGTCGGCGATGATGACGGCCGCGCCGAGATGGGCCAGACCGCGGGCCGTCTGCTCCCCGATGCCGCGCGCCCCTCCCGTCACGAGCGCCACCCGGCCATCCAGCCGGCCGGGATGCAGCCCCATACGCTCCAGAACGGTGGCCACCGGTTCTGAAGGGATATTGAACAGATCGATGTCGGTCATGGATGTTCGGCTTGATTCAATATCATCCAGTACGATTTCAACGCCAAAATTCAGGTGTACTGAACGCCTAAGCTCGTAGATAAACATCGTACCCTGCCCACAAGGTGAACACTATAGGTAATTTTTGCTATCAGTGGTCCGGGTGGTCGACCCATATTGGCGATCCGGTCCTATGGCGGTGGGTGCCCGCTGGACGTGGCAGCGCGGCCAGGTGAAAAAAACTGACTGTTCCCACCCGGTTTTATCGATTACAATGGAGGCACCAACCGGATTTCTCCGCGAATCCTCCAATCGCAGAGGTCGAAATAACGCCCATGGATCGATCGCAGCAGATAGATGGCGGTGAGCTTTTCACGCCACCCCGCCGTTCGCCCGCCAATCCCGGGAGCGGCGCATGAAAGTCGTCATCGTGGCCAGGACCCAGACGGCCGAAGGTTTCTGCATCAGCGGGGTGACATTCGACGGCCGCCCCATCCGCTTCCAGGTCGACGCCGGAAGCGCCGGCAGTCCGGCCGCGCGCGAATGGATCGTGGGCGATGTCTGGGATCTCGAAGTCAAGCCGGCCGGCCGGCTCGACCAGGTGGCCGTGCAGAACCGGCGGCGGCTCCCCCCGGTTGAGGATGTCGTGCGTTTCATCCACTACCAGATGCCGCCAACCGCCGGGAGTCCGGCCGCTCTTTTCGACGGGCTGGCCGGCGGCAGCGATGGGGAGCGGCTGCGTCTCTCCGACCCGGACCGGGGCGGCCGCAGTCTCGCCTTCTGGCAGCCCGACCGGCCGCTCCAGCGCGAAAACGGCCGGGGTGGGGTCTTTTTTCGCTATCCGGTCCCGGGCGGCGGGCCAACCCTCGCCTACGCCGGCCTCGCCGAACCGCCGGCCGAAATCCCCGCCGGCAGCCTGGTCTGCGTCACGCTGGGAGAAGGGCCGGCCGGCATACCCGAGTCCGGCTGTGATCTGCTGCTGGCCGGCTGGTTTCAGCCGGCCGTCGAGGGGCCGGCCAGCCGGTCGTTCGAACTGCCGCCGCCCGATTTTCCGGAGCCGATCCCGGCCGCCTCGCTGCCTCCCCGGCGCCCCCCCGGCACCCTGGCCGAGGGGCGGGTCCTGCTGAAAAAAGTGTTCGGCTTCGACGACTTCCGCTTTTTGCAGGAAGCGGTGGTCGACAACATCCTCAAGAAACGGGACACCCTGGCCATCATGCCCACCGGGTCGGGCAAATCCCTCTGCTACCAGCTGGCCGCCCTCCTCTTTTCCGGGCTGACCGTGGTCGTTTCCCCGCTGATCGCCCTGATGCAGGACCAGGTCGATCAGCTGCGCGAGCTCGGCGTGCCGGCCGCCTTCCTCAACAGCACCCTCAGCCACCCGGAAGTGCTGGCCATTTACGACCTGGTGCGCACGGGGCGAATCAAACTCCTCTATGCCGCCCCGGAAACGCTCCTGCGGCCGGACACGCTGGCTCTCCTGCAGCAGGTGGTCGTCGACTGCCTGACCATCGACGAAGCCCACTGCATCTCTGATTGGGGGCACGACTTCAGGCCGGAATACCGGCAGCTGATCGAACTGCGCCGGCGGCTGGAAGGAGCCGTCTGCCTGGCCGTGACCGCCACCGCCACCGAGCAGGTCCGCCGGGACATCACCACCAGCCTGGCCATCGCCAGCGCCGATGAATTCGTGGCCAGCTTCAACCGGGAAAACCTCCACCTCGAAGTGGCGCCCAAGGTCGACGAGCTCGGCCAGACGCTGAACTTCCTGGCCGCCCATCCGGATGATTCGGGGATCATCTACTGCGCCACCCGCCGCCAGGTCGACGATCTGGCCGCCGCCCTCAAGAGCCGCGGCTGGCCGGTGCTGCCCTACCATGCCGGCCTCGACGATCAGACCCGCCGGGAGCACCAGCGTCTCTTCCTGCAGGACGATTTCCCGATCATGGTGGCCACGATCGCCTTCGGCATGGGCATTAATAAATCCAACGTGCGCTTCATCCTGCACACGAGCCTGCCCAAAAACCTCGAGAGCTACTACCAGCAGATCGGCCGGGCCGGCCGGGATGGGCTCCGATCCGACTGCCTGCTTCTCTTCAGCTACAGCGACGTGCAGACGATCAACTATTTTATCCAGCAGCAGGAGGAAACCAGGCAGATCGGCGCCCGCCTGCGGCTGGAGGCGATGCTTGGCTTTGCCGAAACCAACCTCTGCCGCCGCCGGCCGCTGCTGACCTACTTCGGGGAGCCGGCGCCGACGGAGCCCTGCGATCTCTGCGACAACTGCCTGAGGGATGAAGCCGACCTCGTCGACCTGACCATCCCGGCGCAAAAATTCCTCTCCTGCGTCAAGCGGACCGGCGAGCGTTTCGGCATGACCCATATCATCGAGGTCCTGTGCGGCTCTCGCTCCCAGCGGGTGCTGGCCCGGGGACATGACCGTCTGTCGACTTATAACATTGGGGGCGAGTTTTCCCGCAAGGAATGGAAGGTCCTGGCCCGCCAGTTTATTCAGCAGGGGCTGCTCAGCCAGGATCTCGAGCACGGCGGCCTGTCGCTCACCGAGCGGGCCTACGCCGTCTTTCAGGGGGAGCGGGTCGAGGGGATCCTGCCCGATCGCGAGGTGCCGAAGCCGACCCGTCCCGTCGATCTCGACTACGACCGGCCGCTCTTTGAACGCCTGCGCGCCAAACGCAAGGCGCTGGCCGATGCCGGCGGCATTCCCCCTTACGTCATCTTCTCCGACCGCACCCTGGTCGAGCTCGCCTATTATTTCCCGCGGACGCTCGAGGCCTTTGGCAGCCTGTATGGGGTCGGCGAAGTTAAAAAAGAGAAATACGGGCCGATTTTCCTGCCGCTGATCCAGGCCTACTGCCAGGAGCGCGGGCTGGCGGAGCGCCCCCGGGCCGGGGACAGCGCTTCGGCCACCGCGGCCGCGGTCCGGTCGGTGGCCGGCGGCCGGCGCCGGGCCATCCTCGAGCGCTTCCGCGCCGGGGAGACGGTCGCCGCCATGGCCGATTCATACGGGGTGAAAATTCGGACCATACTCGATCATCTCTGGCAGGCGCTGCGCGCCGGGGAGGCGCTGCCGCCGGCCGACCTGGAGGATCAGATCGGGCTGCCGCCGGAGACGCAGGCCCGCGCGGTCGAGGCTTTTGCCGCGCACGGGCTCGATTATCTCCGGCCGGTCTACGACGCGCTCGGGGGAACGGTCGACTACGACACTCTCAACCTGCTCAGGCTGGACCTGGCCCTCAAGAAAAGGGGGGCGGGTCCAGCAGGCGAATGATATCTCGCGTTGCTGCCGGGCTGCCCGCTTCCGGGAGGCGCGAGCAGCTGGCGTCGAGAGCCGGTTCCGGCCGGCGGCGCGGACCTCAATTCACTTGATTCAGCTGGTGGGGTGAGGGAAAGCCGCCCCGATTGGTTTGGTGCGATCAGGCCGGCGGCGCAAATTTCGGCTCCACTTCGTGGCAGGCGACCCAGTGATTGGGTTCCACTTCCCGCCACTCGGGCACGAAATCGGCGCAGTGCGGCCGGGCGATCGGGCAGCGGGTGTGGAAGCGGCAGCCGCTCGGCGGATTGATCGGGCTGGGCACATCCCCCTTCAAAATCATCCGCTGCCGCCTGCGCGCCGCCTTGGGGTCGGGCACGGGGACGGCCGACAGCAGCGCCTGCGTGTAGGGGTGGAGCGGATTTTCGTAGAGGGCGTCGTCGCCGGCCAGCTCGACCATCGCCCCGAGATACATGACGGCCACCCGGCTGCAGATGTGGCGCACCATGCTCAGGTCGTGGGCGATGAAGAGGTAGGTCAGCCCCAGCTGCCCCTGCAGATCTTCCAGCAGGTTGACGACCTGCGCCTGAATCGACACGTCGAGGGCGGAGATCGGCTCGTCGCAGACGATGAATTTCGGATTGGAAGCCAGGGCGCGGGCGATGCCGATCCGCTGCCGCTGCCCGCCGGAAAATTCGTGGGGGAAGCGGTTCATGAAGCGGCCGCTCAGGCCGACGAGCCCCAGAAGCTCCTGGATCCGCTCCTGCAGGGCTTTCTCATCCGGCAGCAGCTTGTGCACCCGCAGCGGTTCGCCGACGATAGCATTGACCGTCCAGCGGGGGTTGAGCGAGGCGAATGGATCCTGAAAGATCATCTGGGCGGTGCGGCGCAGGGCCAGCTCCTGGCTTCCCCGAGCCTCCCGAACGTTCAGCCCGTCGATCAGAATTTCCCCTTCGGTGGCCGGGTAAAGGCCGAGGAGAGTGTGGCCGGCTGTGCTCTTGCCGCAGCCGCTTTCCCCGACCAGCCCCAGCGTTTCGCCGCGGAAAATATCGAAGGAGATGCCGTCGACCGCCTTGACCGTGCCGACCGTCCGCTGGAACACGATGCCGCGCTTGATGGGAAAGTGCTTTTTTAAATTGCGTACCTGGACCAGCGGAGTCGGGAGGGCATCACTCATCGCGCTTCTCCGGTTTCGACGTCAACCCAGCAGGCTGCGCGCTGGGTCGGGGAAATGGGGATCAGGGGCGGCTGCTCCTGGCGGCAGCGGTCGATGACATAGTCGCAGCGCGGGGCGAACGGGCAGCCGTGGGGCTTCCGGTGCAGGTTGGGCGGGGCGCCGGGAATCGACTTCAGGCGGGCGTCCCGCCGCCGGTCGACCCGGGGCAGGGCCGCCAGCAGAGCGATCGTGTAGGGGTGGCGCGGTTTTTCGTATAGACTGTCGACATCCGCTTCTTCGACGATCGATCCGGCGTACATGACCACCACCCGGTCGGCCAGACCGGCCACCACCCCCAGGTCATGCGTGATCCAGATCATGGCCATGCTCAGAATTTCCCGCATGCGCACGGTCAGGTCGACGATCTGGGCCTGGATCGTCACGTCGAGCGCTGTCGTCGGCTCGTCGGCGATCAGGAGGCTGGGATTGCAGGCCAGCATCATGGCGATCATGACCCGCTGGCGCATGCCGCCGGAAAACTGGTGCGGATAGGCGTTGAGCCGCTGTGCTGGATCGGGGATCCCGACCAGCGACAGCAGCTCGATCGCCCGGGTCCGGGCCTTCTCCGCGTTAAATTGAAAGTGCTTCTGCAGGGCCTCGACCATCTGCCGCTCGACGCTGAGGACCGGGTTGAGGGAGGTCATCGGATCTTGAAAGATCATGCCGATCTGGCTGCCGCGAATATCCTCCAGCTTCTCCTCGGACAGGGCCAGCAGGTTTTTCCCGCCGAAAACGGCCGTCCCCCCGGCGATCTCCCCCGGCGGCCTGGGAATCAGCCCCAGAATGGCCATCATCGTCACCGATTTGCCGCAGCCGCTCTCGCCGACAACCGCCACGACCTCCCCCTCGCGCACGTGGAAGGAGACCCCGTTGACCGCATAGACGGTCCCTTCCGGGGTGTGAAAGCGAACTTTGAGGTCGTCGACTGCGAGCAATACCTGGTTTTCTGCCATGAATTCCAATCACTTCTTCATATTAAATAGTGGGTCGACCGGGGCAGCTCAATCACGGCGCGCGGCCGCGGCCGGCGCGCCACCCGGTTGGCCACCAGCGCGGCGCCCCGCCCCATCAGGAAGCCCGGCTCCGGGGATCGAGCGCATCCCGCAGGCCGTCCCCTAAAAAATTGATGCTGAGGACGGTCAGCAGAATCAGCAGGCCGGGAAATATCCACAGCCAGGCGGCGTTTTCGATGTAATTGTAGGAGCCGTCGAGCATATTCCCCCACGTGGCGGTCGGCGGCTGCACCCCCAATCCCAGGAAGCTGATATACGCCTCGTTGAGGATCGCGTTGGCCACGCCCAGGGTAGCGGCAACGACGATCGGGGCGACGCTGTTGGGCAGGATGTGCCTGAAGATGATCTGCCGTGTCGGGGTTCCGATCGCCCGGGCGGCCAGGACGAATTCGTTTTCTTTGATCGACAGAAATTCGGCCCGCACGATGCGGGCGACGGTCATCCAGCTCGTGAAAGCGATGATGAGGATGATCATCGTGACGCTGCCGCCAAAAATCGTGGCCATGACGATCAGCAGGAAGATCTGGGGAATGATCAGCATCGCTTCGGTGAAGCGCATGAGAACGCTGTCGAGCCAGCCCCCGTAGTAGCCGGCGATCGCCCCGATGATCACCCCCAGGAAAATCTCCAGAAAGGCGGCCGTCAGGCCGATCAGCAGGGAAATTTGCCCGCCCTGAATCGTCCGGGCCAGGATATCCCGGCCAACGGTGTCAGTGCCGAAAGGGTGGGCCGGCGAAGGGGGATTCAGCCGGATGCCTGTGTTCGTGAAATTGGCCGCCTGCTCCGAAAAGATCAGCCCGCCGCCAAACGAGTAAACAAAGAGGAGAATCAGGGTGACGCCGCCGAACATGGCCATTTTATGGCGGCGAAAGCGGCGCCAGGCCATTTCGCCCAGGGTCAGCGGCGGGGCCAGGTCGTCGGCCTCAAGCTGGAAGGAGGCGGCAGGGGTTTCGATAGAACTCATGGCGATTGCATCGTTTCGCAGGGTTTCAAAATGGCTTAATCCAGCCGGATGCGCGGATCCAAAATCGCATAGGTCAGGTCGGTCACGAGCTGAAACAAGATGACGGCCACCGACAGGAGCATCAGGATCCCCATGACCACCGTCGTGTCGAAGCGGAGGACATGGTCGAGGAAGAGCCGTCCCATCCCGGGCCAGGCGAAAATCCGCTCGGTTACCAGGGCGCCTCCGAGCAGCAGGGGAATGTCGAGCCCGATCAGGGTCACGATGGGCAGAGAGGCGTTTTTCAGGGCGTGGACGAAGATCACCGTGCGGTGTTTCAGCCCTTTGGCCTTGGCCGTGCGAATGTAATCCTGGTTCAGCACCTCGAGCATCGCGCTGCGAATGTAGCGGCTGTAGGCCGCCATGCTGACGGTGGCGATGCTGAAGACCGGCAGAATCATGTGCAGGGCGACCTGCCCCGGCGTTTTGCCGACCTGCGGGTCGAACATCCCCACGGCCGGCAGCGAGGGCAGTCCCCAGCGCTTGAAATTGACCGAAAAAATATAGATCGAGAGGAGGGCGGTGAAAAAGATCGGCATTGAATAGCCGATGAAAGTCACGCCGGTAATCACGTTGTCCAGGGCCGAATACTGGCGCAGGGCCGAATAGATGCCGATCACCAGGGCGAAGACGATGATGACCACCTCCGAGGCCACCATGAGCAGCAGGGTATTGGGAATCCGATCCCAGATCACCTCCCAGGCGGTTTTGCCCCGCTTCAGCAGGGAGTTGCCAAAATCGCCGCGGAGCACCCCTTTGCGGGTGCCGGGGGAGTCGACAACCCCATCCCCATCGACGTCAAACAGGTCCCAGTCGTTGCCGGCCAGCCAGTAGACATACTGCAGATACATTGGCTTGTCGAGGCCAAGCTGGCGCGTCAGCCGCGCCCGATCCTCCGGCCGGGTCGCCCGGCGGCCGCCCATCGTGGCGATCGGGTCGCCCATATTCTGCATCAAAATAAACAGGATGATGCTGATGATAAAGAGCAGGGGGACGGCCTGCAGAAGGCGGCGGATAATGTATTGGGTCATGGAGCGGATTCGCGTTTGGTTTCCCGTGGGGGTCAGCCGCCTGAAGGGCGGCTGACCCCCACGGGAAACCAAACGCGCGCGCTCCATGACCCAATACATTATTCGCCGTCTCCTGCAGGCCGTCCCCCTGCTCTTTATCATCAGCATCATCCTGTTTATTTTGATGCAGAATATGGGCGA
>JBFFZG010000130.1:0-12786 GCA_041568735.1 Promineifilaceae bacterium (SeqCode)
GGCTGGCGACAGCCCCACCCAGGTCCCGGAAACAACCGCCAAGCCCACCGCCGAACCCACGGCCGTGCCGGAGCCGGAGCCGGCCGCCGGCGGCATTGAAGCTCCCTGGATATTCGAACCCGCGGCCGATCCGATCTCCCTGGCGGTCATCCTGGACGAAGCAGCCGCCGTCGAGGCACTGATCCCGCTCGACGGGGGGACGCTGACGGCCGTCGGCGCGGACGGCAGCCGCTACACCCTGGAAATCCCGGCCGACGCCCTGCTGAGCGAGACGACGATTCGCATGACGCCGCTCCAATCATTTGACGGGCTCCCCTGGGGAGACAGCACCGGCGCGGCCGTGCAGCTCGAGCCGGCCGGGCTCGCGTTTTACAACTTCGCCACCCTGACTATCGAACCGGCCCAGACCATCCCCCTCGACCAGCAGATCTTCTTTAACTACGCGGGGGAAGCCGGCAGCGTGGGGCTACCCCTCCCGGTCGTCGACACCGAGGCGATCCAGATGCACCTGCTCCATTTCAGCGGCTACGGCGTCTCCAAGGGACTCCTGGCCGACACCGAGCCCGTCCGCCAGCGGCTCGGTGGGCGGGACGAGGCGCGGCTGACCAGCCTGATGTCGGTCTACCTGCAGGGCGAACGCATCCGGCAGCAGCTGGGGATTCCCGGCGAACCCTTCCTCGGCGGCAAGGAGTTCATCGGGCTCTTCCAGGAATGGGAAGACAAGGTGGTCAAAGTGCGCGAGGCGGCCGCCGGTGAAAGCTGCGCGGCCGGCCGGCTGGCCTTACAAACCCGCCTGGGTTTTGAGCGGCAGAAACAGCTCCTGGGCATGGCCGACGGGTCGAGCTTAGACGGAGTGGCGCGCCTGATGGACGTTGCCGGCCGGGTCTGCCTGCAGGAGGAATATGAACTCTGCCGGGACGAGCATATCATCCACCGCATGATCCCGGTCTGGCTCGGGCTCGAACGGCAGTTTCAGCTGCTGGGGATGAATCCGGAAGGGGACTGGACGGAGGTATCGAAATTCGGGATGGAGCTGACGAAAAAATGCCTGCGCTTCGACCTGGTGTTTGAGTCGACGGCCGTCTTAGACGAAGGGCAGGATGGGGGCTACACTTCCATTGTCAAGTCGACGGTGCCCATTAAATTTGGCGGCCTCGACTTCACCTTCAAAGGCCAATCCGCCCTGGTTAATGAATCCTTTGAGATGAAAATCCCCGGCTGCAGTGTGACCAGCAACCGGGGGGGCAGCACCTTTGAAGTCACCGCATTTAGCTATGAGGCCACGACGGCCACGCCCAACGATCCGGTCGGCCGGGTGACCGATTTGACCCTTATTTACTTCCCCGGCGTGACCTCAGAATCGTTTTCCGTGACCTGCTATGGGGCCACCTACAGCGTTCCGCCCAGCCCCCTCTGGACCGCCGTCTTCGTCGTCTCTCACCGGGGAGAGCTGAGCCTCCAATCTGGTGGACCGGCCGCCATTCCCGATCCGACGACCATCCTCGGCGTCGGGGCAATGCCCAATTTTGGCGGGCAGGGGCCGGGCTTCGTGGCAGTCGACTGGGAAATTTTTGGCCAGGAATACTTTGCCAAGAAAGAATGGCAGAAAGAGGAAGCAGAGTACGGCATCATCGAGGTCGGCACTTTCAAGCTCTATCACCGGCCGGAGAAGTAGTAGGGCCGGATTTTAATCCGGCCCAACGGCAGTTCGGCAGCCCGGCCGGATGATATACAATCGGGATCGGGCGGGCGGGCGCCCTGGGCCCCCGCCCGCTGCGAAGCGATTGCCAGGACCAAACAGGAGAAAACCGCATGAAGCAGCCCGCTTCCACTACCGACCTGCTGCAGCTGGCCCGTGCCGTGCGCGCGGCCTGCATCGAGGCGGCCCGGGCCGGGTACGAGACGGCCGCCACAGACGGCCTCTGCCAGGAAGGAGCCTGGGAGGCAGCGATCGGCGCCATGCAGCAGCTCGATCTGAGCCCGCTCCTGGAAGCCATCCCGACCGCCTCGACCGATGGATCAACCCTCACGCAGCCGCGCCGATGAAGCACACTAACCTGGTCGAACCTATCGCCAATCAGGGTTGGGATGACCGCATTCTCGTTCTGCACAACCCGCCGCTCGTCAACGCCTTCTTGATTATCACCACCCGCTTCGTCATCCTCGTCGACACGCTGATCGATCCGACGACGGCCGGAGCGATGCTGGATGCCGCCCGCCCCCATCTCTACGGCGAGCGCAGTCTCCTGGTGGTCAACACCCACGCCGACTACGATCACATTTTCGGCAACCAGCTTTTTGCCGGACCGGAGGCGGTCCACCCGGCCCCTATCATCGGCCGCCGGGCCACGGCCGGGCGCTTCAAGCCGTTTGATGACCCCTATCTGCACAAACTGCAGGCCGAGGAGCCGGAAATCTTCGGACCGGTCCGGCCGACCTCACCCAACCTCCTGTTTGAGGAAACCCTGATTCTGGACGGGGAGGATCTGAAGCTCGAGCTGTTCGCCGCCCCCGGCCACACCGGCGACCACACGGCGATCTATATTCCCGAAATCAAGACCCTGCTGGCCGGCGACGCGGCCGAACTCCCCTTTCCCTACGCCGAATCCCCGGCCGCCCTGCCGGTCCTGCGGGCCACCCTGCAGGCGCTGGCCGGCCGGCGGCCGGCCGCCGCCCTCTACTGCCACGCGCCGGTCGATAGCGGTCCGCAGCTCCTGCACGACAACATCGCCTATTTCGACGCCCTCGAAGAACGGTGCCGGGCCGCCCTGGCCCGCGGCGTTCCGGCCGACCCCCCGGCAGAGATGGACGTCATTCGCGCCGTCGGCTGCCCGTTTGAGGAGATCACGCCGGCCGGCCCTCCCTGGGAGGCGGTCTCCAAGAACCTGCGCACCGCCGGCCACGCGCAGCAGATCCGGACGATGCTGGCCTGGCTGGCGTCAGCTGCTCGTTGACACCGGCCGGGGCGTTTTTTATACTTTCCCCATTCACTCTGAGACTGATTGGAATACCTGCCTCTCACCGGCCGCCGACCGCCAATTCTGAGCACTCCCCTACGGCGGTCTTCGTTTCAGCACCAACTTTGAGCAGTACGACGCTTTCCGACGGCCGGAGCTTTTCGGCCGTGGAAGAGGAGGAACAGTCACATGGCTTACGTCGATTGGAAAATCAAAACCCGGCGGCTGGTCGTCTGCAACTGCCACTACGGCTGCCCCTGTGAATTCAACGCCCGGCCGTCCTTCGACTACTGCGAAGGGATGGAAGCGATGGAGATCGTCGAGGGGTATTTCGGCGCCGTGCGGCTCGACGGCCTGCGGGTGGCCGGCCTCTACCACTGGCCGGGGGCGGTCCACGAAGGGAACGGTACCTACCAGACGATCATCGACGACCGGGCCACGGACGAGCAGCGGGAGGCCCTCTTCACCATTTTATCCGGCGGAGAACAGGAGCCGACGACCGGTTTTAACATTTATGCCTCCACCATTGACGTGGAGCCGGATCCGATTTTCGCCCCGATCGAATTCGAATGGGATATCGCCGCCCGCACCGGCCGCGCCCGGGTGACCGGCGTCCTGGACCTGCGGGTAGAGCCGATCCGCAACCCGGTCACCGGTGCCCCCCACCAGGCCGCCATCCGGCTCCCTCAGGGGTTCGAGTTCCGCGAGGCGGAAATGGCCAGCAGCACCTTCAAGGGGGAGGGCGCCCTGACCCAGGATCACCGGGAGCGGTACGGCCTATTAACCGTTTCGACCTACGGTCCCTACGGCGTCATCGACGAAGAGAGCTACCCGCAGGCCCATGGTTGAGACGCCCGCCCCCGACGGACCCGTCGAGAAGCTCCTGCGGCGGGACCGGCAGATCGTCCTGGCCGGCCTGGCGGCCGTCACCGCCCTGGCCTGGGGGTATCTCTGGCTCCTGGCCCGGGAAATGGGAGGTGGGATGGCGAGCATGATGGCCCTGCGCCCCTGGACGGCAGCCGAATTCTGGTTCACCTTCGCCATGTGGGCGGTCATGATGGTGGCCATGATGATCCCCAGCGCCACGCCGGCGATCCTGCTCTACGCCCGGGTGGTCCGCCGGAAAAACCTGGCCCCGGGCCCCCTGGCCGGCACCACGGCCTTCCTGGGGGGATACCTCGCCGTCTGGACCGGCTTCAGCGCGGGGGCGACCGGCCTGCAGTGGGGGCTGGAGCGGCTGGCCCTGCTCTCGCCGCAGCTGGTCGCCGCCTCCCCCTGGCTGGGAGCGCTGCTCCTTCTGGCAGCCGGGAGCTATCAGCTCCACCCGGCCAAGCAGGTCTGCCTGCGCCGCTGCCGCACGCCGATTGATTTTCTGGCCAGCCGCTGGCAGCCGGGGGCGGCCGGGGCCCTGCGCATGGGCGTGGAGCACGGCATCTATTGTCTCGGCTGCTGCTGGGCGATCATGCTCCTCCTCTTCGCCGGCGGCGTGATGAATCTTCTCTGGGTGGCCGCCATCGCCGGCTTCGTGCTGATCGAGAAAGCGGCGCCCTTCGGCCGGACGGCCGGCCGGGCCGGCGCGCTCCTGCTGCTTGGCGCCGGCTTCTTCTACCTGGTCTCCGCCCTGATTTAAAACTCCCAACAGGGGGCGATCGACCCGGCCGTTATCCTTTCTCTCATGGTCCGCCCCCCCGTTTTCGGCTATAGTTGGCCCCCTATGAGCCGGCAGCTACTCCTCGGTTTAAATGAACAACAGCGGGCGGCCGTGACCGCCGCCGACCAGGCGGTGATCGTCCTGGCCGGCCCCGGTTCGGGCAAAACCCGCGTCCTTACCCACCGCATCGCCTGGTTGATCGAAGAGAGCGGGGTCAAGCCGTGGCAGATCATGGCCGTCACCTTCACCAACAAGGCGGCCCGTGAGATGCGAGAGCGGCTCGAAGGGCTCCTCGGCGACGATCTGCGCGGCCTCCAGGTCGGCACCTTCCACGCCACCTGCGCCCGCATTCTGCGCATGGAAGTGGCGGAAAATCTCCCCACCTACTCCCGCGACTTTGTCATCTTCGATGTCGACGATCAGAAGGCGGCCGTCGAACAGGCGATGGCCGATCTCAATATCGACCCCAAGAAGTTCAACGCCAACAACATGCGCAGCGGGATCAGCCAGGCCAAGAACGCGCTGGTCCGGCCGGAGGAATACCAGGCCAACAACTACATCGGGGAGATCATCGGCCGCATCTACCGCCGCTACCAGGAAATCCTGATCGCCAACAGCGCCATGGATTTCGACGACCTGCTCATGAACACCGTGACCCTCTTCGAGCAGGCGCCCCAGGTCGCCCTGAAATACCAGCAGCGCTACCGGCACGTGCTCATCGACGAATTCCAGGACACCAACCTGACCCAGTACGGGATCGTCCGCCAGCTCGTCGGGGACAATCACGTCTTCATCGTGGGGGACGCCGACCAGTCGATTTACAAGTGGCGCGGGGCCGATGTCCGCAACATGCAGCGTTTCCGCCAGGATTTTCCGGGCGCGCTTGAAATTCTCCTCGAGCAGAACTATCGCTCGACCCAGACGATTCTCGACGTGGCCAAGGCGGTCATCAAGCCCAATCCGAACCGCACCCACAAGGAGCTTTTTACGACCCGGGAGGATGGGGTACCGGTCACCCTGCGCGAGGCTTACAACGACCTCGAAGAGGCGGATATGGTCATCCAGACCATCCAGAACCTGCGGCTGTCCGGCCTGGGGCCGGGCGACTGCGCCGTCATGTACCGGACCAACGCGCAGTCCCGCGTCATCGAAGAGGCATTTGTGCGCGCGGGCCTTCCCTACCGGCTGGTCGGGGCGACCCGCTTTTACGGCCGCAAGGAAATCAAGGACGTCATCGCCTACCTGCGCATCATTCACAATCCGGCCGACGAGTTCAGCCTCAAGCGGGTAATCAACGTCCCCCGCCGGGGGATCGGCGACAAGACCTTCGCCGACCTGCGGGATTGGGGGCTGGCCAACGGCTGGCAGCCGGGTGAGGCGCTGGCCGAGCTGGCCGCTCACCCGGACGCCGCCCCGATCGGCGGCCGGGCGGTCAAGGCGCTCCTCCCCTTCGCACGCCAGTACGAACACTGGGTGAAAGTCGTGGAAACGATGCCGGTGGCCGAGCTGCTCGAGCTCGTCCTGGAAGAAATCGGCTACCGGGATTACCTCGACGACGGCACGGCCGAAGGGCAGGACCGGTGGGCCAACGTGGTCGAGTTTCGCAACGTCGCCCTGCTGGCCGGCGAGATGCCGCTCAGCGCTTTCCTGGAACAGGTCGCCCTGGTGGCCGACGCCGACTATACCGAGGGGAACAGCGGCACCACCCTGATGACCCTCCACGCCGCCAAGGGGCTGGAATTTCCGATCGTCTTCATCGTCGGACTGGAGGATGGGCTGCTGCCCCACAGCCGCTCCATCGAGAGCACCGACTACGAGGAGATGGCCGAGGAGCGCCGCCTTTTTTACGTCGGGATCACCCGCGCCATGGACCGGCTCTTCCTGTCCCACGCCTTCCAGCGCATGTCCTGGGGGCGGCTCGACGCCAGCACCCCGTCCCGCTTTCTCAACGACATCCCCGACGAGCTGATTGACGGGGAGTCGGCCGGCTCCCGCCGGGCGCAGAGCAAGCAGCGGGCCAGCAGCTGGTCCTGGGACAGCGGCGGCGCCTCGTCGGGAAGAGAAACGACGCGGCCATCCGCTTCCGGGAGCGGCTGGTCCTGGTCAACCGATGAAGACGACGGCCGCAGCCGGGGGGCGCGGCGGCCGGCGAGCGGCCGGCCGCGGGAGAGCGGCCGAAGCACCCCCGTCCGGCGGGTCACCAGCCACCTGCCCGACCGGGTTCTTCCCTCCCCCCGGGCGGAAATCGACCCCGAACCCGCGCCCCGCAAAACCGACCAGGAGTTCCAGGTCGGCGACCGGGTGCGGCACGGCAAGTTCGGCGACGGCATCGTCATGTCGAGCCGGCTGACCGGCAGTGACGAGGAAGTCACGGTCGCCTTCAGCGAAGTCGGGGTGAAAAAACTGGCGGCCAGCATCGCCCGGCTGGAAAAAATCTGACCGGATTCCCCACCGGCTCTCCCTTAATCCACCAGGACAATCTCGAGCCCGCGGAGCAGCGCCAGCGCTTCCGGCAGTGAAAAGCGGGCGCCGGTCACGCGGTTGAGCGTGAGGTCGATGGCGTAATCCTCGGCGCCAGCGAAATTGGCCTCCGTCAGGTTGGTCTGCCGGAAGCGGCTGCCGGCCAGCCGGGCCTCGCCGAAATCCGCTCCGGTCAGATCGGCTTCTGAAAAATCCACTTCCAGCAGGCTGCACCGGCGCAGGCGAAGCCGGTGCAGGGTCAGGCCGATGAAGGTGCCGTAGTCGAGCGTGCAGCCCTCAAAACCGACCGGCGCCTGCTGCAGGAAATGGGGCCAGACGGCCAGGGTCCAGTTCACCCCGAGCAGTTTCGACTGGTGGAAGGTGGTTTCGCCGAAGGTCGAGCCCGGAAAGGCGGCCAGGCTGAGATCACAGCCGGTGAACTGGCATTCATTGAACCGGCAGTTCTCGAACACGACCTCCCGCAGCCTGCCATCCTCGAAGCGGCAGCCGTCCAGCTCCACGCCCGCCAGGACCGCCCCGGGCATTTTCAGCCCCACAAAGCGCTCGCCGCTGTACTCCCGGCCGGCCTCGATGGTTGTTATCATGAACCTGCGTCCTGATTTTTTCCGGGCTGGTAGCAGCGGCGGGCCAGGTAAGCCTGCACGCGGGTGATTTCATCGGCCACTTTCCGCCGGGCATCGTCGTCCCAGAAGGCGGCGATTTTCCAGCCCCCCTCCTCCAGAACGACCCGGGCCCAGGCCTCCCGGCGCAGGTCCGGCTCGCGGCCGTCCAAGTGCAGCGTCCAGCTCAGGCGGAAGTTGAAAGGAGCGATGCTGATCGGCCAGCGCTCGAACGGCCTCATGGCCCGCACTTCGGGGGTGAATTCGAGGCCGATGCCGGCCAGGTAAGGCAGAGTGAGATAGACGGCCGCGTCGGCCAGCGCCTGCCGGCGGTACGGCTCGCGCCGCGTGATCGTTTCGCGCAGGACGGCCGGCACTTCGACCGGGGTGAAGTCCGCCTGCAGCAGCGAGGTCTGCGGCCGGTGGTGGTGCCAGGCGGCGATCAGGTCGGTCAGGGCGGCCCGGGTTTCGGCGGAGAGGTCAACCATGGAGCAATGATTTCCGTTCCTTTCACGGCCGGTCAAACCAGCGGACCGCCGGCTCGATCTGGCCGGCCTGCGCCGGGGAAAGCTCCCCGGAAAGCACCTGCGCCAGCACCTCGTCGTTGAACGTGCCGATTTCCGCCAGAAGGATTGGCCGGGCGTAGGGAAAGGCCTCGCGCATCGTCCGGCTGAGCTCGGGGGGGAGCGTTTCCCAGTAGCGATGCGCGGCGGCCACCGACGGCCGGCCCGGCACCTGCCGGTCCTGCCGGATGAGGTACTGGTAGCTCAGGAATTTGAGCCACTGCCAGACCGCCTGCGGCCGGTCGGTCAGGCCGCTGATCATGTTTCCCTCGATGTGCAGCGGGGTGACTCCACCGAATGTCGCGGAGCCGGGAAAGGCGACCACGCCGGCGGCCCGGGAGAGAAAATGCTGCTCGTAGAGCAGCGGCTCGTCGACCCAAAGGGCCGTATTCCGGGACGAAACCGAAATCTGGGTCATGAAATAATTCTGCTTTTCGCGGGTGGTCAGGGCGGTCATATCGGGCAGCAGGTCGGCCAGGGACCGGTAGGCGGCATAGGCGGCGGCCACATCCTGCGCGCGCAGGCGCGGGCTGCAGAAGACGGTCACCTCCCGATCGCAGCTGTTGCCCGCGTTGTAGGCCAGGGAATAGAGCAGGTCGTGATCGAGGGCCACGAGCCCCCAGGCTGTGTCGCCGCGGCCGGTGAAAAAGCGAGCGTCGGCCCACAGTTCCTCCCAGGTCCAGTCGGGCCGTGGGAACGGCCGCTCGGCTCGCCGAAACATCTCTCGATCGTAGTAGATCAGGGAAAGGCGGGCGGTCTGCGGCAGAAACCACATCCGCTCCCGCCAGCGTCCCCCCTGCCAGAGCTGCTCGTAGTAATCCTCCTGATCGAACGAGGGATCGGTGGCGATCAGGTCGCTCAGATCGTAGACCAGACCGGCGGCGATCAGCTCGCGCGTCGGGGTCAGGGTGGCGCCGTCGACCTGGCTCAGCAGGACGGCCGGGTCGACCGGCAGGCTCTCCAAAGTGACCAGCTCGACCTGGCGGCCGGGTGAGAAGAGCTGCTCGTAGCTCCGGGCCAGGTCCGAGTAGGAGCGCAGCTGGGCGGCCGGGACGGCAAAGGTGATCGGCGCGGGCTGCAGCTGCTCGCGCAGCTGGCTTTCGAGCAGTTCCCAATAGCGATCATCGGGCTCTCCGGACGCATCGAGACCCCAGACCCGAGGCGAGACCAGGATCAGCTGGGCGGCGTTGGCCGAGGCGAAGCTGCGGTCGCTGATGGCCACCGTCAGGGGCAGGCAGTCGATTTCGGCGCAGAGTTCAAACATGACCGTGCTCACCCGCCGGTTGATTTCTTCCTGCCAGGGGAGATCGGCCGCCGAAATCCGGAGCGTCCCCCACGGTTCCTGGTACTGGCGCACTTCTCCCCAGAAGCTCTGGGAGCGGTCGAGCAGCACCGGGGTTCCCTCCCGATCTTCAAAAAAGACGACGCGCTGGCGCTCGATCCCACTCGAATCGGTCCAGGTGACATTGGCCCAGATTTCCCCATCGCGCCGCTCGAAATCGGTGACCGCCGGCCGGCCGGCCCAGAAGCCCATGTTCAGCGGCTTGAGCTGCTCCGCCTGCCAGGATGGATCGGGGGGCAGTTCGGCAAAAAAGGCGGGCCCATCGCCCGCCTCGAAGGCCGCCACCGGACGGTCGAGCACCGCCTGCAGGCGGGCCTGCTCCACCAGGCGGTTCTGGCGTATGCGCCATTCCCCCCAGCCCCAGAAGGCGGCTGCGGCCAGCCCGAAGACGACCAGCGCCCACAGCCAGCGCCGCCAGCGGCGAAAGTTAAATCCGCCGCGGCCGCCGCCGGGTTCCTGGTCGGCCTCTTCGTCGATGTGCCAGTCAAACTGCAGTCCCATGAGGGTATTGTAAACGATTTTCCGCCGGCCGCTTCGGCCGACCCAGCCGGATCAGCGAATCCGGCCGTAGCGGACGCCAAGCGCCGCCTGCCCTTCTGGCGATTGGAGCCAGGCCAGCAGAGCGCGCAGCGGGCCGTGCGGCTCCGCGGGCGCGAGGAAATAGAGGGGGGTCGTCAGCCGGTACTGCTGGGTCCCGGTGGTGTTCCGATCGGGGAGGAGGCCGTCCAGGGCCAGCGGCCGGACGGCCGGGGTGAGGGCGGCCATCATGGCGGCGCCAATGGCGGCCGGATTTTCAGCCACCGCCGCCTGCAGCGCCTCGTCACCGGCTTTGAGCGCGGACGACAGGGCCGGCGGCTGCCCCCCCAGCACCCGCTCCCGCAGCAGGAGGCGGCTGCTGGCCCCTTCCTCGCGGATCAGGGGTTCGATTGTCCGGTCGGGACCGCCGACCTCCGCCCAGCTGCGAATCTGGCCGCTGAAGATCCCCTGCGCCTCAGCCAGGGTGAGCGACTCGACCGGGTTGTCGGGGTGGACAATCAGGGCCAGCCCGTCGACGGCGACCGGATTGACCCAGAAAGCGCTGTCGGCATTGGGCGGCAGCTGGTGCAGAAAGACCGCGTCGAGCTTCCCCGCGGCCAGGTCGTCGAGCAGCCCCTGCCGGCTGCCGGAGACCAGGTGGAGGACGCCGCCGGGAGGCGGCGTTTCGAGGGTGTCAAGCACCAGCGCCAGCGGCTCCGCGCCGTCTTCGATGCCCAGCCAGACGGGAACCGGCGTGGCGGCCGGGAGCGGGGTCGGCAGAGGGGCTGCCGGCGCCGCGCAGCCGGCCGGCAGCAGGGCGAACAGCAGGAGGGCGACCAGCGGGGCGAAAGCCGGCCGATCCTGGGGGGCCAGGGAGGAGCGCATTCCAACCACCGGCACGGCTACCCCCGGAACAGGATCAAACCCAGGGAAAGCAGGCCGAAAGCGGCGCAGTAGACGGCAAAGGGGATCAGGCTGCGCGTGCGCAGCCACCGCAGCAGCCAGGCGATGCAGGCATACCCGGAGACGGCCGCGGCCAGAAAGATGACGAGCAGTTCGGTCAGGCCACCGGCCGGCAGCGGCTCCTGCAGCAAATCGACCAGGGAAAAAATGCCCGCTCCCAGAATGGCCGGCACGCCGAGCAGGAAGCTGTAGCGGGCGGCCGTCTCCCGGTCGAAACCGCGCAGCAGCCCGCCAACGATCGTGCTGCCGCTTCGGGAGATGCCGGGAAAGAGGGCGACCATTTGAAAGAGGCCAATCAGGAAAGTATCGAGCCAGGTCATCTCGTCGAGCGGCTTGCCGCCGGTGCGCAGCCGTTCGCCGGTCCAGAGCAGGGCGGCCGTGCCGAGCAGAAAGACGGCCGTCCAGAGCGGCGCGGCGAACATGTCTTCGAAAAATTCCCCGAAAGCCAGGCCGACGGCCGCGGCCGGGATCGAACCCAGAACAATCAACCAGCCGAGCCGGGCCTCGGGGTTGCCCAGAGGGGATCCTTCGGCCAGGCCGCTCAGTACGCCTTTGGCGATGGCAGCCAGATCCCGGAAAAAATAAATCAAGACGGCTACCAGGGTTCCCTGGTGGGCGATCGACACCGCGGTCAGACCGGCCGGCGGCATGTTCAGGATGGCCGGCACCAGCACCAGGTGGCCGGAGCTGGAGACGGGTAAAAATTCGGTGGCGCCCTGCAAAATGCCGAGAAATATCGCTTCAGCAATGGTCATAGATGGATCCAGTTGACGTTCCTTTTGCCCGGACGGATTGTGGGAAAATGCTTTTCGGCCTGACGGACGTGTGCCCGTAACCCGGCCGCCCCATTCTACCGCAAGGAGGCCAAAAAACCTGCGATTTCCAATCCCACCGGCGGCCAGCCCGATTGGGGTATCGGGGGCATCCCGCCCCGGCGGCGCGCTAAATCGGGTCGAAGGGCACGATTAATACCGGGCGGGTGACGCTTGATACGACCTGGTAGGTGATGTCATCCCAGCCGAAAATCGAACGGAACTGGGGTCCGTGGCTGCCCAGGACGATCAGGTCATAATCCCCCGCCGCCGCCGCATGGATAATCCCTTCCCTCGGTGATGGCGCGGACCGCACTGCCACCTCACAGGGAATATCGAGACCGCGAAGCATGCGGGCGGCGCGCTCGAGATGGACCCGGGCGGTTGGGGAGAGCTCCCCGTCAGCCGGAGCGGCCACATAGAGAAGGGTGACCGCTGCCCCGAAGCGCCAGGCGAGCCGTCCGCCAACCCGGACATCGCTCTTGCCCGGCTCCCCTCCGGCCGTGCAGATCAGGATCCGTTTAATCGAGCCGATCTGCCCACGGGTGATGAGGACGGGCGTGGTCCAGCGGCCGTTCATGTTTTCGAGGATGCTCCCCACGAGACTGCCGGGCCAATTTTTACCGCTGCCGCCGGCCGGTTCGGCATCGACCGGCAGCAGCAGCAGATCATAGAGGGTTCCGGCCAGTTCGGCTTGAATCTGGTCGAGCGGTTCTCCCTGGCGCATCCGCAGCTCCGCCCGGGCGCCGCTGGCAGCCAGCCCCTCTTCCAAAGCGCGCCGCGCCGCCTCGATAGCGGCTGAATCCCGCTTCACGCCGAGGACGGTGAGCGAGGCCTGCAGCCGTTCGGCCAGAAAGCCGGCCAGCGGGGGGAGGGCGAAGCGGCCGTCTGCGGCCGCATAA
>JBFFZG010000131.1:0-12761 GCA_041568735.1 Promineifilaceae bacterium (SeqCode)
GGAAAATGAGCGACCGGCCCTACGTGCTGGTGGCCCAGCAGAGCCTCTTCGACGACAAACGTGCCCCGGCCGGCAAGCACACCGCCTGGGCCTACTGCCACGTCCCCCACGGTCTGAACGAGGATCTGACGGCCCTCGTCGAGCGGCAGATCGAGCGCTTCGCCCCCGGCTTCAGGGAGCTGATCCTGGCCCGCCACACGATGACGGCCATGGATTACGAGCGCTACAATCCCAACTACGTCGGGGGCGATATCAACAGCGGCGTCCAGGACCTGGGGCAGCTCTTCACCCGGCCGGTCATCCGGCTCAACCCCTACACGACGCCGCTCAAGAATGTCTACCTCTGCTCGTCGGCCACCCCGCCGGGGGGGGGCGTGCACGGCATGTGCGGCTATTTTTCGGCGCAGGCGGCCCTGAAGCGGAGCCTCTGAGCGGCCCGCCCGCTAGACCAGCGGCAGGCGGGCGGCCAGGCGTCCCGGCAGCACCGAGGCCAGGATGCGCCGCTCCTCCTCCCCGAAGACCCGCAGTGCCCAGAGACCGGCCGGATACACCAGCAGCCCCAGTCCCAGACCAACCCACTGGTTCCACATCGCCGCACCCAGCATGACGGCCAGCATCAGGCCGGTCACGGCGACCGGCCGCCAGAGCAGAGCACCCCAGCGCACGCCGGGCATTTTTTGCACGAGATAGTAGTTGAAGAGCGCCAGCAGAATGATTTCCGAGAGGATTGTGGTCAATCCGGCCCCCACATAGCTCAGGTAGGGAATGATCAGGATGTTGCTGACGATGTTGAAACCGACCCCGGTGAGAAAGGCGCGTGTCTGCACCCGCTCCTGGCCGAGTGAAATCAGGACGTAGTTGGTAACGCTGTTGAGCCAGCCGAAAGGAATCGACCAGATGACGACCCGCAGGGCGATGTGGCCGTCGGGCAGGAAGGCCTCCCCGCCGAGCAGGCGAATCATCAGCGGCGCCAGCAGGGTGACGACGGCCGCCAGCGGCAGCGCCGCCAGCATCAACAGCTTGGCCGACATGCGGAAGGTGCGCCGGGCATCCTCGATGCTGCTGGCAACCTGCCGGGAGATCACCGGGAAAAGGGCAAAGGTAAAGAAAGAGGGAATAATGTTAAAGGCGTTGATGTATTTGTAGGCGCTGTTGTACCAGCCGACGACCGCATCCCCTTTCATCTGGCTCAAAATCAGGACGTCGACCTGCCAGTAAATCGTGGCCAGCAGGTGGTTGATCATCAGCGGATAGCTGTGGCGCACCATCTGCCACTGCAGCCGGAAATCGACCCGCCATGGCCCCCGCAGTGGATAGCGAGCCCGCACCAGGTAGAGGAGCAGCCCGAGGGTGATCAGGTTGACGAGGATTGAGTTGCCGGCCAGGCCGACAAAGCCGTAGCCGAGCAGGAGCACGATGACGCCAAAGACGACCTTCATGATGGTGGTAATCGTCGTCACGGCGGCCGGGATTTCCGCCTCTTCGTAGGCGTAGAACAGGCCGGTCAGGCCGGAAGCCATGCCGGAAAAAACCATGCCAACCATCAGGTAAATCACGGCCGCCAGCGTGTCGGGCGCGACGGTACTCCCCCAGACGTAGAGCAGGATAGGCAGGGCGGCGAACAGGCCGGTGAACAGGCGCAGGACCGTCGTGTTGAGCAGGTAGCCGCTGGTGCGGGCCCTGTCCTGGGAGACCTCGCGTATCAGGTAGGCATTCAGCCCGAAGTTGGCCAGGATTTCATACATGCCGGCGATGGCGATAGCCGTGGCGAAGGCGCCGGAATCGGCCGGGCCGAGCAGGCGCAGATAGTAGGCGGCGAACAGAAAGTCGATGCCCCGATTAAAGAGGTTTAACCCCATCGGCAGGACGCTGTTCTTGGCGATGCTGCGCGTGTTGGTCAGCTCCCCCCGCGGCCGGTAGCGGCGCCATCCCCAGACGGCGAAGGCGAAGACGATCGTCACTGTGCCCAGGGCGGTGGTCAGCAGCCCCAGCCAGAAGCTGAAGGGGGTGTACTGGAAGCGGACCGTCCAGAGGCCGGGTTCGAGGAAGACGGCGCGGAAGTTCCCGTTGACGAGACGGACCGGCCGCTCGATTTCATCGGTTTCCGGGGCGCCGGCCGGCCGCACGAAGGCGCGCCAGCCCGGGAAATAGCTGTCGTTCAGGATCAGCCAGGAGGCCTCTTCGGGAGCCGCCTCGATGACGATCTGCCGGTTGGTGGCCTGGGAAATGGCAGCCGGCCGCGGTTCGGCCGGGCCAAAAAAGCTCTTGGCAGCCGCGGCCGCCAGGTCGTCGCCCAGCGGATCACCGGCCGCGGCCGGGTCAATCAGGGCGAAGAAGCGGGGGTCGAAATCCTG
Source organism: Promineifilaceae bacterium (SeqCode) (assembly GCA_041568735.1). Taxonomy (GTDB): domain Bacteria; phylum Chloroflexota; class Anaerolineae; order Promineifilales; family Promineifilaceae; genus WTJY01. The sequence goes on from JBFFZG010000131.1 coordinate 2,355, forward strand.
CATCCGGTCGAAGACGGTGTCCTCATTGACCGGCACCGTGGCCGACACCGCCTGCAGGTAAATTCGGGGCATGACGGCCAGGTTTTCGTAGACCCGCACCCCCTCGCCTTCCCAGGCCAGGCGCAGCTTGGGCAGGTCGAGCCGCTCTTCGGTGATGATAAATTTGACCCCCAGCAGGTCGAGCAGGGGCGAATCGAGGGCCGACAGCTCGGCCACCGGCTGGATCCGGTTGAAGGCCAGCTCGTTTTGCGGCTCGATCGCTTCCATGTAGCGGACATACTGCCGGGCGATGATTGAATCGTAGCCGCGGATATCCTGAAAGCCGGTCAGCCAGGGGGTATTGGCATTGAAGGGCTTGCTCCCCTTGTTGTCGAAGGTCGTCAGCCGCCAGAGGTGTCGATCCGGCTGGGCCTCCAGCCAGCGAATCATCTCCGGTTTGAAATCCAGGAGAGCCGGATCGACGCTGGCGTTGAAGCCATAGCCGATGAGGAGCAGGTCGACCAGGATCACTCCCATGGCCAGCGGCCGATAGAGCGGCAGGCCGCGCAGGTTGAGCCGTGTCTGGCTGATCAGGAGAACGAGGCCGGTCGCGAGCAGCATCCCCCCCAGGATGAGCCCATTGGCCGCCTGGTAGCTGAAAAAGGCCCGGCCGTCGGGGAAGGCATCCGGGGCCTGCGCCAGCCCCATGAACACGCGTTCGACCAGCGGTTCAAAAGTGCCAAAGGCCGCCCAGACGGCCGCCAGCCCGGCCAGCACCAGCCCGCCGCCGGCCAGGGCCAGCCAGCCGGTCCAGCGCACGAGCCGGCTGTCGAGGGGGATGGCCGCCCCCCGCTGCACCGTTTTGAGCCGGCGCTCCCGGCTGCGGGCCAGGTAATCCATGCCATAGCCGGCCAGCGCGGCTACGCTGACAGAGAGAGGAAAGACCCAGCGAAACGGGGAATGGAGCTGGTTGATCCCGGGAAAGCCGTAGTAGAGGATGGCGTAGAGCGGGGTGCCGAAAATGAACGACAGGGAAAAAAAGGAGAGGGCGGCGAAAAACCCGACGGCCGAGCGGCGCCGGCCGATGCCCTGTCCGCCTGCTTTCTCCCGGTTCCGGCGCGGCCGCAGCCCATACCAGATCCCCAGCAGGGCCAGGAACAGAGGGAGGATACCCAGGTAGATGCCCCCTTCGACGTAATTTTTGATGCCCCAGCTGCTCGTGCCGGCCCCGTGCGGGTTCGGCCGGCCGTGGGCGTTGACCGAGAAGAGTTTCCGTTCCAGGGAAAAGGCGTCGACATAGCTGTGGTCGGCCGGGTTGCCGAAGAAATCAGGCACGGCGAAGGTGATCAGCCGCCGGGTCGGGAAGGCCCATCCCCGCACCTCGTCCAGGGTGGCTGAGCCTTCGCGAAAGTTGGAAGTCCCGACTTCGTAGAAAGGGATGAACTGCAGGCCGCCGAGCATCAGGCCGGCCGCCACCGTCACCAGCAGCCAGACCGGCGGCCGCAGCAGCCGCCGCCACCGCTCCGACCCTTCCCCGAGATCCCAGCGGCCGGAGAGCCAGCGCGAGGCGAGCCGCCAGACGGCGAAAAAGGCCATGACGATGAGGGAGTAGTAGGTGAATTCGATGTGGCCGGCCAGGATCTGCACGCCGAGCGCCAGCGCGCCGAGGGCGGCCCAGGGAAGCGTCTGGCCGTCTCCTTTGCGGTTGGTCGTCGTGCCGATGACCATTTCCAGGGCGGCCAGGCAGAGGGGCAGCCAGGCCGCCGCGCCGATGATCATCGGGAAGACGGCCGCGCTGACCAGCATGAAGCCGCAGCCCTGGAATACGAGGCCGGCGACAAAGGCGCCGGCCGGCCGCACCCGCAGCACCCGCATCAGCCCGTACATCAGCCATCCGGCCAGCCAGATCTGGCTCAGCGTGTACCAGCCATAGGCGGCGCTCAGCGGCAGCAGCAGAAACAGCAGGCCGAACGGATAGTAGGCGGCGTTCTGCCCGGTGGCCAGAAAGGGGGCCCCGGCGAAGAGATAGGGATTCCAGAGAGGGATATCCCCGCTCTGCACCGTCTCGCGAATGTACTGCTTCCAGGCGGTATTTTCGATGAGCAGGTCGCTGAGGAGACTGTTCTCCGGCGTGGTGATGCCGAAATCGGCGGCATAGGTCGCCCACGGCTGCCATTGGAAGAGGTTATCGGCCGGAATCATCGTCTGCCGGCCGATCGTCACATTCCCGTAAAGAAGGAGGGGAAGTATAAGATACCCGGCCGCAACGGCCAGGAGGGTCGCGATTCGCTTTTTGCTACTCATCGGCGTTTGCGTTCAAACCGACCAATCATAGAGCAAACCGCTGCATTTGGCATACCGCATACAGAGATTGTTAAGACGATCGATGGGGGCTTTTTCCGGCTGCCGGCCGGCTCCAATGAGCGGGAGTGGATTCGCTGAGGGGGGCCAAATTTTCCCGGAAACTGCGAGTTTCCGGGAAAATGGAATTTTACCCCCCAATTCCGGCGTAAAACTCCCGACTTTTTCCACACCCGTCTAAAATTCCAATTGAAACGGAGGCGCCGCTTTTGCTTTATAATGCAACCATATCCCGGGTTCGGTTGACGGGGCCCGCGGCGGAGAAAGGAGGCAAACCCCAATGATTATTTTAAGAGGCTACGGCCGGGCGAAGCGGGGTCAGGTGGCCAGAGCGCTTGAATTTATCCGCGAGGCGACCGCCCACCTGCAGGAAACCGTGCGCATCTACGAGCCATTCGTCGGGGATAACGACACCGTCTGTTTTGAAATCGAGTTTGACAATCTCGACCGGTACGAAAAGTGGAACAGTGAAAACGTCGAAAACCCGGACGCCCAGGCGGCGCTCCAGGGCTGGTTCGAGGTGACGACCGGCTTTCACAATGAGCTCTGGAAAAAGGTCAATTGATTGGTGTCAGAAGGCGGCCATCTCGATACCGGCTGCATGAGCTGACGGCTGGGTTCCTCCTTCCCGAGGCCCTCTTCACCTCCCAAACCGATTGTGATCCCGCGGCAAATCTTATATAATTCTAATTGAGTCGGCACCTGGAGCTTGTTGGCCTGGCCTGCGCCGTTCTCTCCTATTCATAGACTGCAACTCACCCATCGGAGGGACCATGAAACCGCCACTTTCCTTTCTCATTCTGGCCAGTCTGCTGCTGGTTGGCTGCACCAGCACGGCCGAATTTATCGAACTGGCCGTCGCCGGCACGGTCAATGCCCGGCCTCCGGTCGTCCAGACCGTCCCCAGTACGGTTATCGCCGAAGTGCCGGTGACCGTCGTCGTCACGCAGATGGTCGTTCAGACCGTCGAAGTCCCGGTTGAAGTCACCCGGGTGGTGCAGGAAATCGTGACCGCCACCCACTCACCGACCAGCCCACCCACAGCAATTCCAACGGCCACGGATACTCCACAGCCAACTGCGACCCCACGGCCGAAAAACACCCCGGTTCCCCAGAACACCCCCCAACCACCTGCTCCGGCAGTTGATCTTCTCCAACTGCTCGTCAGCACCCGGCAGAAACTGCAGGGTTTTGGTGGGATGATCGACAGCGCCCTGCGCGACGGGGTGATCAGCTGCCGTGAAGTGGTCGACAGCTACGACGCCCTGGTGAAATCACCGACATACGAGACTGGCAGCTGGAGCACAACTGAGAAAAACGCGTACAACGCCTACCGCAACTCGATCGACGTATTTGCCAACGGGGCGCGCGATATGAATCAGAACTGCGCCGATTTTCTCGCCTCCCCCAATCCGGGCACGATTCCCTTCCAACAGTGGGGACTGGCCCGGCAGCGGGTGAATGAGGCTCTGGATATCCTGCACCCGGCCATCCAGGCCCTCGGCGGCAGCTGAGGCGGTTCCGGCCGTCGCCTGGGTGCAGCGTCAGCTCTGTCTGGAGAGCGGCGTGGCTGTCGGGGCGACAGCGCTGGTGACGTAAATCGCTCCAAGCCGCTGAACGGTCTGTGTCCAGCAGTCCGCTCACTAAAAGAAGTAATTGATTCGGTTAAAATCGGGGGTAGAGTAGGCGTACTATCAAAATGATGAACGGAGAGGGCGAGCGTATTTGAACGCCGCTGACTTGGCCAATCCGTTATTCTTCGCCGGCTAGGAAATCGCCGTTAACCCGGCCCGGCTGGCTTCTGGAACCACGGTCGCCGGTTATCTGCTGGCACCGATGGGTGGCTCACAGGTAGATCTCGCGGCACGCGGCGTCTGGGCGACGGAAGGTGGTTCGTGGTGCTGGTACACCGACTGACTACCACCCACATCGACGACGTCCAGTTCAACCCGCCACGGCCGTCTCCCTTTGGCCTGTCCGTGGCGAACAATATCAGCGCCTATGATCACGCGGTCGTCTAAGAGGGGGCCAGGCCCGATCGGGCCTGACCCCGGCCGATCAGGCGGCGTTGGGATCGTATTCGTGGAGCCCGACCATCAGCCCGGATGGATCGAGAAAATAGAGGGCGTAGCCGATCGTCGGAATCGTGAACTTCTCTACGACGATGGTCCCCCCAGTCTGGGCGACCCGGTCGGCGTACTCGTCGAGATTCGGCACCGTGATTGTCGGCACGACGCGCTGGCTGTCATCCTGAGCGGCCATAAAGCCGGTGTCGATGCCCGGTTCATCTCCATGGGAGGCGACGAGGTAATCGTCCCCAAATGGCGCTGGCTTCCAGTTAAAGACCTTCTGGTAGAAGGCAGCCGCCCCCGGCACATCCCGGACACTGAATTCGACATAGCTGACGTAGGGCATGGGTTTCTCCTTTCTGGCTTGATGGACGGTTCTCCGATGGGTCTGGGAGCGCTAATCGGTCTCGCCGGCCGCCGGCTGCAGAGCCTGCAGCTCGTACACCGCCTGGCCGTGCGCGGCGTAGACCCGGTTGACCTGTCGATCGCCGATCGCGTAGTAGGGAATCATCTCCTCCAATCCAAGCGCGGCGAAGCCGGCCGAGGTCACCTGGACCGTCGTGCCGCCCGTGGCCGGCCGGAACTGCACCGAGTAGGAAATCGGGCCCGGCCAGCTCGGGTCCCGCCAGTCGTAGGCGAAGCCGGCCGGCGGATCCCAGTCGGTGATCTGGCCGATGACATACTCGCTGCCGTCGGCAAAGGTCTCGACCAAACGTCCGCCGGGCTCTCCTTCAAAATGGATGTGGGCCGGCCGGGTGGTCGCGGGGGCGAAGCTGTAGGGAAACACTCCCTGGCGCGGCCACCAGGTATCGATCTGGTTGACATACAGATCAAAGGCGGCCGCCGGGGAGAGCGGAACGAACACTTCGCAGTCGGTTTCAACCATGGGGACCTCCGGGAAGCAACGACTCATCGGCAACCCAGCCGGCGAACGCCGCCAGGATTTCGACCAGTCCTGTGTGGTAGCCGGCGCCGACGGCCGGGACGCCGGCAGCGCCAAACCCGGAGTGGGTAACGGTCACGGTCGTCACTCCATTCTCTTCGATAAAAGAAACGGAGACGTCGGTTTGGCCCGGCCAGCTCGGGTCGCGCCAGGTGTACTCCAGCCGGTTGGGGGGATCCCAGCAGGTGATGTGGCCGATGACCAGCTCGCTGCCGTCGTAGAATACCTCGTAAAATCGGCCGCCCAGCCCCCTTTCGAAAACGATGTGCCGGGGCTCCCGACCGGCCGGAGCGAAGGAGTAGCGGTAGGTCCCCTGCCGCGGCCACCAGCGGTTGATGTGGCCGACGTAGGCCTCAAAGACTTTCTGCTTGCTCGCCCGAATGGCAATCGCTTCCTGCACCGTTTTCATGGGTTCGTCTCCACAAATCTTTTTAAGGATTGCAGCGCCGCCCCCCACATCCCCTCGACCTCTTCGAGCCAGGCCTGGGCGTCGTTCAGGGCGGCCGGGGAAAGCGAGTACCAGCGCTCCCGTCCGTGGGTCTCCACTGTCACCAGTCCCGCCTCGCGCAGCACCCGCAGGTGCCGGGAAACGGCCGGCCGGCTGATGTCGTAGGGTTCGGCCAGGGCGCCGGCCGTCTGCGGACCGGCCGCCAGCCGGTAGACGAGATCGCGGCGGGCCGGGTCGCTGAGCGCCGCGAAAGCCTGATCGAGATTGGTTTCCATCTGCCTGCCCCTGTGAAAAACGGGTGGGGTAACAATACCAAAAGTGTAACAGTTTTGTTACACATTGGCAACCCCTGCGCCCAAATCCGATTTTTTCGGGGATTGCTCCTGGCTTCCGGGGACCAGCCGGCCCTCCGCGAATCCTAACCTTTTTATAACCAAAACAGGGGCCGCCGTAAGGTTGTCCGTAATGGTACCCGGGTACTCTAGGTATAAGTAAAGTAATTAACACTTTGCGCTCGGGAAAAAATCAGCGCCGAACCACAGCCGGCGCCCACTATGCTGATCGGGGGGAAATCGCTCTAACCAGGGCGACGCCTTTGCAGACCCGACAGCCCAGGAAAAGATCATGAAAACCGGATTCTTCCTCAAAATTGCCATCTTGACGTCCCTGATCCTGGCCGCCACCTTCAGCGTCGCCAGCGCCACCAGCCCCGTCGTTCTCAACGGCTACCAGGTCGATTTCATCGGGGTGGAGATGAATGGAAATACCGGCACCTTCACCTACGCGGTCACGGCCGACCCGTCCCTTCACCCGATTTCGCAGGGACTGAGCCACTGGACGATCGGCGTCGGCAACTGTCCGCTCGGCAACGTGACCATCATCGCCGGCGGCTACGACACGCCGACCAATCTCCCGGTCTGCTCCGACGGCACCTACAGCTGCCTGGCAGCCCACTACCCACAGGTCGAACTGGGCGCCGATCCGACGACGGGGGTCACCGGCTTGAAATTTGGCGATGCAAACAACCAGCAGCTGTCGAGCAACAACCCCGGCACTCATATTTTCCAGGTTCAGGTCAAGCAGGTTGTCGGCACCCAGATGGTCCAGGTCGGCGTCAAGACCAAACAGGGCGCCGCGGGCGCCATCACCGGCCCGATGTGCAACACGCCGTCCGCCGTCACTCTTTCCTCGGCCGGCGCGCAGGGCAGCGACAGCACGAACAATGCGGTCTATCTCTTCATCGGCCTGCTGATCACGCTCACCAGCCTGGTCGTTCTCCGCCGCGTTCGCAGTTAATCAAAATTCGATCGGGTCAGCACCGGTAAATGCCCCGGCTCTCGCGCGAGAGCCGGGGTATTTGCATTCTGGGGGCTCCTGGTTCAAAATGGGCCTGCTCCAACCTCGCCACAAGGGCCATGGCTTGAATCCAGGCCGGTTCACTGGCGGTTAGGCGAGGGGGTCAACACCGGACATGGTCTTTTTCGGTTTCATTTTCAATTAGAGATTGCATCCTTTCCCAAAGGAGAAATCGGCATGAACGGCAAACGGTTTCTGGCGACGACGTGGACCCATCTCAGCCGGGTGGAACAGGACAGCCGCGGCGAGTGGCAGACCACCCGCCACCTGGAAGGGATGCGGATCAACTGCCTGGCGGCCGATCCGCACCGGCCCGGCCGCGTCTACGCCGGCCGGCAGGAAGGGGGTGTGCTGGTTTCGGTCGACGGTGGCAGAAGCTGGACCGAGAGCGGGCTGACCGGCCTGCCGATCAAAGCCCTGGCCGCCAGCCCGACCGTCCCGGATCTCGTCTTTGCCGGCAGTAAGCCGGTGTCCCTGTTCGTCTCCCGCGACGGCGGCGGCTCCTGGTCAGAGCTGGAAAGCTTTCGCCGGGTGCGCCGCTGGTGGATGTTTTCCCCGGCCGAACCGCCCGATTTTCGCCCCTACGTGCAGGCGATCGCCCCCTCTCCGAACGATCCCGACGTGCTCATGGCCGGCATCGAGGCCGGGGCGCTGGCCCGCAGCACCGACGGCGGCCAGACCTGGTCTTCTCACCCGCGAAAAGCGCTGCGGGACTGCCACTCGCTGATCTTTCACCAGAGCGACGGCCGTCTGGTGCTCGAGGGCGGCGGCGGTGGCCCCGGGGTGGCCGCCAGCCGGGACGGCGGCGTGACCTGGACCCAGCCGAGCCGGGGACTGGGCAAGAAATACGGCTGGATGGTGGCCGCCGATCCGGTCCGGCCGGAAGTCTGGTATCTCTCGGCCTCGGAGTTTCCTTCCCTGCTGCGCGGCAATTTCACCCCGCCCGCCCACGATGACGGCCGGGCCGGGGCCCACATCTATCGGGCGGTTGGCGGCGGCCCCTGGGAGGCGCTGGGGGGTGGCCTGCCGGAGCCGCTCGATTACATGGCCTACGCCCTGGTGACCGATCCGGCTGCTCCAGGCCATCTCTACGCCGGCCTGAGCCACGGGGAGGTCTGGCACACGGCCGACTACGGGGACAGCTGGCGGCAGCTTCCCTTTCAGCTCGACGGGGTGCAGCGCACCATGATTGTGTTTTAAAACTCTGAACCGGCAAACGGCCAGCCTTGGGCGCGGGTGGAGGAAACAGCGTGAATCCACCAGGTCAGGTCAATCAACAGGAAGGATGCCATGTCTGAAAAACCGGTCGATTGGAAAACAAACGGGGTGCGCGTGATCCGGGGGGATCAGCTCGATCCCAACACGCCGCAGACCCCGGGCATGTCCCGGGAGGCGGCCATCACCCGCGCCTCGGCCGGCGCCAGCAAAATCTGGGCCGGCACGGTGCGCGTCGAGCCCAATGCCCGCACCGGCCCCCACCATCACGGCGAGCTGGAGAGCATTATCTACGTGGTCAGCGGCACGGCGCGGATGCGCTGGGGGGAAAAGCTCGAATATACCGCTGTGGCTCACCCCGGGGACTTCATCTACGTCCCCCCATTCGTCCCCCACCAGGAGCTCAACGGCAGCCCGGACGAGCCGCTCGCGTGCGTCCTGGTGCGCAGCGACCAGGAGCCGATCGTGGTCAATCTGGAGCTGGAAACGGTCGAACCGCCGGAGGAAGTCGTCTGGACCGACCCTCACCACCCGGCCGCATGATTCCCCGGACCGGGGAATGTGAGCCACGTAAACGCGGCTTGACAGGTGCCCCTATTCAGCTTACAATCTCCAAACAAATAGACAGATATCTATATTATGATTGACCCGATTACTTTCGCCAAAGCCATTGCCGACGATACCCGGCAAAAAATCATGAAGTCGCTGTGCTGCGAATGGCTCTGCGTCAATGATATCGTCGAAGGGCTCAACCAGTCGATTCCCAGCGGCATCTCGCAGCCGACGGTTTCCCACCACCTGAGCATTCTGCGCGATGCGAAACTCGTGGAGACGCGGCGGGAAGGCAAGCAGATTTTTTACACGCTGAACCAGGAAGCGGTGGCGATCTGCTGTGGGGATATTCTGGAAAAATTCGCGCCGGAAAAGAAGTAATATTTTTTTACCTGGTCATATAGACAGCTGTCTATATGTTGTCGGTTCTTTCTCACCCGGAAACCATGGCGAAGCGGCCGCCGGCCGTTCACGCCCCGACCTCCGGGGGGACCTCCCCCGGACCAAAAAGGAGAAATTGCCCATGAGTGACCATCAGGATCAATCGCCGGAAGCGATTCGCCATGCCGTACTGGATCGCTACAGCCAAATCGCCTCCGAATTTGACCCGGCCACGGCGGCCGACTGCTGCGCCCCTGCCCCGACGGCTGCCGCTGAAGCAGCCGCCGGCTGCTGTGACGACGCTCGGGAGGCAGCCTATTTCGACCACATCTACCAGACCGATCTGAGCGGCCTGCCCGTCGAAGTGACCGGTCTCTCGCTGGGCTGCGGGGATCCGCTGGCCCTGGCCAGTCTTCAGCTGGGTCAGACCGTCCTCGATCTCGGCTCCGGCGGTGGAATTGACTGCTTCCTGGCCGCGGCCGAAGTCGGAGAGCAGGGCCATGTCATCGGTGTCGACATGACGGAAGCGATGCTGGCCCGCGCCAACGCCAACCTGGAAAAGGTGGGAGCGACCAACGTCGAGTTCCGCCGGGGTGAAATCGAAGCGCTGCCGGTCGAGGACGAGACGGTCGACGTCATCATCTCCAACTGCGTCATCAATCTGAGCACCGACAAGCCGGCCGTTTTCCGCGAGGCGTTCCGGGTGCTCAAACCGGGCGGCCGCCTGGCCGTCAGCGACATGGTCCGGCTGGGCGAGCTGACGGCCGAGGAACGGGCCGACCTGGTCTCCTGGTCCGGCTGCATCGCCGGGGCGGAAGAGGTCGACTTCTACGTCCGTCAACTGGCCCGGGCCGGCTTCACCCACATCAGCATCCGAGACCGGGACCAGCCGGATATCGAGCTCGCCGGCGCCCTTCACCTGCCCATGGCGAAAGCCAGGGTGTTCAGCGCGCGGATCACAGCGGTTAAAGAGGGGAACGGGGAACAGGGAACGGGGAACGGGGGGTAGGAGTTGGGAGTTGGGAGAAGGGGAAAGTGTCCGTGAAGGCTCCCTGGCGCTGATGAAATCAATAAAGAGGCCGGGTGTGGCTGCCACCACACCC
>JBFFZG010000132.1:0-12760 GCA_041568735.1 Promineifilaceae bacterium (SeqCode)
CTGCGGGGGGTGGCTCAAATGCGCGAAGACCTGGCCAACATGGTTGTCCACGATATGCGCACGCCGCTGACTGTCTGCCTGGTGCGCACGGATATCACCCTGCGGACAATTGAGCGGTCGGCAGTCCGCAATGGGCAGGGGGCGGATGCCGCATTTCTAAAGAAATCGCTGGGAACCATCAAGGAACATCTGGAAGAATTGAGCGCACAGGTCGATGAAGTCCTCCTCATGGCCAAAACGGAGCAGGATGAGATCGTCCTCAACCGCGAGGCCACGGACATCGGCGAAGTGCTGAGCCACGTCGCCAGGGATTATCAAGAACTGGCCTCGCGCCAGGAAGTCGACCTGCGGCTGGAGATCCCGGCCGTGCCGTGCGAGCGGCTGCTGGACCGGAATCTGGTCAGGCGAATGGTCAGCAACCTGGTGGGCAATGCCTTGAAATTTTCGCCGGCAAACGGGACGATCGCCCTGCGGCTATCGGCCCATGAAGACGGTGGCTCCTGCCTGTTGGAAGTGACGGATGAGGGGCCCGGAGTTCCAACGGCCGATCGCGAGCGCATCTTTGATCGCTATGCGGTGGCGTCCGCCAAGCGAAAAAGCATGGTCAGCATCGGCCTGGGGCTCGCCTTTTGCCGCATGGTGGCCGAAGCCCATGGCGGGGCCATCGCCGTCCGCGACAACAGGCCGCGGGGCGCCGTGTTCAGCGTCCGGATTTGAGGTCTCTGAGGCTCAGCTCCTTCCTGACGGCTGCGCACCGGCAAGCCAGACGCCGTCGCGTCCGGCTGATACCCAAAACGACGATTCTTAAAAAGGAAAGTACAATGTTCTGGAGATTTGGAATTCTACTGCTCATGATTAACGCCCTGATCGCCTGCGGCGGCGTGGAAATGCCCGCGGCTGCAGACCAGGGGTACGCCGTGATCCGCCAGCCCGAGATCGGGATTGGGGACCCCATTCCGCCTCCGGCCGGGGAAGTGATCCTGACTGTAACCGGGAAGATTGGGAACCCCAACGTAGGGGATACCCTCCAGCTCGATTTGGACACGCTCGAGCGGCTGGGCGTCGTTGAATATCGCGTGGAGGATAAACAGGCGGAAGGGCGCGCGGCTGTTTTTCAGGGGGTGTTGGTGAGTCAGCTGTTAGCCGCGGCTGGCGCGGCGGCGGAGGCCACCGTCCTGAAGACGGTCGCCCTCAACGATTACGCGATCGAAATTCCGCTCGAAGATATCGAAGCCTATCCCGTGCTGCTGGCCACGGCCGTCGACGGCCAGCGGATGCCCGTCGAGCGCTACGGTCCGACGCGCATTATCTACCCCTATGATAGCTACGATTTCGATGAAACCATCTATGATCCAAGGTGGATCTGGCAGCTGGCGACGATCGACGTTCGCTAAGTTTGCCGTTCGTTTGAGTAAAATCATGGCACGATATGGCCGATAACGAACCGATATCCCAACCTTATCCGCTGCCCTCAGGGATGCAGCGCCAAAAACAGCGCCTCAAGGTCAGCAGCATTTTGCTGCTGATCTATTCTGTTTTCCTGGTGGGGAGCGCCATCTATCTGGGGCTTCTGGTGATCCGCCAGATACAGACGCTGGAAGCCAACGTGCAGATCACCGAAAATATCATCAATGCCAATGTGCGGACGCTCGGCCAGCTGCAGCGCGAACTGCTGCGTCTGATGGTGCTTCTGGAAAGCGGGGAAAATGATCCGCAGGCCCTCGACCTGCAGCGGTCGTTCGTGAGGCAGCGGGTGCAGGAAGCCACGCTTTCCTACCAGCTGCAGACGCTGGGCACCGAAGCCCTGCTGGAAGAATCACGCGCCCTGGCCGGCCGCTGGGAAAATGATATCGAGCCGCTGATCGAAGAGATTCTGCTGGATCCGGACAATGGAGATACCTCGCTGCGAGCGGAGGCCAGCGCCCGGTTGGTTGAGCTCGAGCTGGCGTATAACCAGTTGATCGCAGAAGGGGAGATCAATCGCAAACAGCAGGCCGGCCTGGCGAACGACGCCACCATCAGGATTTTGTCCAGCAACCGCACCCTGATTCTGGGACTGAGCATCGTCATTCTGGGCTTCTTCATTTTTGTGGGCATCGTGGCCGGTTACTACTATCGTTTTGACAGGCAGCGGGAGGCCATGGCGCGGGAACTGGTGCAGTTGAACACGGAAATGCGCAAGCTGTCTCAGGTGGCCAGCCGCACCGACAACATGGTGATCATCACCGGGGCCGGCGGCCGCGTGGAATGGGTCAACGCCGCCTTTTCGCGAATCACCGGGTACGCCCTGGATGAAATCATCAGCCGAGAACTGGTCGTTCTGCTGCAGGGACCCAAAACGTCACCAGCCATCGTTCAGGAGCTGGCGCAGGCCTTGCGCCAGGGTGAGGGATTTAAATGCGAGGCGCTCAGTTATACCCAATCGGGCCAGGGTTTCTGGTCCGCCATTGAAATACAGCCGGTTCACGATGATCAGGGCGCCCTCACCCACTTTATTGCCGTCGTCATCGATCTCAGTGAACAGCGCCGCCGCGAGCGGACCATTGCCCGGAACTCCCAGCTGCTGGATGTCATCAATCAGGCACAGAAGGAATTCATTCTCACCAGCACGCCTGGTATCATGTTCGAAAAACTGCTGGAGAGCCTGCTCGAGATGACCGAGAGTGAATACGGTTTTATTGGCGAAGTTCTGCAAACGGAGGCTGGCGAGCCTTATTTGAAAACGCACGCCATTACAAATATCGCCTGGAGCGAAGAAACCCACCGGCTCTATGCGCAGCAGGCGGCCGGCGGCATGGAGTTCTACAATCTGAAAACCCTCTTTGGAGCTGCCCTGACCACGCAGGAACCGGTCATCGCCAACCATCCGGCCACCGATCCGCGAAGCGGCGGGATGCCGGCGGGCCATCCGGCGATGAATGCCTTCCTGGGACTGCCATTTTTCAACGCCGGTCAGGAAATGGTGGGCCTGGTCGGGATCGCCAATCGGCCGCAGGGCTACGACGAGGAGATGGTCGCATTTCTGGGACCCTTTCTGGCGACCTGCGGCAACCTGATCGAAGCCTACCGCAACGAGCAGCGGCGGCGGGCGGCGGAAGCGGCGCTGGTCACGTTAAACGACGAACTGGAGAAGCGAACGGAGGAGGCCACCGAACAGCGGGATTTCGCCCTGCAGATCATGAACACCATGGGACAGGGGCTGACGGTGGTAGACGAAAACAGCCGGTTTACCTTCGTCAATCCGGCCTACGCCGAGATGGTCCGCGAAAAACCGGAGGATCTGATCGGACGCACCCCGTTCGAATTCACAGAGCTGGCCGATCGCGACGTCCTGAAAACTGCCGGCACGAAGCGCGCGCAGGGCCAAATCAGCACGTACGAGACGCGCATCCAGCGGGCCGATGGCCAGCTTGTGGATGTCTTGATTACGGGCGTTCCTCGTTATCGGCAGGGCGCCTTTGCCGGCAGCATTGCCGTGATTACCAATCTGACTGAACAAAAGCGCGTGGAATCCGCTCTCCGCAAAAGCGAAGCGGAAGCCCGCAAGCTCTCTCAGGTCGCCAGCCGAACGGATAATCTCGTGATCATTGCCGATGCCGCCGGCTATGTCGAGTGGGTCAATGCGGCGTTCACCCGCGTGACCGGCTACACCCTGGAAGAAACCAGGGGCCGGCGGCCGGGGGATCTGCTCCAGGGGCCTGAAACCGATCCCGCCACCGTGGCCTTCATGCGCGAACGGCTGCAAAAAGGCGAAGGCTTCAATGTGGAGGTGCTCAATTATTCCAGGAAAGGACGCCCTTATTGGGTGGAGATCGAGGTTCAGCCGGTGCGCGATGCCCAGGGCAGCCTGACCAATTTCATCGCCATCGAAACCGATATTACCGAAAGGAGGCAGGCTGAAGAACATCTCCGGCAGGCCAAAGAAGCCGCAGAAGAGGCCGCCCTGGCCAAAGCCGCCTTTCTGGCGAGCATGAGCCATGAAATTCGCACTCCCTTAAATGCGGTCATCGGTCTCAACAGCCTGCTGCTGAATACCCCATTGACCGAACAGCAGCGCCAGTTTGCCGAAACGGCCCGCAGCAGTGGGAGTTTGTTGATGATGCTCATCAACAACGTACTCGATTTTTCCGCCCTGGAATCGGGACGGGTGGATTTGACCCGGCAGCCGTTTCAATTCCAGCGCAGCCTGCATGAAATCATCGAACTGCTGCAGCATGAAGCGGACCGCAAAGGGCTTTCTCTATCTTATGCCATCGACGCGGCGGTGCCACCCGTACTCGTTGGCGATGAGACGCGGCTGCGGCAGGTCCTGCTGAACCTGATCGGCAACAGCATCAAATTCACCGATGCCGGGGAGATCGCGGTTGCCGTGACGGCCTCGGTTGAAGGTGAGACCGCTCGCCTGCGGATAGCCGTGCGAGACACCGGCATCGGGATTCCTCCCGACCGTCTCGATCGCCTCTTTCAACCATTCACTCAGATCGACGCCACCACGACGCGAAAGTACGGCGGCTCCGGTCTTGGCCTGGCCATCAGTAAAATGATCGTCAACATGATGGGGGGAGAAATTGGAGTCGAAAGTGAAGTCGGCCGGGGCACAACCTTTACCTTCAGTGTCCAGATGGCGGTAGGCGATCCCAATGTGATGGCAGCGCCGGCCGCGGCGATTCAGCTGAATGAGGAGATGGGTCGCCGGTGGCCGCTGCGCATTCTGCTCGTCGAGGATGACCGGGTGAATCAGCAGGTGGCCGTTCACATGCTCGAGCAGTTAGGCTATCAGGCCGATGTCGCCTCGAGCGGGCTCGAAGCGCTGGACGCCCTACAGTCGCGCTCTTACGACGCGATTTTCATGGATATTCACATGCCGGATATGGATGGGATCACAGCCACCAGACGGCTGTATGAAACGCGGGCGGCTGACCGGATTCCGTTTATCATCGCCATGACCGCCTCGGCCCTGGAAGGGGATCGCGAGCGCTTCATGGCGGCTGGCATGCACGATTACGTCAGCAAGCCGGTGGAGCTGGAGGCGATCGCCGCCGCCCTGATGCACGCCGTAGAGAAGCAAAAAGGGGATTTGCCAGCCGTATCTTTCCAGGAGCAGCCGGTCGAAGCCGGCCCGCCCACGGCCGTCGATGAAGAGATGTTCAGAAAACGCCTGGGTTCCGGTAAGGAGGCGCTGCTGCGCAAGCTCGTCGGCCTGTTCGTCGCCGAAGCCGAACGGCTCTTGCCCGAATTGGGCCAGGCCGCCGCTGCCGGAGATGCGGCCCGCACCAGAGAGGTGGCCCACCAATTGAAGGGGAGCAGCGCCGGTGTGGCGGCCGTGCGCTTTGCCGGGATCGCCGGCGATCTGGAACAACAGGCCCATCAGGGGGATCTGGCTGGCGCGGCAGATCTTATCGACGACCTGTCTCGGGAGCTGGCCGCCGTGATCGCCTGGCAAAAGTCCATCCCGTAACGGGCTTACTCGGTTGGCGGACGATATTCACGCAGTCCGCGTTGAGAAAGGGAAGCCGAATTGTGACAATCCAACCGGGGCGGGGGTTTCGGAATCCAGTGGGAGGGACTGAATAGTGTAACCCCGTAAAAGCGGGGCTGCAGGAGCGGGTGAACAACCGCCGGCCGGTGGCCATGGATGTCCCCGACACCGGTCGGATCTCTGGCTCAGCGCCTGCCCGCCGCAGAGCGATTGCCGGCACCGCCCTTGATGCAGCGGGGGCGAATCCTTTTACTTTCTTGCCGCTTCCAAAATCCCTCTTTTTTCATCCTTTTTCACCGCGAAGAGGGATAGATGTGCCTGCCATTCCTTTATACCATGCAGATATGAAAGAAGAGCGGCGAGTCTTTCTCGTTGGAGATTCCCTGTTCAACGAGTCCCTGGTCCAGATTCTGGATGCGGCGGCCGGCATCAACATTGTCGGTTCGGCCGTTATTCGGGAACTGGATCTGGAAGTCCTTTCCGCGGCACGCCCGCATGTCATCGTCCTGGCTGCTGGCGGGCAATCCGGTCAGGACACGTGCGCCTCTCTTCTTTCCCAGTTTCCCGAAATCCCCGTGATCCATGCCGATCTGAACCGGGATTACGTGCAGATCATTACCAGCCGCCGCGTTCACGCTCGCCGCACCGATCTGCTGGCGGCGATTCAGGAAATCGCCCGCCCCTCGCCGGGGATTCACGAAGGACCATCGGACCGGTGATCGCTCTTCCCACCCCCGTTTTCCTTAACGGAGTCGATCCATGAACATCTCTCGTCGAAATTTCTTGAAATTAAGCGGTGCCGTCGGCGGAACCGTTCTGGCTCATTACCTGAATTTGCAGCTCCTCGAACCGATCGACGTACAAAACCCGCTGGCCGCCTATCCGGATCGTGGCTGGGAGGAAATCTACCGCAACCAGTACGCCTACGACACCTCCTTCACCTATGTCTGTTCTCCCAATGATACGCACGCCTGCCGCCTGCGGGCTTTTGTGCGGAATGGGGTTATCCTGCGCTCGGAAACGAATTACGACGTGGGCAGCTACAGCGACCTGTACGGCAACACGGCCACCGCCCACTGGCATCCGCGCGGCTGTAAGAAAGGGCAGACGTTTCATCGACGGGTCTACGGCCCGCACCGGCTCAAGGGGCCGATCATGCGTCAGGGGTGGAAAGATTGGGCAGACGACGGCTATCCCTATCTCGACGCGGCCAATCGGGATAAATACAAATTTACCGCCCGCGGGGACGATGCCATGATCCCCGTTTCCTGGGAAGAAGCTTATCGCTACATCGCCCGGGGCATGATCGCTATCGCCGGCCATTACTCGGGCGCGGCGGGGGCCGAACGACTGCGGGCCGACAGCTACCCGGAAGAAATGATCGCTGCCATGCAAGAAGCGGGAACGCGCACGTTCAAGTGCCGCGGCGGCATGGGGCTGCTGGGGGTGATCGGCAAGTACGGCATGTACCGCTTCGCCAACACCCTGGCACTGCTGGACACCCACCTGCGCGGCTCCGATCCGGAAACCGCCCTGGGAGGCCGCCGCTGGTCCAACTATACCTGGCACGGTGACCAGGCGCCCGGCCATCCCTTCACGACCGGTTTGCAGACCTCCGACTGCGACTTCAACGACCTGCGCAACACCCGGCTGCATATTCAGTGCGGCAAGAACCTGGTTGAAAACAAGATGGCCGAGTCCCATTTCTTCATTGAAACGATGGAGCGCGGCGCCAAAATCATCACGATTACGCCGGAGTATTCGCCGCCGGCCACCAAGGCCGATACCTGGATCCCCATCCGGCCGGCTACCGACACCGCTCTCTTCCTCGGTATCACCAAATGGATCATGGACCACGGACGTTACAACGAGCCGTTCGTCAAACGGTTCACCGATTTTCCCCTCGTCGTGCGAATCGATACCCTCAAAAGACTCCATCCTGACGAGATTTTCGCCGGCTACGAGTCCGGTCTGACCGAGGATGGCCCCAGTTTCAGCCAGCACGGCCTCAGCCAGGAGCAGTATGAAAAGCTCGGAGATTATGTGGTCTTTGATGAAAACACCGGCGGACTCGTTCCACTGACCCGCGACGACGTGGGGGAGCGAATGATCGAAAAGGGGATCGACCCGCGCCTCTCCTGGTCGGGAACGGTGACGCTGCTGCCCACGGCCGGCGGCGCCGCTGGTGGCGAAGTCGAGGTCATGACGCTCTGGGCGATGTATGAGGAACATCTGCAGGAGTACGATCTGGACACGGTCGCCGACATCACCCAGGCGCCCAAACATCTCATCGAAGAGATGGCGGAAGATATCGTCACCCTGTCGCCGGTGGCCATTCACATCGGTGAAGGAATCAATCACTGGTTCCACGCCACCCTGGCCAACCGCGCCCAATTCCTGCCCCTGATGCTCACCGGCGATATCGGCCGGCCGGGGGCGGGCTGCTACACCTGGGCCGGCAACTACAAGGCGGCGCTTTTTCAGGGATCTCCCTGGACTGGCCCGGGATTCAAGGGGTGGATCGCCGAAGATCCCTTCAACCCCGATCTCGATCCGGACCTGGACGGCAGAGAGGTCCCCAGCCACAGCTACGCGGTGGACGAGGAACCGGCTTACTGGAACCATGGGGACCGGCCGCTGATCGTGGACACCCCGAAATACGGCCCGAAAAACTTCACCGGCGCCACCCACATGCCCACACCGACCAAGGTAATTTTTCATTCCAACGTCAACCTGCTCAACAACGCCAAGCATCACTACGACATGATCAAGAACGTCAACCCGCTCATCGACCTGATCATCGCCGTGGATATTGAAATGACCTCCAGCGTGGAATACGCCGATTTCGGCCTGGCGGCCAATTCCTGGGCGGAATTCACCGTGCCGGAAATCACCGCCTCCTGCTCCAACCCGTTCCTGCAAATCTGGAAGGGGGGGATTCCTCCCATTTACGACACGAAGGATGACGCCATGATCCTGGGCGAGCTGGCAGCGGTTATGGGCGACGAACTGGGGGATCCGCGCTTCCGGAATTACTGGAAATTTGTTCTGGAGGGACGGCCGGAAGTGTACATCCAGCGGCTCCTCGATATGTCGGTGCCCACCCGCGGCTATCGATATGAAGAGATCATGGCCGGCAAATACGGGGAGCCCGGGGCGGCCCTGATGCTCTTCCGCACCTATCCCCGGATTCCTTTCTGGGAGCAGGTACACGATTCGGAGCCGTTTTTTACCGACTGCGGCCGGCTGGCGGCCTACTGCGACATCCCCGAAGCGATTGAGTATGGGGAGAACATCATCTCCCACCGCGAAGGGCCGGAAGCCACTCCCTACCTTCCCAATGTCATCGTCAGCGGCGGCCGCTTCGTGCGCCCCGACGATTACGGCATTGCCGAGGATGCGATGGGCTGGGATGAACGCACGATCCGCAACATCGCCCGGCCGTGGGCGGAGGTCAAGAATACGACCAACCCGCTGTGGGAGCAGGGATTCCAGTTTTACTGCCTGACGCCCAAGACGCGTCACCGGGTCCATTCCTCCTGGAGTACGGTCGATTGGACGATCATCCTGGACAGCAATTTTGGCGATCCCTACCGCCAGGACAGGCGCCTGCCCGGACCGGGCGACCACCAGCTGCACATGAACCCCCAGGCGGCCATGGACCTGGGCATCGAAGACGGGGATTACGTCTACGTCGACGCCAACCCCGCGGACCGGCCGTACCGCGGCTGGCGAAAAGAGGACCCGTTCTACCGGGTTTCCCGGCTCATGCTGCGGGTCAAGTACAACCCGGCCTATCCGTATCACATCATCATGCTCAAGCATGGGCCGTTCATGGCCACGGAGAAATCGGTGCGGGCGCACGAAACGCGGCCGGATGGGCTGGCCAAATCGGAAGGGACCGGCTACCAGGCCAACCTCCGCTACGGTTCGCAGCAGTCATTGACCCGCGACTGGTCGATGCCCATGCACCAGACCGACACCCTGTTCCACAAGCAGAAAGTATTTACCGGTTTCATGTTTGGCGGGGAGGCCGACAACCACGCCCTGAACACCGTTCCCAAAGAGACCCTGGTCAAAGTTGAGAAGGCGGAGGACGGCGGCCTGAACGGGCAGGGGAAATGGAAACCGGCCGGCTCCGGCTTCACGCCTGGCCACGAAAACAGCTTCATGGAAAAGTACATGGCCGGCCAGGTGACCACCGTCTCCGGCCAGGAAGAAGAGTAGAAGATGTCTGATGAGAAGCGCTTTCACCCATCAGCCGCCGGCCGGACGTCCCCCGGGCGCCGGGAGGTCCAGAAGAAACCCACGCCCGGCCTTCCCTTACCGCCGGTGAGTCGACCCGTCGAAGCTGGCATCCCGCTGCCCCTGCACGAGCAGGATCCCTACGAACTGGTGGGCGTGGTTGTCCCCGGCGATGCGAGACAGACCGAAGCGATGGCCCGGGCCTTCATCGAAGAATTCATCCTGCTGGGCTGGAACCAGAAGCGGCTGATGTCTCTGTTTACCAGCCCGCTCTATCTCGGAACGTTTCGAATCTACCGGGAAAAAGGAGAAGCCTGGGTGCGGTCATTGATCGAAGATCTCTGGGCGCAGTGGTGCGGAGAGGCGTCCATGGGCGGCGACCCCCCGAACCGAA
Organism: Promineifilaceae bacterium (SeqCode); assembly: GCA_041568735.1. GTDB lineage: Bacteria > Chloroflexota > Anaerolineae > Promineifilales > Promineifilaceae > WTJY01. The sequence continues at coordinate 10,119 of JBFFZG010000132.1, forward strand.
TCGTTTGCCCACCAGGGCAGCCACAAGATCCTCAAGAGGAGCAATGAGATGGCGGAAGTTTACAACTGGCAGATCGGCCGGCCTATGGCTTACGCGTTCGACGAAGCGCATCCCAGCAAGCAGTTTGCCGCGATTTTTAATATCAATCGCTGTATTGGCTGCCAGACCTGCACCGGGGCGTGCAAGGCGACCTGGACCTTTTCGAAAGGGCAGGAATATATGTGGTGGAACAATGTGGAGACCAAGCCCTACGGGAGCTACCCCAAATACTGGGACGTCAAAATCCTGCAGCAGCTCGATGAAGCCCACCAGGCGACGGGAAAAGCAGCCACCTGGGATCCATCCCAAACCGGCGACCAGGCACCCTACGGGGTTTTCGGCGGTCTGACGATTACCGAAGCGGCCATCGAAACCCAAACCGGAAACCAGGCCCTCGGCTATCTGCCGGCCGATGACGAGTGGAGCGCGCCCAACTTTTACGAAGACACCGCCACCAGGTACCGGGGCGGCAGACTGGGCATTTCCGAAGAGGGTGCGACTCTGCCCGTTCACCAGACCTGGTTTTTCTACCTGCAGCGCATCTGCAATCACTGCACCTACCCCGCCTGTGCCGCAGCCTGCCCGCGCAAGGCGATTTACAAACGCGGCGAAGACGGCATCGTCCTGATCGACCAGAGCCGCTGCCGCGGTTACCGCAAATGCGTGGAGCAGTGTCCGTACAAAAAATCGATGTACCGTGGCACCACCCATACAAGTGAAAAATGCGTGGCCTGCTACCCACGGGTCGAGGGTAAAGATCCCTTGAGCGATGGCGTGCCCATGGAAACGCGCTGCATGACCGTCTGCCCCGGCAAGATCCGCCTCAACGGGCTGGTCGACATGGACGAGGCGGGTCGCTGGGTGGAAGACCCGCAGAACCCGCTGGTCTACCTGGTGCGCATCGAGAAAGTGGCGCTGCCGCTCTACCCGCAGTTTGGCACCGAGCCAAACATTTTCTACATCCCGCCGCGGTGGGTTCCCCGGCCGTATCTGCGGCAGATGTTTGGCCCGGGTGTGGATGATGCGATTGACCGGTACAGCGCCCCCTCGCGCACCCTCCTGGCGCTGATGCAGCTGTTCCGCGCGACGCAAAAAATGGTCTTCCGGTTTGAAATTGAAGAGGGGCCGCTGGTGCGCGAAGGGGAGCGGAACGGCCGGCCCTGGCAGATGTATGATGACACCGTGCTCGGTTTTGATGCGAAGGGGAATGAGGTTGCTCGTTTGAGCGTGGTGGAACCAATGCACGAACGGCCGTCCGAACGCCTGAACTCCATCTAGCCATCTGGCACCGATCGGGGCAGGCAGGCTGAGAATAACGGAGACGAGCATGAAACAAGAAAATGCAATTCGCCGGGCGCAGATTTACGGCTATCTGGCCGAAACCTTCCTTTACCCGCGGGATAACTGGACCGAGGATGGGCCGCTGGCGGCCGCTATTGTCCGCTCGCTGGGATGGCCGGCCGCCGTCCCGGAAATCCCTCCGGTGTCATTGGCCGCGCTGCAGGCCGCCTACCGCCAGACCTTTGGCGCAGCTGGTTCTCTGGCCTACGAAACAGAATACGGGCTGCCGCACGAATACCGCCAGAGCCAGGAAATGGCCGACATCGCCGGATTTTACCGGGCGTTCGGCTTTCATGTGGGCGGCAAGGTCCGTGAAAGAGCGGATCACGTGGCCGTGGAGCTGGAATTCATGCACGCTCTGGCTCTCAAAGAAGCGGTCGCACTCGACCAGGGCACCGCCGAACAGACGGAGATCTGCATCGATGGGCAGCGCCAGTTCCTGGGCGATCACCTGGGTCGCTGGATCGACCTTTTCGCCCAGAGCGTGGTCCACAATGCGCCGGATTCCCTGTATGGACCGCTGGCCCGGTTTGCCGCGGCGTTCGTCGCAGCCGACGCCGAGCGCCTGGGCGTGGCGCTGGAGCGGGCTGACGTAGGCGAAATTCAGCACACGCCGTTCGACCCGGACTTCTCCTGCGCCGGCTGCGCGCCAGCCGGCATGGGAGAAGCGGGCTTGATTCGCCTGGACACCATTACCTAGCGGGATTCCAGGAGTCGATCATGTTCACACGATCTCGAATTTTCACGATCACGCTGCTGGCGCTGGCCGGTTTGCTGACTTATTGGAAAGTCCCGCTGGCCAGCAGCCAGGGGGTAACCATCCTGGCGGCCGGCGTTGACGGGGCGCTGCCGGTGGACGATGTGGCCTCTGCGTTGTGGCGCGAATCCACGGCCGTTTCCATTCCCCTGAGCGCCCAGATCGTCGCGCGGCCGATGTTTCCCCAGGCCCGCATCCGAGCGATCGATGTGCGGGCTCTTTACAACGACCGACAGATCGCCTTTCTGGTCGAATGGGAGGATGCGTCCCGGGATGATTCGGCGGTGCGGGTGCAGGATTTTGCCGATGCGGTCGCCATTCAATTCCCCCTGGTCGAAGGGCAGCCATTCTTCTGCATGGGCCAGCAGGGGGGCAACGTCAATATCTGGCACTGGAAGGCCGACTGGCAGGCCGGGTTGGCCGGCCGGGCGGACGTGGACGACGTCTATCCGAATATGTACGTGGACGGCTATCCCTTCGCCGATGAAGCGGCGGGCGCCGCGGC
>JBFFZG010000133.1:0-12673 GCA_041568735.1 Promineifilaceae bacterium (SeqCode)
ACCAGGCCTCCCTGGGGTTCAGCAATGCCGCCTCCCTGCGCGAATCGAAAGAAAATGTCGCCGAGCTGCGAACCATGTTCAACGTGACCCAGGCGGTGGCTTCGAGTGTGACGGTTGAGGATCGCGTGCAGAATACCGCCCGCACGCTGCATCACTCGCTGCGGCAGGCGGCGATCGGCATCGTCTCTGTGCTGAGTGACCAGCGGCTGCAGGTGATCGGCCGGGCGGGCGGCCGGCCGGAGGTGCCCAGCACCCTGCTGGAGCTCAACCCGACGGTTTACAAGCAGATTTTCCGGCAGCACAAGCCAGTCCATCTCCCCGGCCGCTTTGGCAATGTCGACCTCGGCATCACCTTTTTCCGCCAATGCGCTGAGGAAATCATCATGCCCCTCACCCTCGGCCAGCGCACGATCGGGTTTTTGATCGCCGGACAGAAGGAAGAGGCGGCCTTCAGCGAGCGGGATTTCCGCCTGCTGCAGAATATCTGCATCAGCCTGTCCGCCACCATCGAGAGCGGCCGGCTCTTCGACCAGGTCCAGGCAGCCAACCGCAAACTCCAGGAACTCGACGAAATGAAAACCCTGTTCCTGGCCAACATGTCCCACGAACTGCGGACCCCGCTCAATTCGATTATCGGATTTTCACGGCTCATCCTGAAGGGAATCGATGGACCGATTACCGAAGCCCAGGAAGAAGACCTCAATTCGATTCACAACAGCGGCCAGCATCTTCTCCACCTGATCAACGACATCCTCGACCTGGCAAAGCTGGACGCCGGTAAAATGGGGCTCGCCTTCGAAGCGGTGGATCTCAAGGAGCTGGCCCAATCCGTGCTGACCACCGCGCGCGGACTGGTCCGGGATAAACCGGTTGACCTCAAGTGGGATGTCGCGGACCCCCTGCCTATCATTCAGGGCGACCTCGTCCGCCTGCGCCAGATCCTCCTCAATTTACTATCGAATGCGGCCAAATTCACCGAAAATGGGTCGATAACACTGGCGATCAGGCCGGTCTTCGAAAAGGGGGAAGAACATTTCGTCCAGATCACGGTGGCCGATACCGGGATCGGCATCGACCGCAAAGATTTTTCCCGCCTGTTTGCCAAATTTGAACAGGTGGATGCCTCCCCAACCCGGGCCATCAGCGGCACCGGCCTGGGACTGCCGATCGTCTACGAGCTCGTCGAGCTGCACAACGGCCGGATCTGGGTTGAAAGCGAAGTCGGGGTAGGCAGCCAGTTCCACGTCATCCTGCCGATCAATCAGGTCGAAGGCGGCAATCCAGGCCAGGGACCGGCTGCCGGCCAGGAATTTCATGTGGTGGGGGAAGGAGCAGGCCTCGTCCACCAACCGCTGCCGGTTAAACGAGAGCGGCCGCGGATGCCTCATTTTGCCAGGGGAAAGCCGGCCATCCTGCTGGTCGACGACGAGCCATTCGTGCTCACGCTTTACCAGCGTTATCTGGGCGATCTGCCCAACGAAATCGTCATGGCCCACTCGGGAAGCGAAGCCCTCCGCCAGCTGCGGGAGCGGCCGGAAGCGTTTGGGCTGGTCCTGCTCGATATTCACATGCCCTATCTGTCGGGCTGGGATGTCCTGCGGGAGATCCGGGAGGATCCGCAGCTGGCCCGCCTCCCCGTGGTCGTCTGTTCTGTCGACGTCAGTCAAAAGGAAGCGGAATCGCATGGGGCTCAGCTCGCCCTGACCAAGCCCATTATTTCCGAAGATCTGAGCCGGGTTTTCCAGTTTATCCAGGCCCTCTAGCGCCTGGGCGGCCGCCGCACGGATAAGGAATAGTCTCCTATTGAGTCCGGCCGGATAGCGGATAAAATAGGCGGGCGCGAGCGCGTTTCGACGTGCAGCTGACCCGAGGCTTTCCGCCCGGCCGCGATCAAGCGGCCGGCGCTGAAGACGATCGAGGATATTTGCCGGTGAGCACTTCTCCAACCATTCTCTATATTGAAGATAATATCGCCAATCAGAAGCTGGTGCAGCGGGTCCTCGAGCGCCATAACTACCGGGTGCTGATCGCCAACGACGGCTTTGAAGGGATTGAAATGGCCAAACAGGAGCAGCCGGCCTTGATCCTGATGGATATTAACCTGCCGACTATGGACGGACGGCAGATCACCACCCGCCTGCGCAGTATCTCCCACTTCGCCGCCACCCCCATTATCGCACTGACCGCCAACAATTCGCCGGACAGCCGCGCCCAGGCGCTGGCCGCCGGCTGCAACGGCTTCCTCACGAAACCGATCGACGTGTCGACCTTTCCCAGCCAGGTTGGCGATTTCCTGCAGGGCAGCGCCGAAAGCCTGGCCCAGGAAGAGGAAAGCGAGCAGCTCAAAATTTACGCCCAGCAGCTCGTTACCAGTCTGGAAGATAAGATCCGCGAACTGCAGGAGGCCAATCACCAGCTGCGGGAGCTCGATCGCCTGAAAAGCGATTTTATCGTGCTCGTTTCCCATGAACTGCGGACCCCGCTGACCCTGATTAACGGCTATTCCCACCTGCTGCGCGATTACGCCAGGCAGGCGGAAGCCGGCGGGGATGCCCAGCTCGCCTACGTCACGTCCGGGCTGACCAAAGGCATCGACCGCCTGTCCACCGTGATCAACGAGGTGATCAGTATGTCCCGGATCGCCTCCGGCGCGCTGGAGCTGGCCGCCGGACCGGTGCGGCTGGGAGATACCATTCAGGAAATCGTGAAAACCAGACTGGAAGCCGTCGAGGCGCGCGGACTGGTTCTGGAGATGAATGGGGTGGACTCCCTGCCGGTCGTCCATGGAGATGGCGCACTGCTGAAAAACGCCTTCGATAATATTATCGGCAACGCCATCAAGTTCACACCAGACGGCGGCCGGATCACGATTACGGGGAAGAAAGAAGCTGGCGCCGTCACCCTGACGATCGCCGATACCGGAATCGGCATTCCGGTTGAAGAGCAGCGCCGCATTTTTGACCACTTTCACATCCTCGGCTCCATCCAGAACCATTCGACGAGCAAATCGAACTTTCAAGGCGGTGGGCTTGGCCTGGGCCTGCCGATCGCCCGGGGCATCATCGAAGCCCATCGGGGTAAAATCTGGGTGGAAAGCGCCGGCCGCAATCCCGAAGACCCACCCGGAAGCACGTTTTACATCCAGCTTCCTCTCTAAACGGGCAGCCCTTCCGCCCATCCCGGTTCGCTCGCTTCTTGGGACCCCTCCCGAGATGTGATACACTACACGCACCCACCTTTTGAACCTTATCGATCCCGATTTTTGGCGCCTTGAAGTCTGCATGGCTTTGAGGCTTCTTTATTTGGCGAGACCCATCCATGACGAGCAACGAAGACCTGGCTGCCGCCGCCGAAACGATCATCATCGCCGCGGGTAATCTCCTCCAGAAAAAGGTTGAGAAGCCGCGTGAATTAACCCACAAAGGATTTCGCGATATCGTCACGGATGCCGATTTCGCCTCCCAGCGGTTCATCACCCAGGAACTCCACCGCCGGTTTCCCGGCCACGGATTCATCACCGAGGAAGATGACGACCAGATCCCGTCGTCCGGGGAGGTTATCTGGATCATCGATCCGATCGATGGCACGAGTAACTTCAGCCGGCAAATTCCCAATTATTCGATCGCAATCGCGGCCGGCCGGCCGGTCAATGACGATCTGCAGATCGATGTGGGCATGATCTACGATCCGGTCCGGCAGGAGCTGTTTTGCGCCGTCCGGGGACAGGGGGCCCGGCTCAACCGCGTGCCCATTTTCGCCTCGCAAACGGAAAACCCCCAGGAATCAATTTTTTCACTCGACTGGTCCCACCATGTCGAAACCCGGCGGGAAACGATCGACATCCTCGGGGTCGTCGCCCACCATGTGAAAACGGTGCGGGCGGTGGGATCGGCAGCCCTGGCCATCGCCTGGGTGGCCGCCGGCCGGCTGGACGGCTATATGAACATTCATCTCTTTCCGTGGGACGTCGCGGCGGCCGCGCTGATCGCTGCCGAAGCCGGCGGTCGAGTCACAAATTTTTATGGTGAAGATTGGCACTTCCGGCAGATGGACTGCCTGGTCAGCAATGGGAAACTCCACGATACCTACCTGAATCTGATCCGGGAAGGGCAGATCGCCGCGCTCAAACGAACGGACATCTCCAGCGAACAGGAGCGCTGAGACGGCCGCGGCACCGGAATTGCCGGCCGTCCGCTTCCCAACCAGCGACCCGTTTCCCCCATCTGTCGACATTGAACAAACAAACAGCCGCCATTTTGTGCAGATCGACCGCCGCCACTGCAGCCCCGATTGGGGCCGGGGATTTACCGTAAAAAATATTGGTGATCCCCCCTTCCCCCGGTAAAATTGCCCCTTATGTGCAAAAGTTCACAAATAAATTTCCCTGAGGATCCTGCCGGAAATTCATTATGCGCTGGCCAGCTTATCGTCATGTAATTTTTGACTGCGATTCCACGCTCAGCACAATCGAAGGAATCGACATCCTGGCCGAATCGGCCGCCAAAAAGTGGCGCATTGAAGTGCTCACCAATGCGGCCATGAACGGCGACCTCGACCTGGCTGAGGTCTACGGCAAGCGGCTGCGGGCAGTGCGGCCGACCCGGCACCAGGTCCAGGCGATTAAAAACAGCTACAAGCGCCATCTCGTCGAGGACGCCCGGGAAGTGATCCAGGCGCTCCAGACATTGGGTCACGAAGTGTATATCGTCAGCGGCGGCCTGCTCGAACCAGTCATGGAATTCGGCATCTTTCTCGGGGTTCCGGAAGCACACATCCGCGCCGTGGATGTCCAGTACGATGCCCTGACCGGGGAATGGTGGCGCCAGAGCACCCGGGCAGAAGTCCGTTATAAGACGTTCGAGGAGGGGGCGCTGACCGCCACCGACGGCAAGGCGGAAATTATCTCCGACCTGCTGGGAGAGCAAAACGGCCGTTCCCTGCTGATCGGCGACGGCAGCAGCGACCTGCTGGCAGCCGATCGGGTCGACCTGTTCGTCGGTTTTGGGGGGGTGGTCACCCGGCCGCGCATCCTGGAGCGGGCGCCGGTTTTCCTCCACAGCAGCAGCCTGGCTCCCCTGCTGGCTCTGGCCCTCGGACCGGCCGCGCTGGCCCGGCTCCACCAGACCGAACTGGCTTACCTGGCCGAAAAATGTGTGCAGTTGATTGAGCAAGGAGAACTTACCTTTAACGATGAGCGACTCAACGAAAAATTCCGCAAAGCATATCAAGCTGTTTTTACCCGGTCCAACTGAGGTCAGCGCTGAAATTCTCCAGGCCCAAACGACCTGGATGATCGGCCACCGCATGCCGGAATCCCTCGAATTAGTCGGCCGCATTAAGCCGAAATTGAAGCAGGTATTCCGGACGGACAGCCGGGTGCTGATCTCCGCCTCATCCGGGACCGGCCTCTGGGAAGGGGCTTCCCGCAACTGCATCCGGGAGCGGGTGCTGCACTGCACCAACGGTTCCTTCGGCGATCGCTGGGTCGATGTTTCCCGGCTCAACGGGAAGATCGTGGATGTGCTGGATGTCGACTGGGGCCAACCGATTCTTCCGGAGCAGGTGGTCGAACGGCTGGCCCAGGCTCCCTACGATGCCGTCGCCTTCGTCCATAATGAGACGAGTGTCGGCATCACCAACCCGGTGCGTGAGATCGCCCGGGCGATCCGCCAGATGCCCGGGGGTGAGGAGATCACCATCATGGTCGATTCGGTCAGCGGGCTCGGCGGGGCCGAGCTGGAAACGGATGCCTGGGAGCTCGACGTGGTCATCACCTCGAGCCAGAAAACGTTCGCCCTGCCCCCCGGCCTGGCCTTTGCGTCCGTCTCTGATCGGGCTTTCGAAAAGGCAAAAACGATACCCAATCGGGGCTACTATTTTGATTTTATTACCCTGGATGAGTCCCTGGCCAAGAATCAGACGCCGGCCACCCCGGCCATCTCCCTCCTCTTCGCCCTGGACCTGCAGCTCGATCGCATGCTGGCGGAGACGATGGAAAAGCGCTGGGAGCGCCACCTGGCCATGCGCCGTGTCACCCACGAATGGGTGCACAGTCGAGGTTTTGCCATCTTTCCGGAGATCGCCTTCGCCTCGCCGACCGTCTCCACAATCAGCAACACCCATGGGATCGCCATCTCCGAGCTGAACAAGTTTCTGCGTGCCCGCGGGATGATTCTCAGCAGCGGCTACGGCAAAATCAAGGCCCAGACGTTCCGCATCGGCACGATGGGGGATTGGACGCCGGCCGATATCGCCGAGCTGCTCTCTAATGTGGACGACTTCCTTCGGCAGCAGGGTCTCCTCTAGACCCGGCCGGGCACCCAGGCGGGCCCGGGGTCACTCCAACACGGATACAAGAAAACGGCGGGCGGCGGTTTCATCGGCCGCGGAGCGCCGATCACATTGAGGAATGGATGTACAAGATTTTAATCGCTGACAAACTGGGGCAGGCAGGCCTCGACCGCCTCGACCAGATGGACGATATAGCCTACGATCTCAAACCGGGGCTGAGCAAAGAAGAATTGATCGCCATGCTCCCGGAATACGACGCCCTGATCGTGCGCAGCGGGGTTCGCCCCGATGCCGAAATCCTGGCGGCCGGAAAAAATCTCAAAGTCGTCGGCCGGGCCGGCATTGGAGTGGATAACATCGATGTCGACGCGGCCACCCGGCTGGGGATCGTCGTCATGAACACCCCCCGGGCCAACAGCGTGGCCACGGCCGAGCAAACCCTGGCGCTCATGCTGGCGGTCAGCCGCCATACCGCCCAGGCCCACGCCTCCATGGTGGCCGGGGAGTGGAACCGGTCGAAATTCGTCGGCACCGAGCTCCACGGCAAGACGCTCGGCATCATCGGCTTCGGCTACATCGGCCGCCTGGTCGCCAGCCGCGCCCAGGCCTTTGGGATGAAGGTCCTGGCCTACGATCCCTACGTCTCCGAGGCGGTGGCCCGGGATCACCAGGTCGAGCTGCTCGACCTGGAAGACCTGCTCCCGCTGGCCGATTATCTGACCCTCCACTGTGTGATCAATCCGGATACGATGAAAATGATCAACGCGGAATCGATCGCCCAGATGAAGGACGGCGCCATCATCGTCAATGTCGCCCGGGGGAAGCTCATCGACGAGGATGATCTGGCGGCCGCCCTCGAGAGCGGCAAAATCGCCGCGGCGGCACTGGATGTCTTTTTCAAGGAGCCCCCGGAAGGCTCGCCGCTCATCGGTCTCCCCAACGTCCTGCACACGCCGCACCTCGGCGCCAGCTCGGTCGAGGCGCTGCGCGCGGTGGCCATCGAGATGGTGGAGCAGGTGGCGGATGCGCTGCGCGGAATCGATTTTCGCAATACGGTCAATGTCACCTACCCGCCCGGCGTCAATTTCCAGAAAATTCGCCCCTACCTGGCCCTGGCCGAAAAAATCGGCCGGCTGCAGAACAAGCTGGCCGGCGGCCGGATTCACAAAGTCGAAGTCGAGGTTTCCGGGGAAGAGATGGGCCAGATGGTACGCCTCCTGGCTTCCTCCCTCCTCAAAGGGCTGCTGGCCGACTCGGTCGCCGGCATCAACGAGGTCAATGCACCGCTTCTGGCCAGCGAGCAGGAGCTCACCATCTCTCAGGAGTATGGTCTGAACCGCGTCGATTATTCGAATTTAATCTGGTGCCGGGTGCACTGGCAGGAAAACGGCCAGACCGGGAGCCGGGTGATCGCCGGCGTGCTCTTCGGCGGGGTGGAGCCGCGCCTGGTTCAGGTCGACGATTATCGACTCGAAGCCAAGCCGGAAGGGGCGGTGCTGATCCTGCGCAACAAAGACGTGCCGGGCGTGATCGGCCAGGTCGCCACCATTCTGGCCACCTTCAACGTCAATATCGGCGAATGGCGGCTCGGCCGGACCGAGCCGGGAGGCGAAGCACTCTCCTTTATCAACCTGGACGGGTGGCCTCCACAGGGGGCCATCGATGCCCTCTCCCAGGCCACGGCCGTGACGGGACTGCAGCTGATTCAGCTGTAAACGGCCTGAGAAACAAAAAAGGAGCGCTCCTGATCGCCAGGAGCGCTCCTTTTATTGTTCCCACCACAGGCGGGTTAATTTTTCGGATAAATGCGCACCCGGCGTGCATGTCCTTCGCCGACGCTGCGCGTGTAAACCCGTTTGCTCTCGCGCAGGGCCAGGTGAATGAGCCGCCGCTCGTAGGAATTCATCGGCTCCAGGGTGACCGGATTGCCGCGCTGGGTCACCTTTTCGGCCATCCGATTGGCCAACTTGACGAGTCCTTCTTCTTTCCGGCCGCGGTAATTGTTGATGTCGATCAAAAAATTGACCCGGCGGCGCAGCTTCTGGCTCACCATCAGCCGGGAGAGGAACTGAAGATCGACCATGCCTTCCCCGCGCGGTCCAATTAAATCATCCAGCTTATCCCCGACGATCACCACGTTGACCACCTGCTTGCCGAGTTCATCGGGCTGACCCAGGGAGGTGTCTATCGAAACCCGGAGTCCCATCTTTGCGAAGAGGGTCTCCAGGACCTCACCGGCGACTTCTTCTTCCTCCAGCAGATCGGGATCGGGCAGATTTTCGAGATCGTCGAATGATTCATCGTCATCCGTCTCATCCACACCGGTTTCTTCCAGCGCGGCGGCCGGAACGGCCGCTTCTTGGACAGAATTCGACTCCTTCACCCGCATCTGGACGACCGCTTCCCGGTTGCCGATTCCCAGGAAGCCGCTCCGCCCTTCGTCGACCACGGTGACTTCGACTTCATCCCGGGTCAAGCCGAGGTCGGTGAGCCCCAGCTCAATCGCCTCTTCAACCGTTTGCCCCGTAAACTCGTTTGTCTTTTCATTCGCATCCATTTCTGTTCTCTCCCCTTCAGCGTCCTGAGCCTAAGATTTCTTTTTTCTCCTGGAACGCCCTTTTTTGCTTTTACCCGTGGTGGCGGTCGGAACCGGTTTCTGTGCCGGCTCGGGTTCTCCTTCTCCGGCGCTCCCATTGACACTCGTTTCGATTTCCGAAGCCTCGTTTTTAGCGGTTTTTTTCGCTTCAGCTTCGGCGCGCACCTTGTCCATATTGCGGTGTGTGATATAGCCCTGGCCAATGCCGATGATGTTGGAAATAACAAAATAGATCGCCAGACCGGAATTGAAGCTGAGGGCGAAGAAGCCAAACATGATCGGCATCGTGTACAACATGGACTGCTGCGTCGAAGCCATCGGATTATCCTGCTGGGATCCCTTTTTGTTCTTATCTTTTCCGCCCTGATTGGCCGGCATCATCAATTTCTGCTGCAGGAACATCGTGCCGGCGACGAGAATGGGCAGGATGAGATAGGGATCTGGCTGGGCCAGGTTCATCCATAAAAAGGTATTTTTAATTGGAAAGAGTGCCGCCAGGTCAAACGTCGGCCAGACGACCGCTTTCAGCTCCAGCAGCGAGAGCGGTGTCGCCTGGAGCATGATGTTGATCACCCGGAACAAGGCCAGAAAGATCGGCATCTGGACCAGGAGCGGCAGACAGCCGAGGAGGGGCTCCGTCGGGTTATACCCGATTTTCTGCAATTCCTCCATCATTTTTTTCTGATCGTCTTTATATTTTTTCTGAATGGCCTGCACCTGGGGCTGCATTTCCTGCATGCGGATGCTCATCCGCTGCTGGCGGAGATTCAGCGGCAGAAGCAGCACGCGCGTGATCACCGTGAAGGCGACCAGCGCCAGGATAAAGTTGTTGCCCAATACCTGGTAAAGAAAAACCATGATATTGAGCATGAGATCGATAAATGCTTGCCACATAACTTAATCCGTCCTCTATTGGGCCACGGCCGGGGTGTACTGCCATTCCGAAGCGCCGCTTTCCGGATTGTAGCGGACGACCTGCAGCGGGACCTCCTCGCCGGCAAAAGCCACGACCAGCGCGCCGTCGGCAATAACCGGATTGGCCCGCACGGCCGCCGGCGTTTCAACCTGCCAGAGCTGCTGACCTTCCAGGGTGAAGGCGGTGATGTACCCTTTTTTGGCCTGTTCATCCCCGGAGACGACAAAGAGACGGCCATCGTGGACCGCGACCGGCGCCTGAACCGACCCGGAGACCTTCTGGGGGGTGGACCAGACCGGTTTTCCGTCCGCGGCCGAGACGGCATAGACATTCCCCTGCAGATCGCAGTAGTAGACAACCCGATCGACCAGCACCGGGCTGCCCCAAACCCAATCGGCGGCCGGGGCTTTCCAGACGGTCCGGCCGTCCTCAAAGCGGAGGGCGTAGAGATTGCCATCAAAACTGCTGACATAAATGAGGCGCAGCTCCGGGGAGATCACCGGGGAGCCGGCGCTGGCCCCGCCGAGCGGTACCTGCCAGATTAAATTTCCCGTATCGATATCGAGGGCGTAGACGTTTTTGTCGAGGGAGGTCAAGTAGACGACCCGGCCGTGGACCGCCGGGGTATCCCAGATGGCGTTGCCGGTGCGGAAATCCCACACCTTTTCCCCGGTAGTGGAATCGAGGGCGACAAAGTGGTTGTCCCCCGTGCCGACGAAAACTTTTCCGTTCGCCTTCAATGAGCCGGCGAAGACCCGCCCGGAGACCTGATCTTCGGCGATCCAGCGGGTGGCCGGCGGCGAAATCTCCCCATCTTCCAGGGCGTGAACCTTGACGATCAGCCGGCCGCCGGCAAAAATGCCGCCCGAAACACCATAATCACCGACGACGACCTGGCCGTCGGCTAATTCCGGTGGGGCGTAAAACTGCACCCCCCCATTTTCCCCGGTGTACTGCCAGAGTTCCTGCCTGGCAGCCACATCCAGGGCGATGACCTGGTTCTGGTAGGCGACATAAACCCGGTTCCCCTCGGCGGACACCCCCGGCCAGACTGTGGATTCGATAATGCCACAGCCGGTCAGGAACAGGACCGAACCAAGCAGGAATCCCCGGGACAGCAGTCTCTTCAAAAACTTGCGAATCAGAGGCAAGGATCGTTCTCCAGTGATAATAAAAAGGATAGATTCCGGCAGGAACGCCGGTCCGATTCAGGGAACGGGATCATATCCCCCCCGGGAAAACGGATGGCAGCGGCCGATCCGTTGAATAGCCAGCCACCCCCCTTTGATGATGCCGTGCCGGGCGATGGCTTCGTAGCCGTAATGGGAACAGGTGGGTTGAAACCGGCAGCTCGGCGGCGTTAATGGGGAAATGAAGCGCTGATAGAAGCGAATCAAAGCGAGGATAATGGTTTTCATGTCATTAAGAGCCCAGAATGCCGGCCCGGGTCAGCAGCTGCCGGACGCCTGCCTCCAGCTGAGAGAAGGGAGCCCCGGCCGTCGGCGTACGCGCGATAATCAGACAATCCCAGCCCGGGCTGACGGCCGCCAGATGCGAGCGAACGGCTTCACGCAGCCGGCGCTTCGCCCGATTCCGCTCGACCGCCCCCCCGATGTGGCGTCCCGCCGTAAAAGCAAAGCGGCTGTGGCGGTGATCGTTTCGACAATACACCAGCACAGCCAGGGGATGATTGACCTTCTGCCCTTCCCGGCGCAGCCGTTCAAAATCAGAGCGCTGGCGCAGACGGTACGGCCTGGGAAGCATCGGTCATTTCATTGCGTTGAAGCCGGACGAAATCAGGAGGAATCAGCCGTTCTTCTTGGTCGTCGCTTTGCCGTTCGAAGCCTCACGCACGGCGCGATAACTGGCCGCCTGGCTGCCGTTCCAGTTCACCTGTTTGACATGGTTGTTCATCAAGACGGCAAGCCGCTTGCGGCCTTTGGCCCGGCGCCGCTTCAAAACCTGGCGTCCGTTGCTCGTGGCCATCCGGGACCGAAAACCATGCACGCGCATCCGGCGGCGAATTTTGGGTTGGTATGTCCGTTTCGTCATGATTTATTCTCCAAAAAAAAAGAGCGCAGCGCTCTTTTTCAGATCATCATTGTTGTCAGCGTCGTCTGCAATTATCAATGATACAGCAGGGGCAAAGCGATTTAAGATTATAGCGAATTGGGGTCCATTCCGCAAATAAAATGAGCCGTTCTTATATGCGTTGAATATGCGCCCCCAGCGCCCGCAGTTTGCCCTCCACGTTCTCATAACCGCGGTCGATCTGGTGGATATTGTGAATGACACTGCGCCCTTCCGCGCAGAGCGCGGCCAGCACCATCGCCATACCGGCGCGGATGTCCGGGCTGGTAACCCCGGCCGGATTGGCATAGAGTTTTGATTTCCCCTGGATGAGCACCCGGTGGGGATCACAGAGCACGATTTTCGCCCCCATAAAGAGCAGCTTGTCGGCGAAAAAGAAGCGGCTTTCATACATCCAGTCGTGCAGCAAGATGCTTCCCTCGGCCTGGGTCCCAAGGATGACGAGAATGCTCATGAGGTCGGGCGGGAAGCCGGGCCAGGGCATCGGCTTGATCTCCGGCACGCGGCCGGCCAGGGTGGTCGGAATGCAGAGCTCCTGTTCGGCCGGCACGATGACATCGGCGCCGTCGACCTCCCAGCGCACGCCGAACCGCTCATAGACCAGCCCGATCATGCCGAGATTCTCGGGACCGGCATCCTCGATGCGAATGGAGCCGCCGGTGACGACCGCGGCCCCGATAAAGCTGCCCACTTCCATGAAATCGGCGCCGATTTTGAATTCCGTTCCGTGCAGCCGATCCACCCCGTCAATATGCAGCCGGTTGGTGCCGATACCTTCG
>JBFFZG010000134.1:0-12646 GCA_041568735.1 Promineifilaceae bacterium (SeqCode)
GGCCGGTCGATAAAAATGAGAATCCCGGAAATCAGGTTGGAGAGGGCATCCCGGGCAGCGAAGCCGATGGTCAGGCCGGCGATTCCCAGGGAGGCCAGGACGGCCGACGTCTTGATGCCGGCCGCGTCCAGGGCGTAGAAAAAGCCGATCGCCAGGATGCCGTACTTGACCACGGCATCGATGAACGAGACGGCCGTCAGGTCAAACCGGCGGCGCAGGAAGGGCATCACCGCCAGGCGGACGAGCCGCCAGAGAATGTAGAAGGCGGTGAAGATGATGAGCCCGACGACCACCCCGATCAGCCACTGGGCGACCTGTTCCCCGATGGCTTCCGGGTCGATGATTTCCTGCAGGCGGCTGCCGACACCAAGTAAAAATTTTTCGATCATATTGCCTCCTCGGACGATCGGTGACCCCGCTGCCCACCGGGTTTGATCAGAACGGCGTAGACACCGGGTCTCCTGATTAGAAATGAATTCTGGCAGCCGTGCAACTCCGTGCGGTGATTCCCGGACACCGGCTGAACCCCTTTTGGACGGCGAATGCCCCAGGCCCGAAAGCCTCGCCGCCGGCCCCGGCTCAGCCTTTGTGGTGGATGCGCAGCACGGCGATCTTGGTCGAGTGGTTGAAGGGGGTCGGGTCGGTGATCGGCTCTCCGGCGCGGGTGGCCGGGGTGCCGGTGAAATCGGCCGCCACGGGAATGATCGTCTCCAGCTCGACGTAGCCACCGGCACCGAGCGCTTCGAGTTCGTCCAGGTAGGCCCGCCCGCTCAGAAAGAGGGCGTTGTTGATGGCGACGATGCGGCCGCCGTGTTTGACGAGGGGGCGCACTTTGTTGATCAGCCGGGCGGCGTTAGACGCCAGGTCGACGGTGCCGCCGCGGGTCGTGGAAAAAAAGGGGGGATCGATCAGGACGCAGTCAAAGCGGTCCTTGGTCCGCTTGAGCCGGTTCATGTAGGGCCAGAAATCGGCCGTTTGAAAATCCTGCCGGTCGATGGGCAGACCGTTGAGCGTGTAGGAATCCTTGGCCAGGTTTAAAAAGCGGCGGTTGCGGTCGACGTGAACGACCCGGGCCGCCCCGCCGGCGGCGGCCGCCACCCCCAGGCTGCCGGTGTAGGCGAAGGTGTTCAGCACGGTCAGCCCGGTCATGTTTTCGTATAGCCATTGGCGCAGGAGCCGGGTATCGAGATAAAAACTGGCATCCCGATTCATGAGCAGATCGACCGCGTAGCGAATCCCATGCTCCCGAATTTTCGTGGTCGGGGCGGCTCCGTAAATGATCCGTCCCCGGTGGTCGGCGTCGCCGGCACCGTGCCGACTCTTGAGGACCACCGCCTCCAGCCAGGGGAGGTGGGCCAGGTAAAAATCCCGGGCGTCCCCGGCGGCCGCCAGCCCGGCCGCGACATCCTTGTGATAGCTGTGCAGCAGGAGCGTCCGGCCGTACAGATCGACGGCCAGGTCGGGGAAGCCTTCCAGGAAGCCGTTGAACAGGCGAAAGGCGGCCTCTTGCGGCTCGTCGAAGAGAGCGGCCCGGGCTTCCAGGGCTGTTTCCAGGCGGTTGATGGGTAGGTCCGAGGTCAAAACCGCCTCCCCGGGTTAAGAAAATCGACCACAGCAGCTGACACAACCCTAACTCTACCCCATGGGAGGCGATTGGGAAAAAAACCCCGGAATCACCCACTCCCGGTCCGTTTTGGTCGGACGGGCGGGCGATTCCGGGGATCATATCCGGTTTCAACCGGCCGCACGGGCTCCAGCCCGACGCTCAACCGGAATTCCGAGGGCGAAGGCTACTTTTGGGCAGCGGCCAGAGCGTTGATCAGGCCGTGGCCGAAGAAGGAAGTCCGGCCATTGACTCCGTAGCAGCGCGCTCGTTCATCATTGGGTCCCAGGGGCTGCCAGTTCGGCGGGCAGGAGATCTTCTGGGCCGATCGCTCGACGGCCGCTTTTACGGCGTCCGGTCCCCAGTTCGGATGCCTCTGCACGACGAGGGCCGCAACCCCGGCGGCATGGGGGGAGGCCATAGAAGTTCCGTTCAGGAAGACGTAGCGCGCGTCCCCGTCGAGAGCGGTCAAACCTGGGAAGACGGCTGTCTCGAGAAAGTCGAAAAAGTCCCAGGTGCCGGACAGATCGGTGCTGGACGCCGCCCCCAAAATGGCGTCTTGCACGGTGCCGGTCGCCTGGAAATAATCGCCACCGGGAGCAGCGACGTTGACCCGCAACATGCCGACGCACAAGTGAAATCGTCGCCGGGAGCACCATTCTTCAAGCGTTTTACATCGTCAGGTTTGTCCGGGATTCCAGACTGCAGGCTGCTGGTGAGTGAGAGATAAACCGTTAAAAAACCAGATCCGACAAGTAGACGCGAACGGAAATGGCCCCGTTCGGTCAAGTCCCAATTTTTACCAGGATCTGGTGCGGAAAAGCCGTCAGGGAGGGTATGGTCAGCCCGTCAGAATCGGCTGCCGCGGCCGGCTCTGACGCGGGATCGAGGGTGATGACACAGCCAATCCCGGCACTCCGAGCGGCGGTGATGCCCGACGGGGAATCTTCGACGACGACGCAGGCGGCCGGGGGCAGTCCGAGCCGCTCCGCGGCCGCCAGAAAGATGTCCGGCGCCGGTTTACCCGGCCGGCTGCCGTCATCGTAGACGATGCGCGCCGGGTCGAACCAGCGGGGCAGGTCAAGCTGGTCGAGGTAGAAGGTGAGATTGTCCCACCCGGAGGAGGTGGCGATGGTGAAGGGAACGGCCTGTCGGGCCAGGAAATCCAGGAGCTCGATCGCCCCGGGGGAGAGGCGGAAATCCTCGCCCGAGGCCAGGCAGAGCCGGCGGTAGCAGGCTTCTTTGTCCCCGGCCAGCCGGCGCAGCTCGGCACCGGCCACCGGCCGGTTGAGCAGGTAGGTCAGGATCGCCTCATTGGTCCGGCCGTGCACCTGCTCCGCCATTTCCTTTTCGTCGAACGGGTAGCCGCGAGTCCGGGCTGAAAATTCCCGCCAGGCCCGGTCGTGCTGGGGAGTATCCCACAGGAGCACCCCATTAAAATCGAAGATAACCCCCCGGAAGGGGCCCGACGCGGCCGATTCGTTCGCGGCAGTCATCCGGCGGCGGAATCGACCTGTATCTCGTGATTCACCGCGTACTGCCCCAGGGTATCCCGCACCTGCTTCTCCACCAGCGCCGGATCGACGCCGGGGGCGGTTTTCACCGTGACGAAGGCGATCGTCCCCAGCCGTTTATCCCCCTCGGCCTGCACGGAAAATCCGGCCACCCCCTCGACGGCTCCCAGGGCTGTCGAAAACACCTCTTCGATCTGGCGGCGGGAGAGCTGCGGCTTGAAAATTTTACCCACGGCCGTCTGGGGGAGCTGGTCGATGATGTAGATTTTTCGGGGCACGGCCGCCCGCTCGCCGATTTTTTCCTCGGCAAAAGCCAGCAGCTCTCCTTCGGAAATCACCGCGCCGGGTTTCAGCTCCACGTAGGCGACGGGTACTTCGCCGACCCGGGGATCAGGCCGGCCGACGGCGGCGGCCATGGCCACGGCCGGGTGGGTCGCCAGCGGCTCCTCGATCTGCTTGGGATCGATATTGTGGCCGCCGCGAATGATCAGCTCTTTTTTGCGGCCGGTCAGCCAGAAGTAGCCGTCACCATCCTGGAAGCCGATGTCCCCGGTGTTGAGCCAGCGCTCACCGCCGTCGCCGGCATCGACGAAAGCCCCCTTGTTGTGATAGGCCTCTTTGTAGCCGGGAAAGACATTCGGCCCGCGGATGAGCAGGACACCGGATTCGTTGGGTTCGCAGAAGCGGACAAAATCCAGTCCCGCCAGCTCGGCGACGCGGATCTCCTGGTACGGCAGGCGAAAGCCGATGGAGCCGATGCGCGGGCGCCCGGCGCGCGGATTGACCGTGCAGACGGAAGTCGCTTCGGTCAGGCCGTACCCCTCCAGAATCTCGACGTTGGTTTTTGCCGTGAACTGGCGGGCCAGCTCGACGGGCAGGGGAGCGGCCCCGCAGGTGGCGGCTTCGAGGTGGCTCAAATCGATCCCTTCGCTGGGCACGTTCAGGAGGGCCTTAAAGAGGGTCGGCACCCCGCTGAACATGGCGCAGTGATAGTGAGCCAGGATTTTCCAGAAATTTTCGATCACCCCTTCTCCGCGGAAACCGGACGGGGTGGCCATGACGACGCCCGAGCCGACCAGCCACGCTCCCAGGCCGACGGCGATGGCGCCGTAGTTGTGGAACAGGGGCAGGCCGAGCAAATTCAGCTTGCCGTCTTCATCGGACACGGCGTGGGCGGCCGCCCAGCCATCGTATACCTGGTTCCAATGGGTGTGGATGGCCAGCTTGGGCGTTCCGGTGGTGCCGCCGGTGTGAAAATACGCGGCGACATCGCCGGGAGCGATCTGCCGGCCGCTGATCAGCCGGTCGCCGGGAAACTGGCGCATCGTCCGGTCGAAGTCGAGCACCTGGACGTGGCGTCGGCCGCGGGATTTTCCCAGCCGCATGAGATTCACCGCCAGCTTCTTGAAGCCATTGAGATAGCCGGCGATGTCGACCTGGAGAACGGTTTCCAGGGTCGGCACCTGGTCGAGGATCGTCGAGACTTTTTCCCAGATGTCGGTCTTGGGAAACGATGCCAGAGTGACGAGCACCCGGGTCCTGGCCGCGTTCATGATGTCGGCCAGGGCATGGGGTTCGAGGAGCGGGTTGATCGGGTTGGCGATGCCGGCCGCTTCGCCGCCGAATAGCGTGAAATAAGTCTGCGGCAGGTTGGGCAGAATATAACTGACGACATCGGTTGGCCCCACCCCGAGTGCGTGGAACATATTGGCCGTCTGGTTCACTCTGGCGAGCAGGTCGGGAAAGGTGTAGCGAACCGCTCTCTGGTATTCGGCCGCCTGCAGGAAAAAGATGAGGGCTTCGTGGTTTGGGTATTTTTCAGCCGAGCGCTGCAGCCCGGCATAGGTGCTGGCCGGAAGGCTGCGCTCGGCAAGGGGGATCGATTCAAACGCGATGATATCGTCGAGAGAGGCAAAACCGTTCATCATTTTCCTCCTGCGGGTACCTGGCAGCCGGACCTGTCGAGTTCATTTTACCCCGATCCGGCCGAATTTCCTCAGGGGCGTCAGGGACAGACGTGTGACCCGTCCCCGGTGGTGTAGGCGCACTGGTCGACAAGTGCATTCAGATCATTTTTCAAGAACGCCGTGTCGCCGCTGTTGTTCCAGACCGGGGACCCGCGCCCCCAAAAGAGATTGGCGGCATCATTGCTCCCGCTGCCGACCCAGACGGTGACCGCCTGCCCCGGTCCGAGGGAGAAGCTCGGAAAGGTGTAGGTGTTGCCGGCCAGGTCGGAGAGCTTCCAGCCGGCCAGATTCTGGGGGGCGCTCCCCCGATTTTCGATTTTGACGTTTTCGCCGAGAACATCGGAGCCTTCCGGATCGTAGACGATGATGGCAATGCGCACGTCCGGAGCGCCGGGGGCCGGGCTGGTCGTGGCGGCCAGCTGGGGCAGGTAGACCCGGCCGGTGACGGTAACCGGACCGGTCTGGCAGGCGGTTTCGGCCGGCAGGGCATCCCAGAGGGTCTGGAAGTTGGCCCGGTAGGCCTGGGCGGTCGACCCGTCGTGCACGATCACCGTGTTTTCGTCGTTGGCGTTGTTGCCGGAGGCGGTCCAGTTCAGGCTGCCGGTCACGACCCGCGGGGCACCGCCGCCGGCGTCAATCACCATGAATTTGTTGTGCATCTTGCCGATGAAATTCTCGATTTTAATCGGAATCCCGGCCGCGCAAAGCGCCTCGTCATCGGAGTAGGAATTGCTGGCCCCGAGCAGATCCCAGATCCCCAGAACGGCCACCTTGCGCTGGCGGGCGGCGATCAGGGCGTCGCGCAGGCCGTCGTCGGTGAAGAAAAAGATGCTGAAGACGATCTCGCCGGTCGCATTATTGACCTCGTCGATGACCTGGCTCAGGGAATTGTCCTTGGGTGAAAAATAAATTTCGAGCGGCACGCCGCCGGCGCTGACTGTCGTGGTGGGATTCGGACTCTTGGCAACACTGAAGGAGCCGGCCATCATCTGGTCGAACTCCCGGCCGTAGATGTCGGCCACGGCCGTCGACGAAAAGACCAGGCTGTTGTTGTGGTTTTTGGTGAAGTCGTTGTCAGAGATATTGGTCGACCCGGTCCAGACGATCCGGTCGTCGAAGATGAAAAATTTGTTGTGCATGATGCTTCCCGGCCGGCCGTCGTCGATGACCTGGATGCCGGCCGCGGCCAGGGCATCGAAGTGGCTCTTATAGGTGGTCCGGGCCTCGTCGTCGGTCACCACGCGGACCGCCACCCCCCGATTGTTGTGCGCCTCGAGCAGGGCGCTGCGCACAGAGAGCCGGTTGAAATCGTAGATAGCCAGGTCGATCGAGATCGTGGCCTGGTTGATCCGGTCGAGCAGCGCCTTTTCCATGGTGGTCGGCGTGGGGCTGGTCCCGGTCGAGGCGATGTTGTCGGTGAAATAGGCGGGCGGGGAGGCGGCCGTCAGCACCGCGGCCGCCAGAAAAACGGCGGCCGTCACGGCGGCGATCAGGACAGATAAGCGGCGAAAATGGGGAGACCTGGAAGGCGGCACAGATGAAAACCTGAACCCAAAGGACCGGGAGTTATTAGCCGG
This sequence comes from Promineifilaceae bacterium (SeqCode), assembly GCA_041568735.1. Taxonomy (GTDB): domain Bacteria; phylum Chloroflexota; class Anaerolineae; order Promineifilales; family Promineifilaceae; genus WTJY01. The sequence goes on from JBFFZG010000134.1 coordinate 6,662, forward strand.
CGAATAGATTATTAAGTATAGGAAAAACCGGCCGTCTAATCCAGCCCCTGCCGGCAAATCCCCGGCGGCTCGGGGATCGGGATGCGCCGGGGGATTTCTTCCGCTATCTTAAAGCGGCCGGGCCGGATGGCCGGTTGTTAACCCGCTCGCGAGAGGAGATTGCCATGCCTTATCACTCTATTTTTCGACCCGATCTGCTGCGGGGCCGCACGATCCTGGTAACAGGGGGTGGCACCGGCATCGGCCGGGTGATCGCCCACGAGCTGGCCGCGCTCGGCGCGCACGTCATCCTGGCAGCCCGCCGGCGCGAACCGCTCGAGGAGACCGCAGACGAGATCGCGGCCGCCGGCGGCTCAGCTGCGCTCTATCTGGTCAATATCCGCCGCGAAGACGAAGTCGAGAGGTTGTTCGAGGCGCTGGCGGCCGATCACCACCGGCTCGACGGGCTGGTCAACAATGCCGGGGGGCAGTTCCCGAGCCCGGCCGAGACGATTTCCCAGAAAGGGTGGCACGCGGTGATCGAAACCAACCTGACCGGCACCTTTCTCATGTGCCGGGCGGCCTTCCACCACGGGCTGAGCCGGACGGGCGGGAGCATCGTCAATATCGTGGCCGAAATGTGGCGGGGGTTTCCGGGCATGGCCCATACTGGCGCGGCCCGGGCGGGCGTGGTCAACCTGACCCGCACCCTGGCGGTCGAGTGGGCGTCTCACGGCATTCGAGTCAACGCGGTGGCGCCGGGGATCATCGAGGGGGACGGCCTGACCCGCTACGATCCGACCTTTATTGAGCCCTTCATCACTCGCGCCCGGGCGGATGTGCCGCTCAAGCGGCTGGGAACCGAGAGCGAAGTCTCGGCCGCCGTCGCCTTTCTGCTCTCTCCGGCGGCCGCCTACATCACCGGGGAGACGATCCGGGTCGACGGCGGCGGATCACTCTGGCGGAAAACCTGGGAGATCGAACCGCACGACCGCTCCCAATCGTTTGACGGGTTCGACGAGCCGTAGGGGCGGGTTTGTCCTCCATTCAGGCCACGAGGACGGCCGGCGACTCGATGTCTCCGATCCAGGCGTAGAGGGCGAGGAGGGGTTCGGCTCCCGTTCGGGTGGCGTGGATCTGCCAGCGATCGTGAAAAATGGCCGTTCCCGGGGGGTGGGCCGCCCAATCACCGCCGGCGCGGCGCCAGGCGGCCGTCCCGTGGAGGACCAGATAGAGTTCAGCGGCCGGGTGGTGGTGGTCGGGGTAAGTGGTGGCCGGCCCCAGCAGCAGGAATCCGAGGGCCAGATTGGGGTGGGCGGCGGGGGCCTGCCGGCCGATCAGTTCGCAGTAGCCGTAGCGATCGAGAAATTGGGGATCCGGGGGGCGGCGCACGTAGCCGGGATTTTGCCGCCAGTGCAGGGTGGGCTCGGCGACCAGAAAGCGCTCCAGCAGGGGATTTGCGGGTAGAACTGCCGGGGATGGGAGGAAGCGGCAGACCGGCAGGCGGGCCGGTGGTGGGGGCGGGGTCCACTGGTACTCGCCCAGGGCGGCGAAGAGATCGGCCTGGAAGGGCGCGGGCATCGCGGCTGGCGGCAGATCGGCCAGGACAGCTGTGACGCCGGCCAGCAGCCAGTCGACGATCGGATCCACTGGCTGGCTCATCGCGGGGGCGGCCGGCGGTCCCGCTGTCGATCAAAAGCTCGCCTTGTGATGGCCAACATGACGACCGGCTCGTCGTAATCCGGGTGGTCGATCAGCCCCCGGCTCGACAGGCCGGCTTTTTCGGCCACGCGCAGAGAAGCCTGATTTTCCGGCATGACCAGGGCGGCGACGAGGTCGACGCGGCTGGCTTCGAAAATGAAGCCGATCAGGCCGTCGGCCAGCTCGGTGGCCAGACCCTGCCCCCAGAGCGGGGGAATGATGTTGTAGGAGATTTCCACGCCGGAATCATCCGGCAGGGGGATCAGGCCGCAGGAGCCGGCGTAACGGCCGGAGGCGCGTTCGATAACCGTCAGCACGAAGAGCGGGTTGTCACTCTCGTAGGCCTGCACGATGTACCAGAGGGCGGCCTGGGCGCCGGCGGCCGTCTTCTGCTCCGGGGTCAGGTTCAGGAAGCGGGTGGCTGTGGGATGGGTCAGAAAGGAGAAAAAATCGTCAAAGTCGCTCTCCTGGCAGCGCCGCATGATCAGCCGCTCGGTGATAATCTGCCGGGGGACGGGGACGACGGGATTCATCATGCCTGATTGGACCGGGGCGCCGGGGCGGCCGGTCCGGCTAGGACGCTAGATTTTCGTCTCTTTATTTTCCCAGAACGGTTCGCGCATGACCCGTTTCAGTGTTTTTCCGGCCGCGCTGCGGGGGAAATCCTCTTTGAAAACCACTTCCTGGACCTTCTGGAAGCGGGCGCCGACCCGCTCATTGATCCAATCGCGGAGCTCCTCCGCGCTGATCGAGTGCCCTTCCTTGAGGATCACGGCCGCCACCGGGGTTTCCCCCCATTTTTCACTGGGAATGCCAAAGACGGCCGCCTCACGCACGGCCGGATGCTGCACGACGACTTCCTCGATGTCCCGCGGGTAGACATTGACGCCGCCGGAGATGATCATGTCCTTCTGCCGGTCGACCAGGTAGAGAAAGCCGTCGGGGTCGAGATAGCCGAGATCGCCGGAGTAGAGCCAGCCATCGCGAATGGCATTTTCTGTCAGGTCCGGGCGCTTGTAATAGCCGGGCATCAGCATCGGTCCCCGGCCGATAATTTCCCCGACCTCTCCCGGGGGCAGCTCACGGCCGCCGGCATCGACGACTTGAATCTCTGTCAAGGGGCCGGGAATGCCCACCGAGTTCATTTTGCGGGGAAAATCGTTCCGATCGAGGATGCTCATAAATCCCTCGGTCAGCCCGTAGAGCTCGTAGAAGCGGTTGGGGAGCTGGCTGGCGATCTGCTCCTTGTATTCCTGGTGCAGCGGCGCGCCGACCGATCCCCACATCTGGAGAGTTGCCAGTGCCTCGGGCGAGAAATTTGGGGCATTCAGGAGGGCGACGATCTGCGAGGGGACCATCTTCAGGTGGGTCACCTTCTCTCGGCGGATAATCTCGATCGTTTTTTCGGCGTCGAAATGGCTGGTGAAAATATAGGTCGCGCCCAGGAAAAAGGCGGGCATGAGCGTCAGGAAAGCGCCGTTGAAGATGATCGATCCGACGTGGAGGGCGATGCTTTCAGGAGAAAAGCGATAGGCGTTGGCGAAGAGGGTGGCGTACATCACCCGGATGAAGTGGGTGTGGATAATCCCCTTGGGAAGGCCGGTTGTCCCGCTGCTGTAGAAATTGTTGAAGAGGTCGTCGCCGCTGATTTCGACCGGGGACGGTTCATCGGCGGCAGCCGGAGCGATCAGATCGGGCAGGTGCCGGTAGCCGTCCCGCCGGCCGTCGGTCAGAACGAGGTGGCGAATCTGGGGGAGCTCCGGCCGCAGCGGCTCGATAATTTCGACAAAGCTTTCGTCGGTGAGGATGGCCACGGAATCGGAGTCGTTGAGCAGGCGGGTCAGCCCCTGGCCGCGCAGCAGGGGGCTGAGGGGGACGATCACCAGGCCGGTTTTTGCCACCGCCCAGTACATGTCGAGCAGTTCGAGACAGTTGGGCAAAATGGTGGCGATTTTATCCCCCTGGCGCAGACCCAGGTCGACCAGGGCGTTGGCCAGCCGGTTGACCCGGGCATTGTAGGCGGCGTAGGAAAACCGGGTTCCATCGAAGACGACGGCCGTGTGCTCTGGCCGGTAGCGGGCATGTCGGGGGAGGATCGTTCGAAGGTTCATGGGGGACTCCGGAGAGAGGTGAAAGTAGAAAGTAAAAAGTTGAAAGCGGTAGGGTCAGAATAGCATGGGTTGGTTACACATCGGAGGGTGGAGTCAGGAAGCGGGTCAGGTCATTTTCGCTGAGAAAGCGGTCGACGGCTTCCCCAAGACTGATCTCCTGGTTCAGAAAGGCCTCGTGGTATTGGTGGGTCCAGCGGTGGATGAGCCCATAGGCCACGCGCAGTTCGACCAGGACCAGGCGGGCGAAGGGGCCGGCTTCGGCGATGAAACCGCTCGTGAAGAGATCCTTCTCCGCCTGGGAACGATCGTAGGCCAGCCGGGGAACCTCGACCTTCCAGCCGTTCCCATTGCCCCAGGTGAAGCGGCCGTAGCTGACCCGCCATTCGCCGTCAAACGGCAGGCCGGCCGATCCGATATTGACGACGAGAGCCTCGTCGATCTGCCGGGTCAGCGGCCGGTGCGTGTGGCCGGTGACAAAGACGTCGGGAGCCGGCGCAATCCGCTCGCGCAGGTCCTCGTCGGAAGTATCCGGATAGATGCCGATTCGATTACCCAGGAAGGTGCCGTGGGTGACGAGCATGATGCTGCCGTCCGGCGCGGTCCAGGACCAGCGATCGGGCAGCCGGGCCAGTTCAAATCGGTGGGGGTAGAGCTGGCGGTAGGTCCAATCGGAGAAGCGACGCAGCTCGGCTTCAGGGCCGGCCGTCGGGGTGGACGGATTGGCCGACATGAGGACGTAATCCTCGTGGTTTCCGCGGAGCAGGTGCCACCCCTCGGCTGCTTCTTTGGCCTTGATCAGCTGCCAGCAGGCGAGATTGCTCGGCCCGCGGTTGACGATATCGCCGTTGACCACGACCAGGTCCGGCCCCCACTGCTCGATGTCGGCGATTACCCGCCGGAGGGCCGGTAAATTGCCGTGAATATCGGAAAGGACGGCGATTTTCATAGGGGAGATTGTAAAGAAGATTGCAGGAAACGGAAAGTTTTCAGGTAAGGTAGAGTGGGATTTGGGCGTGGAACGTCCGGCATCCGGAAAGGTCGTCCCAGGAGCCGGTCAGAGTTCACAGGAACGGGTGTTGCCCCCCGAAATTCGAGGCCAGGTTTGCGAGCAGCCCGCTTTATTCTCTTCTTTTTTGCCCTCTTTGCCCTGTCGGCCGAAGCGCGGCCGGCGGCGCAGCCCTTTAATCCGGTCAATACCGACCTCGGGTACGGCTTCAATGTCGCCGAGTGGAATGTCAATCTGGTCCAGGGGATGGGGTTCAACTGGATTAAAGTGTTCAATGCGCCGGGGAGCCGTCTGCCGGTGGGAGTGCTGCTGCGGATCGAAGCCCGTCACGACACCGGTGTCAGCGCCCTGCGCGGCACGGTGCGCAGCCTGGCGCAGAACAACGGGGCCTATATCGACGCCTATGAAATCGGCAACGAAGTCAATCTCGACGCCAGCTACGGGTGGGGGAACTCGCCCGAGGCGGAACGCTACGTCGAGCTGCTGTGCGGCGCTTATGCCGAGATCAAGGCGGTTGACCCAACGGCCGTTGTTGTTTCCGCCGGCCTGGCGCCGGTCGGCCGGGTCACGGGCAGCTGGAACGGCCGCGCCGGTCACAACGGCCTCTACCAGGATGAGCGGGAGTTTTTCAAGGAGATGCTCGATGCGGGTGCGGGAGGACCAACTGATGGCGCAGAGCAGTGACGGACCCGACAAGAAAGACGAGATTGAATGGGATGATGACCGGCCGAACGGCGGCCAGCCCGATGATGAGCAACCTTTCGACTGGTTGGACGATCTGGCTGCGGCCGATTCAGAAGGGGCCGAGGGTCCGGCGCCCGGCGCCGGCGATGCCTCTTTGCCGGAGTGGCTTCAGGAAGATCTGGCCGGCGATCTGGAAGACCAGGAGTTGCCGGACTGGTTAACGCCAGCCCCTGAAGACCTGTCCGAGCCGGTTGCCGGAGAGCCGGATTCGGTTGGGGATACCCCGTCCGAGTTGGGCTGGTTAGATGCCATTGCTGCTGGAGAGCGTGAACCGGTCGATGACATTCCGACCTTGAGTTGGTCCGACGAAGACGCCGAGGCGGCTGGCGAGCTGGATTCGGCCGCCGGCTGGTTGCAGGGCATTGATGATGAGACCGCGGACGACGAACCGGCGCTGATGGACGAGCTGGAAAGTCTTGGTGAGGCGGCCTTACCACCGGCCGA
>JBFFZG010000135.1:0-12605 GCA_041568735.1 Promineifilaceae bacterium (SeqCode)
CGAGCGTGGGGAAGGGGTCTGGCTCTACACGACCGACGGCCGCAAAATCCTCGACGGGATGGCCGGCCTCTGGAACGTCAACATCGGCTACGGCAACCAGGAGCTGGGCGAAGTCGCCCGGGAGCAGATGGGCCGGCTGGCCTACACCTCCAACTTCGCCGGCATGACCAACCCGCCGTCGGCCGCCCTGGCGGCGCGCCTGGCCGGCTACGCCTATCCGGGCCTGAACCACACCTTTTTCACCTCGGGCGGCTCGGAATCGAACGATTCGGCCTTTAAAACCGCCCGCTACTACTGGAAGCGGCAGGGGCAGCCGGGCAAATATAAAATCATCGCCCGCAAAGGCGCCTACCACGGCATCACCCTGGCCGCGACATTCGCCACCGGCGTCGAGCGGTACCACCGGATGTTCGGACCGGCCGTCGACGGCTTTCTCCACATTCCCGCCCCCTATCCGTATCGCTTCGAAGTCCCCCTGGAAGAAGGGGAATCGATCGGACAGGCCGCCGCCCGCGCCCTGGAAGAGGCGATTCTGCGGGAAGAGGCCGGCACTGTGGCCGCCTTTATCGCCGAGCCGGTGATGGGGGTCGGCGGCGTCATCGTGCCCCCGGATGATTATTTCCCGGCCGTGCGCCAGATCTGCGACCGGCATGACGTGCTCTTCATCGCCGATGAGGTCATCACCGGCTGGGGGCGAACCGGGGAGATGTTCGCCCTGAACCGGTATGGGGTCGCCCCGGATATTCTCTCATTTGCCAAGGGGGTCACCAGCGGGTATCTCCCGCTGGGCGGCATCCAGGTCCACGACCGCATCTGGGAGGCTATCATGACTGCCGCGCCCGAAGACGGCTGGATGCACGGCTACACCTACTCCGGCCATGCGGCCGCCTGCGCCGTCGGCCTGAAAAATATCGAAATCATCGAGCGCGAAAACCTGGTCGAGAATGCCGCCCGGATGGGTGCGCGGCTGGTGGCCGGGCTGGAAACGCTGCGCCAGTTCAACTGCGTCGGGGACGTGCGCGGTCTGGGCCTGCTGGCCGCCCTGGAATTCGTCAAAGATCGGGAGACGAAAGAGCCGGATGTCGAGCTGGCCACCCAGGTCATGAACACCGCCCTGGCGCGCGGCGTCCGCAGCCGCTCCCTGGGGGCTTCCCTGGCCTTTTCGCCCGGCCTGGGGATCGACGAGGCCGAAGTGGATGAAATCATCAACCTCATCGGCAGCGTCATCGACAGCCTGGCCGCCTGAACGGGGCCGGTTGGACGGGGTGGGTGATTACCCGCCGTGCTCGATTTTTTTTCATGGAGGGGCGTGCCGGGGAGTCAGGTGGAGGCGGTACCGCGCGCGGCCCGATCGACCAGGTCGGCCGCCTCGGCCGCGCAGCCCCAGGACAGGGTAAACCCGGCGCCGCCGTGGCCGTAGTTGTGAATGATCGCCCCGCCGTCTCGAGGCTCGCTCTCCAGGCGCACCGCCGGCCGCCCGGGGCGCAGCCCCACGGCATGATCGAGGATCTCCAAGCCGGCCAGGTCCGGGTCGATCGCCCGGCAGGTGTCGATGATCGACGCGGCGGTGGCCGGGTCCGGCGTCAGATCCCATTCCCCCTCTTCGGCCGTCCCCCCCAGGATCACGTCATCCTGCCGTGGAATAATGTAGGCCAGCCGGCGCGGTCCTTCCTCGTCGATGCAGGCGCGCAGGACGCGCGGCGCCTTCACTCGCACCACCTGCCCCCGAATCGGAAAGAGGCTCTGGTCCCCCACCAGGGTGCGGGCGCCCAGCCCGGCGCAGTTGACGATGAGCTGGCCGGCCAGATCATCGAGTGAGCGGACTTCCCGCTGCTCAATGCGGCCGCCGGCCGTGCGCAGGCGGTCGACCAGGTAGGCCATGTAGCGGCTGGTATCGATCACCGGAACGGTCACGACGAAGGCATCCCGGTAGCCGGGCGGGAGCTCCTCCGGCCGCGCCCGGCGAAAATCGCCGGCGGCCGGCCGCCACCAGGGGTCCTCAGCCGGCCGGTCGAAGAGCTCCAGCAGCTCGATTTCGAAGACGCCGCTTTCCGGCGCGTCATCCATGAGACGCACCAGTTCGGCGAAGGTTTCCCGCCCCCATCCCAGCACCCGCTCCTCGGGATAGGCCCGGTAGGGGTACCAGATGGCGGCCGCCCGGTTGGAGGTCGTCTCCGGCGGCAGCTCCCGCGCCACGAGGCGCACCGGGTAGCCCCGCTCCAGCAGGCGGATGCCGGTCGACAGGCCGATGACGCCGGCCCCGATAACCGTTACCTCTCGCTTCATAGGGATGCTGGAAGGCCGGTCAGGGGATCACGGCGACCGCTTCGATTTCGACCAGGATGCCGGGCGGCAGGGCGACGCCGACGGTCGACCGGGCCGGCTTATCGCCGGGAAAATAGCGGCTGTAGACCTCATTCATCCCCCCGAAATGGGCCAGGTCGCTCAGGAAAACAGTCGTTTTGACCACGTGAGCCAGCGAGCTGCCGGCCGCCTCCAGGACGGCGGCGACATTGTCCAGCACCCGGGCAGTCTGCTCGGCGATGGTGTCCCCGACGAGCTTCCCCGTCGCCGGATCGAGGGCGACCTGGCCGGCCGTGTAGATCATCTGGCCGACCTGGATCCCCTGGCTGTAGGGACCGGCGGGAATCGGCGCCGTCGTCGTGTTGATTTTTTGCTTGTCCATCCAAATCCTCCGCGTGCGAATTGAAATCAGCCAGGCACGACCGCCGCCGGCGTCCGGTGCGCGATATAGCCCTGCCTGACCAGCAGTTCGGCGTTGAGGACCGATCCGCTGGCCGCCCCGCGCAGGGTGTTGTGGGCGATGCACAGGAAGCGCAGGTCGAGGACCGGGCAGGCGCGGACTTTGCCGACCGTCCAGGCCAGGCCGCGGCCGGCCATGCGGTCCTTGCGCGGCTGCGGCCGGTCCGGCTCGTGCCGGTAGATCAGGGCCGGTTTCGGCACCGTGGGGAGATCCCGCAGCGCGGCCGGCCCCTGCCAGTTTTCAAAGGCGGCGATCGCCTCCTCGGGCTCGACCGGCCGGCCGAGCTTGACCGAAACGCTGGCCATGTGGCCGTCGAGAACCGGCACCCGGTTGGCCTGGGCGCTCACTTTCAGGGAAGCGAACTCGATGCGGTCGTCTTCGAACCGGCCCAGGATCTTGAGCGGCTCCGTTTCGAGCTTCCGATCCTCGTTTTTGATATGGGGAATGATGTTGTCGAGAATATCCAGCGACGGGACTCCCGGATAGCCGGCCCCCGAAATCGCCTGCAGGGTGGTTACCACGGCCGCTTCCAGCCCAAAGGCCTCCTGCAGGACCTTGAGCGGCAGGACGATGCTGGTCGTCGAGCAGTTGGCGTTGGCCACGATGAAGCCGGGCCAGCCGGTGGCCGCCTGCTGGTGCGGGATGAGGGCGCTGTGTTCCGGGTTGACTTCCGGAATCAGCAGCGGCACCTGGGCGTGCATCCGGTACGGGGAGGCATTCGTCAGCACCGGGTAGCCGGCCGCGGCGAAGGCGGCCTCGGTCTCCAGCGCCTGCTCGGTCGGCAGGGCGGAAAAAACCAGGTCGACATCGAGGTCGGGTTCGGTCGCCTGCACCACCATGCCGGCCACTGCCGCGGGGATATCCCCTTCCAGAAGCCAGTTGACCCCCTCGGCATACGGCCGGCCGGCCGTCCGCTCCGACCCGGTCAGCGCGGCAATCTCAAACCAGGGATGGTCGATGAGATGCTCCACAAAGCGCTGTCCCACCGCCCCGGTCGCCGCCAGGATCCCAACTTTTAGTTTATCCATGTGATTTCTCCTGTTTCTTCAGCTGTCTGGCCGGCCCAACGAGGGGGAAGGGGTTCACTGGTTGGTTTTCTGAGATCGGGCTCTGGGGCACCCACCACCTGACGCAATCAACAACCGATCTCTTTCAACTTTCCACTTTTAGCTTTCAACTATTCCCCGCCTGCGGCAGGCGGGAAAATTATAGACCGGCCCTCCGTCCTGTCAATAGGTCAGCGCCGGGGCACGGCGTTTGGCCTTGTAGGGGGTCGGCGGGGAATCATCCTGGAGGTCGGCCAGTTCGGAGACCGTCAAGAACCGGTAGCCCTTGTCGAGCAGAGTCGGGAGGAGCCGTTCGAGGACGCCGACGACCCGCTCGCGGTCGTCCTGGCCGTCGTGGAGAACGATAATCGAGCCGGGGACGGTGTTGGCGACCACGTGGTTGGTCAGGAACTCGGTGGCGTCGAGCGTGGCCGGCACCTGCGCGTCGTAGGGATATACTGAGCCGACGACGAGCCGGTAGCCGTTGGCCTTGATCTGTTCGACCATCTGGTGGGTATAGAAGCCCGATCCCGGCCGGAACCAGGTCGGCCGGGCGAACTGGCGCAGGATGCGGTCGGTTTGCTGGAGCTGGCGCAGAAATTCCCGGGACGACAGGTCGATGCTGCGCTCATCTACGAGCATATGGTTGCCGATCTCATGTCCCTCGGCCACGATCCGCTCGACGATCCGCTCGTTGCCGAGCACATTCATGCCGATCAGAAAAAAGGTGGCCCGCACGTTGTAATCGGCCAGGACGTCCAGAATTTTTGGGGTGATCGTGGCATGCGGCCCATCGTCGATGGTGAGGGCGATCACCTGCTGCTGGGTGTCGACGTGGAACAGGACATCCCGGTGCGTGGCTTTCTGGACCATGGGCATAAACCAGCGGGGGCGGTGGAAGAGAAGGGTCAGCACCCCGGCCGCCCCCATGAAGGCACCCGCCAGAAGGGTGAAAAAGATCGTTTTGCGGTAGCTGATGGACATAACTTGTCTATGATGCCACCGGATCGAAAGAAAAACCTCGGAAACGGGAAAATTGGTGGGGAAACGGGCGGCCGGCACCCGATCAGGGCCGGCTGCGCTGCCCCTTATTCGGAATGGCGGTAGAAAAATTCCGTGACGGCCGGGTGGGTCCCGCCCGGTTTGAAGAGTGTCTGCCACTCCCAGGTCATATCCCCCCCGCCGCCGGCCCGGTTGGCCAGCAGCCACCAGGAGAAGGCGAAAAAGTACGGCTCCTGCACCCGGGCCGTTTTCATATAGCCGTACTGCCAGCGCAGAAGGTCGAGTTCGACCTGGGGATCCTGATGGTACGAGCCCCCTTCGGTGCCGATAATCGGCAGCGAATGGCCGAGTTCTTCCCGGATAATCCGGTCGTACTCGCGAAACATGAGAAAGCCCCCCAGGTCGTCGAGCGGCCGCAGCCCGTGGTAGTTGTGCAGGGAGACCCAGGACCGCTCCAGCAGGTGAATATCCCCATTGTAGCGCAGGGCGCGGATCGTGCGGCGCATAAACTCCAGATGGTTGTACTCCCCGCCGGGACTGAGCGCTCCAATGCCGGGCAGCCCACCGTTCTTGATGACGTCCCGCGCGGCCGAGGCCCAGGTCATGGCGTAGACGTTGGGATTGGCAAACCCCTGGTTGTTTTCAATGTTGACGTTGGGCTCGTTGAAGAGCTGGAAGTAGTAGACCCCTCTGGACCGGTAGTGGCGCACCAGCGGCCCGAGCTCCCCGTCGTAGGAGAGCACGCTGTCCCGGTAGAGGCGCATCACCGGCATCATCCCGTTGGCCACCAGCTGATCGACCAGGTAGTCGTTGTCAGTGGTGTTGGTGTTGTCGTTCAGAATGACGACCCACTTGATGTGCATTTTCTTCAGCTCGGCCACGAAGCGATCGACGGTGCCGCGGTCCTGGCTGACGGTCGGCATCCAGTGCATGCCCCAGCCGTTGTCCCCGCGCGGCCGGGGGTATTCCTGCAGCCGCAGCGGCTGGTCAAAGCCGATTTTGGCGAACGGCCGCGGGGTCGGCGTCGGCGTCTGGCTCGGGGTCGGGGTGATGCTTGGGGTCAGCGTTGGCGTGACCGGCGTGTTGGTCGGGATCGGGGCCGGGGTTTCCGTCGGCGGGCGCGGGGTGGCGGGCGTGTCGTCGACGTAGGGGCCGCTGGCTACGAGCGAGACAACCGGGGTCCAGGTTGGGGGCGGCAGGTCGGACGTGGGGGAAGCTGTGGGCACGGCCGCCCGGGCTGCGCTGGTCGGGAGGGTAAGAACTGCCCCGGCCACCTGCAGCTCGGAAACCGCCCCCTGGCAGGCAGCCAGCAGCAGCCCCAGCAGGGGGAAAAAAAGGGGTAATCTGGCTGGTAAAAAACCCTTTAGCATGGCGGTTTTTTTAGCAGGGTGCAGCCCGCTAAACTGTAAACTGCTTGTCAGGTGCAGGCAGTACTATGGTCAGAAGCCCCTTACCGGACGGCCAGGTCATGGACCTGGGCCAGCATCACCTCAAACTGGTCAAACGGCGCGGCCAGTTCCCGCGTTTCCCCGTCATCCTGGCGGTAGAGGCTGATCGTCAGCAGGCTGCTCCGGGCCGCGTCGGGATCGACATCCGGCAGCATGGGGGTCAGCCCCAGGGCGGCGCCGAAGGCGGCGTGGGAGGTATTCAGGGCGACCAGGGTTTTCCCCCCGCCGACCTGCTGCCGGAGCCAGACCGTTTCGGCTGAATCGACCATGCGAGGGTCGATTAAAATGAGGCGAATGTCCGGTTCGTTCCCCAGGGCGGTGGCCAGGCCGACCCGGTCTGTGGCGACCTGCAGATTGGCGAAGCGGATTTGATCGGGGATCAAGAGGGGGCTTTCGACCGGGGCCAGGTAGATCGCCCGCGCGAATTCCCCGGGAGTGAGACGACTCTCGGCGGCCGGCTCTCCTTCGAGCAGGGCGCCCAGGTTGACGGACGCCCCCAGCTGGTAGATGAAAATATAGCCGGCGCAGGCCACCAGGGCGTAGGTGATCAGCGCCAGCCCGATGACCCGCCGCGGTGATGGCGCCGTGTCCGGCGTTTCCAGTCCCTGGTTTTGCTCGTGGGATTCCTCTGACATATCGGCTTGATCTTAGTGCAAAAGGTCAATTTTCGCGATTCTAGCCGCGGGCCAGGTTAGCGAACAATCGGAATCATCCCGATTTTAACGAATACTTATAGGAATTTTACAAATCATATTTATATTCTTCGATATGTTTGCTATAATGCACGACGGTGCAACGGGCAGGCATCAACTCGTGACGTAAGAAGAAGAATAAACAGCTCATCTTTTGAGTGAATTCATCGAACATTTATTGACGTGACCAGAAACACCTTTCAGTCGCGGAACATTTAGGAGAACCCATATGGCAGAGCCAATTGAAATTACTGACATTTCATTCAAGGAAGATGTTTTGGACGCCGATAAGCCGGTCCTGGTTGATTTCTGGGCCGAGTGGTGCGGTCCGTGCCGCATGATCGCTCCGTCGGTCAAGGATATCGCCCGGGAATACGACGGCAAACTGAAAGTGGCCAAAATGGATATCGATTCCAACCCAACTATCCCAGGCCGCTACGGCATTCGCAGCATCCCCACGTTAATGGTCTTCAAGGGTGGGGAAGTGGTTGCCCGCATCGTCGGCGCCCGCCCGAAAGACGCCATTATGGCTGAAGTCCTGCCGCACCTGAACTAAACCAGGCACCGGGTGACCCCATCAGGTCATCCGTCTGCAGAAAAAAAGCTCGACCTGTTGAGGTCGAGCTTTTTATTTTTCAGGGTGTCCGGCGGGCATGGCCGGCACCGGTCATTCGGCCGGGGGGGCCTTTTCCTGCGGCTCTGCTTCTCTTGCGTTCAATTTATCCGAGAGGCGGGCCAGCTCCCGGCTCAACCACTGGAGACTTTGAGCCAGGCCGGTTTTTGCCTTTCCGGTGATTTCCCCGGTTTCGACGCGGGACGCCTCCTCGCGAACGCGCTGGGCGGCAGGGCTGGTTTTGACCTCGTCGATAATTTTGCCCATTTCCTCGACGAAATTCTTAAACCCCTCCCTGATTTCACTTTCCAGGCGCTGCCGGTCGGCGCTGTTCCAGGTCGTCTGCACGGTCTCCCCGACCTGCCGCCCCAGGCGGCGCAGTTCCTCAGCCAGGTCAACGGCCTGGGTTTCCGCCTTGACCGGTTCCGCTTCGAGGTCTTCAATTTCGATCTTAATCGGTTCTTCCTGTTTTACCATGATTCCACTCCTGTTCATTTTAGCGATCTGCGGCCGGCCACGCCGGCATTCACGCGTGCAGGCCGCCTGAAATGCATATGATCCATTACGGGAAAGCGGGGCCAAAGTTTCGCATCCGGATCGCCTTCCGCATTGAATTTGCCGCCGTTTGGCGTTACGATTCGGCGCATGTTCTCAGAATACGCCGAGCTGCTGCGCCGCAACCACGATTATCGCAATCTCTGGCTCGGCTTTCTGGTCAGCCAGCTGGGGGACTGGTTTAACCTCATCGCCTCCGCCTCTCTGATCGCCCTGATTACCGAATCGGGCACGGCCGTCAGCTTTCTCTTTCTGGCCCGCTTCTTACCCCTCTTTCTCTTCAGCCCCATCGCCGGCGTCGTCAACGACCGCTTCAACCGCAAACAGGTCATGATCGCCTCCGACCTGCTGCGGGCGCTGACGGTGCTCGGATTTCTCCTGGTGCGGGATGCGAGCCTCGTCTGGCTTTTTTACACGCTGACCGCGGTGCAGTTCATGCTCAGCGCGCTCTTCATTCCCGGCCGCTCCGCCCTCCTGGCCCGGGTCGTCGAAAAACACGAACTGGTCGCCGCCAATGCCCTCGACAGCCTGACCTGGAGCACGATGCTGGCCGTTGGCGCGCTGCTGGGCGGGCTGGCCACGGCCGCTTTCGGCATCACGACGGCTTTCATTCTCGATTCCCTGACCTTCGTCGGCTCCGCCTGGCTGATCGGCCGCATTCGCGCCGACACCCGCGTCCTGCCCCGGCCGGCCGGGTCGACGAGCCGGAGCTGGCAGGAAATTATCGGCGGCGTGCAGTATCTGCGCACCGTCCCGGTAATCCTGGTGATCGCCCTGGTCAAAGCCGGCGGCTCCCTGGTCTGGGGGGCGATCAACGTGCTCGAAGTCACGTTCGCCGAAAAGCACTTTCCCCTGATCTTCGAATGGAACGGGCAGACCTACGGTCAAGGCGGCACCATCACCCTGGCCCTGATGTACACCATCATCGGTCTAGGCACCGGCTTCGGCCCCCTGGTCCTGCGCCGCTGGTTGGGAGACCAGGTCGCCGCCCTGCGGCGGGGCATCACCATCGGCTTCGCCATGGTCGGCCTGGGCATCCTGCTCATGGCGGTGCCGGTCAATCTGACCTGGTACCTGCTGATGAGCTTTGTGCGCACCGTGGGCTCCGGCACCGTCTGGGTCTTCTCGGCCGCCATGCTGCAGATGGTCGTCCCGGACCACGTGCGGGGGCGGGTCTTCGCCTTCGAGTTCGCCATGCTGACGCTGACCCAGTCGATCTCGATTTTCTGGGCCGGCGCCGCCCAGGATTTCCTCGACCTGTCGATCTGGACCACGACCCTGCTGACCGGCATCGGCGGGGCCGGCATGCTCCTGCTCTGGCTCGCCTTTCAGCGCGCCACCGGCCGAAAGGCGCTGGTGCCGGATTGGCAGGGGGATTGACGGTCGATGGGCTTTTTCATCCCGGAGCAGTGCCCGTGAATTGGAACCATTGGCAAGAGCGCTTCCGCGCCTTCATCGAACGGGAGCTGACCGCCGCCGACATGGCCCACGATCCGGCCCACGTGGCTCGGGTGGTGGCCAACAGCCGGCGTCTGGCCGCCGCCGAAGGGGCGCGGCTGGCGGTCGTTCTCCCGGCTGCCTGGCTGCACGACTGCGCCATCGTCCCCAAAAATGATCCCCAACGGGACCGGGCCTCGCGCCTGGCCGGGGAAAAAGCGGCCGCTTTCCTGCGCGAAATCGACTATCCGGACGAATGGATCCCCGACATCACGCACGCCATCGAAGCCCACAGCTATTCCGCCGGGATCCCTCCCCGCACCCTCGAGGCCCGGGTCGTCCAGGATGCCGACCGGCTCGACTCCCTGGGAGCGATCGGGATCGCCCGCTGCCTGCTGACCGGGGTGTCATTTGGCGCCGCGCTGTACGATCCGGCCGACCCCTTTGCCGAATCCCGTCCGCTCGACGAAGGAGCCTTCAGCATCGATCATTTTTATGTCAAGTTATTGAAGCTCGCCGGCCAGATGCAGACGGCGGCCGGCCGGCTCGAAGCCGAGCGGCGCACGGCGCACATGCGGGCCTTCCTCGAACAGCTGCGCACGGAAATTACCTTCTAGACAACCGGCAGCCAGGCGATTTGAGCCGTCAGATAGGCCGCTAGCCCTGCAGCCAGGCCGCCAGCAGGCGAAACCCGAGGATGCCGCCGGCTGCCAGCCCCGGCAGGAGCCCGACCAGCCCCCCACGGATGATATGGGTCAGCGACAGCCCTTCGTTTTCGCCGCGCGAGCCGCGGGTGAGCAGGGCTCCCAGCCATCCGCCGAGAATCCCTCCTACCCCCAGCCCGAGGATTGCCCCCAGCAGTGCGGCCAGCGTGGTTCCAGAAAATAAGATGAGCTGCTCCATATCACCTGTCTCCTGAACGACATCTTCCACCCCGGGCCTTCCGGAGGTGGATCCGCCGCCCATCATAACAGATCCCGCCGCCGCCATCACGCCGAATTCATCCGCCGGCAGGTTGGACGAACGGCCGCGCGGGAGCCGCCGCTCCTGCTGGAAATCAGCGGGCAACCCGTCCCTTTTTCATACCGGAAAAGTGCCCTAATCAGGTGGGTTCTGTGGTATGATGAACCGCGAAGACCGTTTTTTCCCGGGCAGCTCTATACCGGCATTTGCTCAACCCCTTTTTGATTGGCCAGCGCGGGATCCGCTCCCTGCCGCCGGCGTTTCTGCTGCCTTCCGATGTACCTTCCAGACGATCAGAGACCGCCAATTTCATGAACAGCGCCAGGTTGCTCGAGGATGTCACCATTCCCCCCGGCATGGAAATCGAATGCGGCTCCCCCTTTCGCAAGGTGTGGCGGCTGGAGAATTCCGGCCGCCGGCGCTGGAAGTCGTGCCGCCTGATGCGGCTTGGCGGGACCTTCCAACCGGCCGTCAGCGGGCAGCCGGCGCCTGACATCGCGCCCGGTGAGACCGCGGACCTGCCTGTCGAGCTGGCCGCCCCCGCGGCGCCCGGCCGCGCCGAAGATCGCTGGCAGCTGCACGATGCCGCCGGGCGGCCGTTCGGCCCGGTAGTGCTGGTGCGCATTCAGGCCGTGCCGGGTGGGGCGCCGAACGGGCTGCCGGCCGGCACCCTGACCGACGACCGGCCGGAGCGGGCAGTCGTCGCCGCCGGGCAGCCGTTTAGCCACACCCTGCTGCTGGAAAACACCGGCGGCCGCCGCTGGCGGGTGGACGACGCGCTCGTCTTTCTCGGCGGGGACGCCGAACCGGAAGCGACCCGCTATCCCCTGCCGGCCACCATTCCCGGAGAACGAAATCAACTGACCGTCCGGCTGCGGGCCGGCCGGGCCAGCGGCATCGCCGTCACCTACTGGCAGTTCCGGGATCACCGGGGCGTCCCGTTTGGCGCCGTCGTTTCACCCGAAGTCGAGGTGACACCCCCAGAGGAGGTCGCCCTCCCGTTCGACCCCCACGGCTGGCGCCGGGTCATCTGGGACATCACCGGGGTCTTCGAATCGGGGCGGGCCGGCGGCAACCCGGCCGCCTTCCAGAATCGAGATGAGGGCATCATCAGCTACGGCCGGCATCAGGCCACCCTGCAGTCGGGCAATCTCGGCCGGGTGCTGACCCTTTTCTGCCAGCGAAGCCAGTCGCCGGCGAGCGCCGCCCTGCGCGCAGAATACCTCGACCGGGTGCTGCGGATCGATCCCACCCTTCGCCACGACGACCGGCTGCGGGCGCTCCTCCTCGAGGCGGCGGCCGAACCAGCCATGAACGAGGCCCAGGACGATGTCTTCGCCGATGGGTTTTACACCCCGGTTATTGGCCAGGCGCGCGCGCTGGGGCTGGCCACACCCCTGGGGCTGGCCTGTCTCTACGACACCCGGATTCAGCACGGCGGCGGCGGGCTCGAATTTATTCTCGGCCTCACCCGCAGCGGCCACGGCCCGCCGCCGGGCGAGGGCGGCCTCCCTGAAGCGACCTGGCTCGGCGCCTTTCTCGACGAGCGCGAGGGGCTGCTCAACCGGCTGGCCGCCAAACGACAGCAAGAAGCGGAAAGCGCGGCTGAGGCCGGCCGCCGGCGCTCGCTCCAGCAGACGGCCGAGGCGCTGCGCATTTCGACTTTTCGCGTGCGCGAGCTGCGCACCCTGCTCCAGGCGGGCAACCTGGGGCTGCAGGGACCTCTCACGATACGCGGACAGTCGGTCACCGGCCTCTGAATCCAGATGCGGCGGCCGCATCCCACAACCCAACCAGGCACAAGTCAGACGAGGAGGGCAGATGAGCAAGCTAACCGTTTTTAACAAGATCGGCTTTCACGCCGGTCCCGGTGGAAACGCCACCGGAATCGGCGATTACATGCGCAAACTCGACGCGGCCGGGATCCCCTTTGTGATGAAATCGGTCGATCACTACGGCTTTATTTTTGAAGCGACGCAGTTTGCCAACGCCCCCCACGTCTTCTGCTACCGGCTGTCCGCCTTTGGGCAGCCGGGCGATTACAACTTCGACGTCCCCGATTACGATCTCGACCCGGAAGAAGCG
>JBFFZG010000136.1:0-12579 GCA_041568735.1 Promineifilaceae bacterium (SeqCode)
CTCGAGCCGGTCGGGATAGATCAGCAGCGCGGGGGAATCGATCTCGGGGGAATCCCACAGCCAGTACCAGGGGGGTTTGGCGACGATTTGCATGCCTCCATTGTAGCCGGATCCGGCGATTTTAACAGACGATGAACCCGCAAGGAGCGGCCGGTCAATCCGGAGGATTTCGCCGGTTGGCCGGCCACCGCCATCCGGCCTCAAAGAGGTTGAAGGCCGGCGGCCGTGCGGCCGGAGCGGCGAGAAAGAAGGGGCGTTATACGGGCCGCAAACGGGCGGCCGGCACCCCGAGAAGAAGCCGGGCATCCAGCCTGCTGGAGCGCCGCGGCGGGTCGCCCCGAGTTGCGATGGGTCACCCTCCCCAGCTTCGGAGCCGGACGCTCGTTTCGGTCACCGGTTCACCTGGGCCGCTCTATCGCCTGGTGGCGACGGCGATAGGACGCGGCTTAAGGCCGGCATCCCGGCCTGGTATTTGAATCAGATTGGCGGGCGTGGGTGGGTGGGCTCAGGCGGGAAGCGGGTTGGGATTTCAGCGCGGGCAGCGCGTCATGGAACCCTATTCCCATTTCATGATAACCTTTTCAGGCACTGCCAGGTGAGGCGAATTTTCCCGGGATGGAATAAACTACTGTCGATGCCCGGGCACCTGGGTCGCCGGCCGGTTTTTATTCAACCCGAAAATCGTGCCCGCCCTGTCGAAATTTATTATCAGGAGTTCGTTATTTTGGAGACCACCCGCTTTGAGCAAAAACTCAATCAGTACGCCGATTTGCTCCTGCGCATTGGCTTAAATTTCCAGCCGGGCCAGGAGCTCGCCATCAACGCCACCGGCTCGGCAGAAACGATGACCCCCTTCATTCGGCGGGTGGCTGAAAGCGCCTACCGGGCCGGCGCCCGCTACGTCGACGTGGTCTGGATGGATGAACAGCTCCAGCGGATCCAGCTGGCCGAGGCGGTGGAGGATTCGCTGGCTTATGTCCCCGCCTGGCGCCTGCAGCGCGGGCTGGCGCTCCTGGAAAAAGACGGGGCCTACCTGGCGCTCTATTCCCCCAACCCGGACCTGCTGGCCGGCCAGGACACCGGCCGGATCACGGCGCTGTCCCGGGCGCGCGCCTTTGCCAACCGGCCGTTTGCCGAAGCGGTCCAGCGCGGCGAAATCAGCTGGCTGGTCGGCTCGGTGCCGGGGGCGGCCTGGGCCGGCCGGGTCTTTCCCGATCTGCCCGAAGCCGAGCGGATTCCGGCCCTCTGGGAAGCGCTCTTTGGCGTGCTGCGCCTCGACCGGCCGGACCCGGTGGCCGCCTGGCAGGCCCACCTCGACCAGCTCCAGGCCCGCTGCGCCTGGCTGAGCCAGCGGCAGCTGGCGGCCCTCCAGTTCACCGGTCCCGGCACCGACCTGACTGTCGGTCTTCCGCCGGCCCACCGCTGGCTCGGCGGCCGGGCCGATACCCGGAGCGGGCGGCCGTTTACCCCGAATCTGCCAACCGAGGAGGTCTTCACCATGCCTCACCGCGAGCAGGTCGACGGGGTCGTCCGCTCGAGCCGGCCGTTGAGTCTCAACGGGGTGCTCATCGAAGATTTCACCCTGACCTTCCGCGGCGGCTGCGTCGTCGATGTGTCCGCCGCGCGGGGCGAAGCGATGCTGCGCCAGCTGATCGAAACGGACGAGGGGGCCGGCCGGCTGGGCGAAGTCGCCCTCGTCCCCGACAGCTCGCCGATCTCCCGCTCGGGGCTGCTCTTTTACGACACGCTGTTCGACGAAAATGCGGCCTGTCACCTGGCCCTCGGCGCCGCCTACCGCCTGTGCCTGCCCGATGGCGCGCAGATGTCCGATGACGTTATTAGGGCGGCAGGCGGCAACGTCAGCGCCGTCCACCACGATTTCATGATCGGCTCGGATCGCCTCGACGTCACCGGCTTCGAGGCGAACGGGGCGCGCACGCCGCTCCTCCGCCAGGGAGAATGGGCGTTTGATCTGCCGGTTTCACCGGAGAATTGATCCCGGCCGACAGTCGATTGGTCTGGACCTCGCGCCTGTAATCGTTTATGATGGGGAATCAGGTTGCGAATCCCCTGATTTCCCACCCGATCATTATCCATCTGCCGCGAGGCCCTCAGTTGCTGGGAATGACACTCACCCAGGCCATCCAGACAATTCATGAATCCAGAATCCCGTCAATTTTTGGCGAAGCTCCGCCGCCTGTTGGACCGTTCGTTCAACCTGGCGGAAATCCAGCTGGTCTGTTTCGACCTCGGCATCGATTTTGAGCATCTGGCCGGGGAAACCAAGCCCCTAAAAATCCACCAGCTGATTCTCCATCTGGCCCGCCACGGCCAGGTCGACGAGCTTTTGGAGCTTCTGGCCGATGAACGGCCGGATATCACCTGGCCCGCGCCCCCGGCGGAAATCGATCTGGATTCAGACGGCGAAGGCGAAGACATGGGGAGCGGGATCAAAATCGGGGATGTGGGAGCCAATGCCGCCGTGGCGGTCGGCCCGGGAGCCTCGGTTAACGTCCAGAACACCCAGGTGCAAAATTACGCCTTCAGCGGGTCGATTTCCGGCGATGTCAATATTGCCGGCGATGTGCATGTCGATGCCAGCGACCTGCCGATCCCGGATCCGCCCCCGACGGAGCTGCCGCCGGGGATTGAAGGGTTTGTCGGCCGGGAAGACGAACTGGCACGCTTCCACGAACAGCTCCGAACCAGCCACATGGCCGTGATCAGCGGCATGCCCGGCATGGGAAAAACCCGGCTGGCGGCTGTCCTGGCGCAGCAGGCCGCCCGGCCGGAGAATATCTTCTGGCATACCTTTCGCCGGGGCCAGGGAGTGGAGTCGGTTGTCTGGCAGCTGGCCGCATTTGCCGCCCATCGCGGCCAGGATGATCTCTGGCAGCTGCTGCAGCGTGCCCGCCTGACCCGGGGAAATCCCCCGCCGGTCGAAACGCTTTTGAACTACCTGGTCCAGATGCTGCGCGGCCGGGGGTATCTCCTGGTTCTGGATGACATTCACATCATCGACGACGATCCCCAGCTCAATCTCTTTGTCGAGCGGAGCCGCCGGGCGCTTCTGGCTGGGGAAATCGACCTGATTCTCACTTCCCGCCGGCTGCCCGAGTTTGTCACCCTCGTCGAAACCGCTTATATCCCCGGGCTGTCCCTGGAGGCGACCCGGCAGCTCCTGCAGCGCCAGCAGATAAATCTGCCGGCCGAACTGGAGAAGCGGCTCTTCGAGAGAACCCAGGGCAACGCCGAACTCCTGACCCTTTCGATCGAGATGCTGCGCGAGGCGAAAGAGCCTGACCGGCTGCTCGATCACCTGTCGGAAGCCGAAAATGTCGAGCGGTTTTTGCTGAGTGAAATCGACGCCAAGCTGGAAGACCAGGAGCCGGAAGTGATGAGCGCGGTCGCCGTCCTGAACCTGCTCGGCCATCCCGGGACTCGCTACGCGATCGCGGCGATCCTGGAGGGGCAAAACGTGCGGCGCGTGCTGCGCGACCTGGTCGATCGTTTCCTGCTGCTGGTCGAGCGGGGCGAAAAAGGAGAGGGGTTCGGCCAGCACGCCATCGTGCGAGAATTTTATTACGATGCCCTCAACCGGCGGCAGCGGCAGGCGCTGCACCGGCTGGCGGGAGCTTACTACGCGGAGGATGAACCCGACCCGCTGCGGGCGGCGACCCACTTCCTGGAAGCCGGCGAGGCGGCCCGAGCGGCTGAGCTGGCGGTGGGAGATATCTGGGAGTTCATCAACACCGGCCGCAGCCGCGAGCTGCGCGAGATCCTGCTGCGGCTGCAGACGGCCGATCTGGGTGAAGACGACCGGCTGCAGGTCCAGATGGCGCTGGGTGACATCCATGCCTTCTTCGGCAGTTCCGCCGAAGCCCGGGCCTGCTATGAAGCCGCGTTAGCCGCGGTGGACGGCCGGCCCCTGACTGAGGAAAGCCGCCGGCAGAAAATTCGCCTCTATCGAGGCATGGGGGAGCTCCTGGCCCAGGAAGACCCGCAGGCGGCGATCGACTGGCTGCAGCGGGGGATTGAGCAGATCGGCCAGCTGGCCGCGGCCGATGTTCTGGAAGAAGCGGGACTTTATGTTAAGTTAGGGGCGATCTATAACTGGCTCGGCGATTTTGAGAAGGCCGAACCCGCCCTCGCCCACAGCCTGGACATTCTGCCGCCAGGGCCGTCCCAGCTCCGAACGAGAGCGCTGGTGACGCTGGGCGCCGTCGTCCTGAATCGAGATTTTGACGTGGAGCGGGCCAACCGACTCACGGAGGAAGCCCTGTCGATCAGCGAACAGATGCGGGATTATTTTGAAATGAGCGGCATCCTGAGCAACCGCGGCGGGGTGCGCTTTGAGATCGGAGCCTGGCCGGAAGCGGTGCAGGATTTTCAGGATGGGCTGGCCCTGGCGGAGCGGGTGGGCAGCGACAAGATGCGCCTGGTCGGTGAATTGAACCTGGGAACGGCATTTATTTACCAGGGGCGGGAAGCGGAGGCACAGGCCCACCTGGCCACCGCGCTGGAGCTGGCCCGGGCGACCGCCCAGCGCCACCTGGAGTGCATGGCCCTCCTCAACCTGGCGGAATTAAGGATCCGGCAGGAACAGTGGGAGGAAGCGACCGCCCTGCTCGACCAGGCGGCGCCGCTCAACGAGCAGCTCCAGGATGAGTACAATGTTCCCATTCTGCTCCAGGGCCGGGCCCAGATCAATCTGGCCCGCAGCCGCCTGGATGAAGCCCTGCAGCAGGCGCAGCAGGCGGCTGAAAAAGCCGGCGAAGCGGCCGGTCCGCTCGAGAAAGGCATCGCGCTCAGGATCGTCGGCCAGGTTCTGACCGCGGCCGGCCGGCACGAGGAAGCCCTGAAGACCCTCCAGGAAAGCCGCGCGGCGCTGGACGGGTCATCTCCCTTTGAAATCGCCCGAACCCGGCTGCAGCAGGGGCGGACCCTTCTGGCCGCCGGGCAAAAAAACGAGGCAGCCCCCATCCTGGAGGAAGCCCGCGCCACCTTTGAGCGTTTAGGCGCCCGAAGCGAACTGCAGTGGTTGGCTTTGCAGTTGGAAGCCCTGAACTGAACACGACCCGAGGGGGTTGAGGCTGGCGGAAAAGCGATTGCGCTGATCCCGGCCGAACTACGCACAGCGTAAAAACACTTGGTTATTTAACAGCCAGGGAAAGGACAGACAATGAAAAAATTAATGCGTCCCGTGGTCTTGGCCCTGGTTATTTTGGGGTTGCTGCTGCTCGGCCTGCGGACCGCGCAGGCCCGTCGTTTCGCCCAGGTGGACGGCTCGAATTATTTCGACATCATGCGCGTCTGCCGCGATGGGATTGAAATCGGTTTTGCCCGCAACGGACCATCCGTGGATATGACCGGTGCCTGGTGGGTTCAGGCTGCGGGCAACGAGTTAATTCTGGCTCAAGAGAATTTTACCCTGGTCAGCAGCCCGGTTCCCGTACCAGGCGGAACGGCTTCCCACAGTGATTATTTCACCCGGTATTGGCTCGATAGTACCATGCTCATGCCCGGCCACCGGATCAAGATGGTCTTGAACGAGACCGATTCACAGGATATCTGGGCCACCGTGGGGGACTGCCTGGTGGATGACGGCCGTTTTGCGGCCGAATGGTGGGTTTTTCCCGACACTTCCCAGGACGAGAACAATGGCGGCGCTCTGCCGGCTGGGAACGCCAATTTCCAGATCACCGTCGTCATGACCCAGCCAATTGCCGATGTGAACGTGGCCATGTTTGTCGAAAATGATTCGACCGGCGACGTCTTGACTTTAACGGCGAGTTTGACCTCTCCCGAAGGGACGACCGTCCAGCTGTTCAGCCAGGTCGGGGACCAGGGGAAGAATTTTGGGGCGCGCTGCCGGAAGCAAAACGGGACACTGATCGGGGATCCGCTGGCCGATCTCGTCCTGGACGATGTCAGCCTGTTTGATTTTACCACCCCCAATGTCTTCCGCTCAGCTGAAACCCCCTATGCGATCCACCCCCAGCAGCCGCTCGATGCCTTTCGCGGGGAAAATGGCAGTGGGGTCTGGACCCTGCAGCTGCAAAAAAATTCCACGACACCGGCAACCCTGCGCTGCTGGATGCTGCAGATCACCGATGGAGCCGCCCCGAACCCCGTCACGATCAGCGGACCAACCTCGGGATCCCTGAATACCCTCTATGAATTTACGGCCGCTGTAGAACCAATTTCCACGACCTTGCCGCTGACGATGACCTGGCAGGCATCCGGTCAGAGCACCCTGATCAGCCAGACCTACCAGCTGACCGACACGGCGGCCTTTTCCTGGGATAGCTACGGCCTCAAAACCATTACCGTTACGGCAGAAAACGGGATAGGGTTCATCACCGATACGTTCGAGATAAATATCCCCAGTCCCACGCCGACGTCCACCCCGTCCAACACCCCGACAGCGACGGCCACTCCCACGGCGACCCCATCCAACACCCCGACGGCGACAGCCACACCAGTACCCGCGCCATCCAATACCCCAACGGCCACACCAGTACCCGCGCCATCCAACACCCCGACGGCAACCCCTTTACCCGGGCCATCCAACACCCCGACGGCAACACCTTTACCCGGGCCATCCAACACCCCAACGGCGACAGCCACTCCTTTACCCGGGCCATCCAACACCCCAACGGCGACGGACACACCTGTACCCGGGCCATCCAATACCCCCACAGCGACGGCCACTCCCACAGCGACGCCGATCACCAACCTGAAATACGTTTATTTGCCTTCGATTGTGAATCAGTTTTCCCCCCTTCCACCCGACATCCGGGCTGTGGGGATGGCAGAGGAGTTTGCTGCCGTGGATTTTGGGACCACCGGGTTTGGCGAACCATTGTCTGGCACCCATTTCCCTTTCTTTTCCGCCCGATTCCACCCGATCCGGCCGGCGTTCCCGGCACGGGGCCGCGGGTGATCGATCGTGGTTCCATTCCCTTCGCCGGTTTTTTTGCCCGGGGCCGGCCGCCCCGGGCAGTCCGGATGTGTATTCGGGCGGCCAATCCGAATCATGCGGGACTTCTTGAGAGGGGCAGCTGCTATTCCATTCCCTGATGGTTCTCCCAAGGAGGATCTGTCTGTTTTTGTGCTGCTCTGATCTGAGTTCGATCCAAATCAGGCTGCTGATGACGAAGCGTGAAGGCTGAATTTCTTTCCCTAATTTCGAAATCTCGCAGGGGAAAATGGTGGAGACCGTGACTATCCTGCGCCAGTCACCCGGATCCCCATGCTCCCTGTCGGAGAACCCGTCCGGTCAAGGCGGCCGTTTTCGAATCGACATGAAGCATGCTGCGATCCTGATGACAAATCCAGAGGTCAGACTGCCCCGCACTCCGGCATATCTTGCCAGTGCCTTTGGAAAAATCGATTGTGGAGTGCGCCCCATTCATTGTTTGAGGGGGGATAAAAATCCTGAATTTGAGGTGGGGTCTGCCTGGCCAGCCAACAAATGATCTGAGAAACGCCGTTTATCCCTTGAATAATTGGCTGCTTTAGAAGATAAAAAGAACAGCGGCCTAATTTGGAGGAAATTAACCTTGAAAAAAATCATCCGTCCCTTTATGTTGGCCTCGATTGTTTTGGGGCTCCTGATCCTGGGCCTGAAAACCGCCCAGGCCCGTCGTTTCGCCCAGGTGGACGGCTCGAATTATTTCGACATCGTGCGCGTCTGCCGCGATGGGATTGAAATCGGCTTCGCTCGCAATGGATCGTCCGTCTCGGTGACCGGCGCCTGGTGGGTTCAGGAGTCGGGCAATGTGAAAATTCTAAACGCCCAAAGTTTGCCCCTGGCCAGCAACCCGGTTCCCGTTCCGGGGGGAACGACGGTCTCTCACAGCGATTATTTCACCCTGAAGTGGACCAACAATACGATGCTCCAGCCCGGCCACCGGATGATCATGGCCCTGAATGAAACATCCTCACAGGATATCTGGGCCACCGTGGGGGACTGCCTGGTGGATGACGGCCGTTTTGCGGCCGAATGGTGGGTTTTTCCCGACACTTCCCAGAGTTCGAGCAACGGCGGCACCCTGCCGGATGGCACCGCCAATTTCCAGATTACGGTCGTCATGACTCAGCCAATTGCCGATGTGAACGTGGCCATGTTTGTCGAAAATGATTCGACCGGCGATGTCTTAACGTTAACCGCGAGTTTGACCTCTCCCGAAGGGACGACCGTCCAGCTGTTCAGCCAGGTCGGGGACCAGGGAAAGAATTTTGGGGCGCGCTGCCGGGAGCAAAACCAGAACCTGATCGGGGATCCGCTGGCCGATCTCGTCCTGGACGATGTCAGCCTGTTTGATTTTACGACCCCCGATGTCTTCCGTTCTTTTGAAACCCCCTATGCGATCCAACCTCAGCAGCCGCTCGATGCCTTTCGCGGGGAAAATGGCAACGGGGTCTGGACCCTGCAGCTGCAAAAAATATCCACGACCCCGGGGTCGCTGCGCTGCTGGATGCTGCAAATTACCGATGGGGCCGCCCCGAACCCGGTGGTGATCAGCGGGCCGGCTGCGGGTGCCGTCGATACCGACCACCTGTTCACGGCGGTCGTCCAGCCGATTTCCACCACGCTTCCCCTGACGATGACCTGGGAGGCGACCGAACAGGATGCCATCATCAGTCAGACCCTGCAGCTGACCGACACGGCCGCCTTTTCCTGGAGTACAGCCGGTCCCAAGACAGTCACGGTGACGGCCGACAACGGATTGGGCACCACCACCGACACCTTCCAGATCGCGGTCGGCTCCGATAAAGCGGTCGTTTATCTGCCGTCGATACTCAGGCAGTTCACGCAGCTTCAATCTAAAATCCTGGCCATCGGGATCGCGGGGGATTCCTACACCGTCTCTTACCAGACCACCGGGTTTGTCGAACAGCTGCCCGGCACCCATCTCCATTTCTTTTACAATACGGTTCCACCCAGTCAGGCCGGGGTGCCCGGAAGCGGACCGTGGATGATCTATGGAGGCCCCAGCCCCTTCACCGGTTATCCCGTCAGCAGCCGTCCGGGTGGGGCGACTCAGATGTGTGTCCTGGTGGCCAATCCGGATCACACGGTCCGGCCGGAAAGCGGAAACTGCTATCCGCTCCCCTGAACCGGCCGGGTAGATTAACGCTTCGTCCCTGTGCCCCGGTTATTTAACCGGGGGCAGGTACGGCCGTCCAGCGGGCGCCAACTCCCAATTTATAACCAATTTATAACCAAATCTGAGACGATCTTAAGGTTTAATGTAATGGGACTTGAGTACTCTGAGTACTGACGGCCTGCCTCAGGCGGCCGGTCTGTTCCCAGGGGAAGACCACAGCCGGGTGCGGCGCTGTCTCCACCAGAGACGCTGCCAATGGAACCCGGTACAAACGGGGAGCACTGATCGAAACGAATAGGAATGGTGAGAAATGGAGGTACTTCAATGAGACAGGCAGCACTGCCCAACCGCGCAATTCTCTGGTCCATCGCCATGCTGGGACTGGCCCTTCTGGTGGCCTTCCTGGCGGCCGTCGAGGTCGAGGCCGATGAGTTCGTCATGACCAATCCCACCCAGCCGACCTGTCCCCAGGGGGATCTCCTGTGGAGCCAGACGGTAGACGTCACCGATCTCAACCCGAGCGGCATTCCCAATGTCCAGGTCCGCTTTTCGCGCGGCGCGCCGTTCCCGGGCGTGACCCGCTTTGAAATCCCAAGCGCGTTGATCCCGGAAGCCGTCAAGAACGGTGCCAACGTCCAGGTAACGATTCCCGAGGCGGTGGCCTGGGACGGCTATACCGACCGCGGGACGACCGGCGAACAGGCCGACGAGCGCTTTAAGATCGTCTTTTTAAAGAATGGGGTCATCCAGTACCAGTCCCCCTACACCGGAGATTTTTCCGGCGCGCCAAACGATGACGGCATCATCACCGGCTGGCTGTCGGATGAATGGGTCGGCCCGCTGGGCGGCACGGTGAACCTTCCCAACGGCGCGGATCAGATCATCCTGGTCCACTGGTCGGATACCCTCTACGGCACCGGCGACATCGAAACGCCCAACTCGGTCGTGCCGACCAGCGTCTGCATCCAGTTCCGCACGGTGACGGCCGTCTCCATGGCCAGCAGCAGCGCCACCCCGGTCGAGCAGCCGTGGGCTCTGCTCCTCCTGGCCGGCGCCCTGGCAGCCGCCACCACCGGACTGCTCCTGCGCCGCCGCGTTCTCAACTGAAACAGAACGTCTGGTAATTCCGCTTTTCTGCAAAATGCCCTGGCCAGCCGCCAGGGCATTTTGTATGCTTGCGGCAGCACAGCCGGCCGCCCTCGTTCGCCGGCCGCCAGACGCTTGAGGAGGCAACCCCGCCATGTTTGACGTGATCGTGATCGGAGGAGGACCGGCCGGCACCACGGCCGCCCTGCGCGCCCGGGAATTGGGGGCTTCGGTGGCCCTGGTCGAAGGCGGGCTCATGGGCGGGACCTGCACCAATGACGGCTGCGCCCCCACCCGGGTGCTGGCCAAAGCGGCCCGCCTGGCCAGGGACAGCGTCCAGTTCCCCGCCTTCGGGCTCGTGCCTTACGCCCCGCAGGTCGATCTTGAAACCCTCATGACCCGCGTGGAGACGACCATTGAGCGGCTTCACGACAAGAAGCAGCTGATCGAAAATCTGCAGAATGCCGGGGTCACCCTGTTCGTCGGTCAGGGGGACGGCCGTTTCGTCGATCCCCACACCCTGGAGATCGGCGGCAGCCGGCGTCTGGCAGCCGATCGCTTCATCATCTGCGCCGGCGGCCATGCTCGCCGTATCGATTTTCCCGGATCGGAGCACGCGCTCACCCATCACGATGTCTGGCGGCTGCGCCAGGTTCCCCCGGCCGTGACGATCGTCGGCGGGGCGGCCACCGGCTGCCAGCTGGCTACCATTTTCAACGCCTTTGGCTCCGATGTGACCCTGCTGGAGGCGGCGCCGCGGCTGCTTACCGGCGAAGATCATCACGTCTCGGCCGCCCTGACGGCCGGCTTTCGTTCCCGTGGCATCGAGGTCCTCACCGGCATTCAAGGGCTGGAGCGGCTGGCGCCAGACGGCGCCAGCTGGCGCCTGTCATTTCGCCGTGACGATTCGACCGTCGAGCGGCGTACCGGCGCAATCATCCTGGCCGTCGGCTGGGTGGGCAACCTGGAAAAACTCAACCTGGATGCGGCCGGGGTGCGCACCGAGCGGGGCTATATTGTCACCGACGAAGGGATGCAGACGAGCGCTCCCCATATTTTTGCCGCGGGAGATATCAACGGCCGCATGATGCTCGTTCAGAGCGCCGCCCACGAGGCGCGCCGCGCGGCCGAAAACGCCGTGCTGGGGCAGGCGGCCTCCTTCGCCCACCAGATCGTTCCCCACGGCGGCTTTACCGATCCCGAATACGGCAGCGTCGGTCTGACCGAGGCGCAGGCCGGGAGTGAAGCTGACCCGATCACCGCTCTGACTGCCTACCGGGACCTCGACCGGGCGGTCATCGACAGCCGGACTGAGGGGTTCTGTAAG
This sequence comes from Promineifilaceae bacterium (SeqCode), assembly GCA_041568735.1. Classification (GTDB taxonomy): domain Bacteria; phylum Chloroflexota; class Anaerolineae; order Promineifilales; family Promineifilaceae; genus WTJY01. The sequence goes on from JBFFZG010000136.1 coordinate 11,530, forward strand.
CTGGTCGTTTCCCGCCAGACCCGCCGGCTGTTGGGCGCGCATGTCGTGGGAGAGCAGGCCTTGGAAGTCGTGCAGATCGCCGCCGCCTGCATGGCCGGCCGGCTGGAGATCCACCAGATCGCCGAGCTGGAGCTGGCCTACCCGACCTATGCCATGATCATCGGCCTCACCGCCCGGCGGCTCGTCCGGGAGCTGGGGCTGACCCCCATCGCGGCCGAGTGGCGGGCGCTGCAGGGGGAGCGGCGGACGACGGCCGAATGGGAGAAGGCCAGCTACATCGACCTCCAGGAGTTCCCGGACAGCGAGAACGGCCAAACGTAAAAAAGCGTAGGCCGAGTTTAAAACTCGGCCTACGATCGATTCCGTTCCGATCGTGAGATCGGCCCCGTACTCAGTGAACCATGAGATTGCCGCCGCCGAGCGCCTGCTCGACGGTTTTCACCTCGTTCCACCGGCTGGAGAACCAGAGCCCCCCACCGGTGTTCCACAACGTGACCCCGAGGGTGTCGTTCGTCCCCGGTTCCCCGTTGTCATCCATGGTGACCTGCAGCACGGCGTTGCCGTCGATGATGATCGGCGCGTCCGGGTTGGTGATGTCGATCAGGTTGGCTTTCGTGTTGATGACGGCCGTGCCCGGACCCGGATTGACCACCAGCGAATTCAGCGCGGTGCTCTTGATCTGGTAGGTGTGGAGCCCGTCGGCCTCCATGTGGCGGAAGATGAGATTGATCCGCCCCTGGAGGTTGGTCCCCTTCTTGTTGAACTTGACCCCGCCGCCGAAGTTCATCTTCGTCCCCGGCTCCCCGGCCAGCTGCCCGGCCGAGTTCGCCAGAACCAGATAGCCGCCGCCGGTGATGAAGTTGGTGGCCAGGGGCTTCGAGACGGTCACCATTTCGTCGTCGGAGGTGCTGTTGCGCGTGTAGTAGCCGGTGACGATCAGGCCGACCTGGACGGTGAGGCTGTCCTGGCTGCCGAGGTTGGCCGTCCAGCTGCAGGTCGCCGTACCGACTTTGGTGTCGGCCGGGTTGACCAGTCCGACCCCGGCCGTGC
>JBFFZG010000137.1:0-12527 GCA_041568735.1 Promineifilaceae bacterium (SeqCode)
TCGACTTTCCACTTTCGACTTTCGACTTTCCACTTTCGACTTTCGACTTTCCACTTTCAACTTCTTTCAAGGTAGGATGAGATGTAGATCCCCAAACTCATGCCAGAGGTACTTTTCCTCGAGGGCGGCCTGGTAGGCGAGTTCGAGGTGGTCGAATCCGGCCAGGGCGGCGAGCATGTCGAGGTGGGTTGCCTTGGGCTCGTGGAAGCCGGTCAGCAGGCCGTCGACGGCGCGCAGCGGCCGGTCGGCCGTGATGACGAGATCGGTCCAGCCGCAGCTGCCGTGCACCTGCCCGTCCGGCTCGACGGCCGATTCAAGGGCACGCACAACGGTGGTGCCCACGGCGATCACCCGGCGGCCGGCAGCGCGTGCCTGGTTGACCAGTGCGGCCGTCGGGGCCGGCACCCGGAAGAACTCCTCGTATGGAGGTTCGTGCGCTTCGAGTGAGGCGACGCCGGTGTGCAGCAGGACGGGAGCGATCTGCACCCCCCGGGCGACGAGCCGGGTGATCAATTCCGGGGTAAAGGCGCGCCCGGCCGAGGGCATTTCGGCGCTGCCGGGCTCAGTGGCGTAGACCGTCTGGTAGTATTCCAGGGGCCAGCCCTGCACGACATAACTGTAGCGAATCGGCTGCCCATGCCGGTCGAGGTATTCCACGAGCGGCAGGGGCAGGTCGAAGGACGCGGTCCAGAGGCGAGAGGATTCGCAGCCGGCGCGGTTCTGGCCGCAGTACGGCCGGTGCACCGTGACGGCGCCCCCGGCCGGGAGGGAGAAGCGCTCGCCGGGGACGAGGTCGAAAAATGGGGCCGTCTCCCCGCCCTTTACCTGCCGCATTTCCACCACCCAGAACTGTGTGGGGAGCTGGGTGGAGAGATGAAGTTCAAAAGGTGTGCCGTCGGCGCGGGTGGCCGGCACCGCGGCATTGAGCGTACCGCTGGTGTTGATGACCAGCAGATCCCCGGCTTCCAGAAATTCGGTCAGCCGGTGGAAACGGCTGTGGGTGATGCGATCGTCGTGGATCGTCGAGACCATCAGCCGCACGTCATCCCGGCGCAGCCCGCGCGCCTCAGGCGGTTCTCCCGCCTCCAGCGCCGGCGGCAGCGCGAAATCCAGTCCTTTCAAGATCCGCTCCTGAACCAGCGGCATTTCCTTCTGGGCCAGTTCATTCATGACAAACCTCCAGCTCAAACCGTTCCACTTTCAACTTTCCACTTTCAGCTTTTCACTGACCAGCTGGCGCGCCTCATACCGGCCGGACGGCAGCCCGTTCTTAATGAGGGCGAGAATGCCCGGCGCGCTTTCTTCGGGCAGGCCCCGGTCGCTGATATCCTCGCCGGGAAAGGCGGCCTGGTGCATGGCCGTTTGCATGTCGCCGGGGTCGACGGCATAGACCCGCCACTGCGGGTTTTCGGCGGCCAGGATGCGGGTCAGCTGCTCCAGGGCGGCCTTGGCCGAGCCGTAGCCGCCCCAGCCGGGATAGGGCTCGACGGCCGCGTCGCTGGTGATATTGACGACGACCGCGCCGGGCTTCAGCTGTGGCGCAGTGCCTGAACCATGCCGAGCTGGGCCGTGACGTTGATCCGGTAGACCGTTTCCAGCGTCTCGAGCGGGTAGTCGAGCAGGGGCGGCTGGGGGCTGGGACCGAGGATGCCGGCGTTGTTGACGAGGGCGTCGAGTCCGCCGAAGGCGCCGGCCGCTTCGGCCAGCAGCGCCCGGTGGTGGGGATCGGCAATGTCGCCGGCCAGGGCGACCACGGCCGCCCATTCAGCAAGCTCCGCCTGCACCACGCGCAGCGTGGCCGCTCCGCGGGCGTCGATGATCACGTTCCAGCCCGCCCGGGCCGCCTCCCGCGCCAGCGCCAGCCCCAGCCCGCGCGATCCGCCGGTAATTAAGATGGTTTTGGGGGACATCGTTTCTCCTTTAAGTGGAAAGTTTAAAGTGGAAAGTTTAAAGTATGGGTTGGGGGTTAATGGAGCGCGGCTCGCACACCGAACCCTTTCGACTTTCCACTTTCGACTTTCATCTTATTTCCCCCACTTTACCCTGCTGGCCGGCGCCCTACTTCCCCCCTTTGCCCGGTTTGGGCCTGTTCAATGGTACAGGTTGCTCTATAATCGAGGGATTATGGCACGAAGAAACAGGCACAAAATCAGTGACGAGATGCTGTACGACCGGATTCTGGAGATCTGTGCGGCCGCCGGGGCGGAGAAGTCGGTGAATCCGACCGACATCGCCATGGATCTGCTCGACATCGGCTGGCAGGCGCTGCTGCCCCGGATCCGGGTGACGGCCGTGCACCAGGCCCAGGCCGGCCTGATCCAGATCATGCGCAAGGGGCGGCCGGCCGATCCGGAAGATTTCAAGGGGGTCTACAAGCTGCGGCTGGTGCCGGGGGTCGATGTGGCCGCCCACCTGGCCGACCCGACGGTCAATAAAGGGAGCGGGGTCCGCGAAGAAGAGGCATAACGCGGCCGGGACCGGCGCTTGTCCTTTTCTTATTTGAAAGGCGATCCAAACCGGCTACACTGAACGAATCGCCCGCTGCTCGCCCGGCGGCCCCCTGGACACAATCACCGGGGCGGCTCACCTGCCGGCTGAGCCGGGCGAGATAACAACCACATGGCAGCAATCATGCGCGGCCTCGAAGCGGAGGCCTACGATCGACAGTATTCGGATCGGGAGCTCGTCTCCCGCATCTGGGGGTATTTTTCCGCCTACCGGCGCAAGGTGGCGACGATCATCTTGACGACCTTTTTGATGGCGCTGATGGGGGCCGGGCTGCCGATCATCATCGCCGAAGGGGTGCGCCTGCTCGAAGAGCCGGCAGCCGGCCAGCAGGCCATCACTGTCCTGTTGATCGTCGTCTTTGTCGTGGGCGTCGCCAACTGGGGGATCAACTGGATACGCCGGCTGCTGGCGACGGAGGTTATCGCCGATACGGTCAAGTCGATGCGCGAGGACGCCTTCAACGCCGCGGCCGGCCAGGATCTCTCGTTCTACGACGAATTCAACACCGGCCGCATCGTCAGCCGCATTACCAGCGACACGGAGGAGTTTGGCCAGATCGTCACGCTGAGCCTGGACGTGATCAATCAGATATCCGTTTCGCTGATCCTGATCGTCTGGCTGTTTACGATTCAGTGGCAGCTCACCCTGCTGCTGCTGGCCATCGCGCCGGTCGTCGTCTGGGTGGCGCTCGGCTTCCGCACACTCGCCCGGCGGGTGACCCGCCAGTCGTCGCGGGCGCTGGGGGAGGTCAACCGGTCAATCCAGGAAGCGGTCACCGGGATCAGCGTGGCCAAGAACTTCCGCCAGGAAGGGTTCATCTACGAGGAGTTCATGGGCGTCAACCGGCAGTCCTACCGGCTCAACGTCCGCCGCGGCTTCGTCCTGGCCAATATCTTTCCAATCCTGAACACCCTGTCGGGGCTGGCCACGGCCTCCCTGCTTTATTTTGGCGGCCGGGCGGCCATTGCCGGCCTGATCTCGATCGCCGCCTGGTACCTGTTCATCCAGACGGTCGACCGCTTCTGGTTTCCGGTGATCAACGCCTCGTCCTTCTGGAGCCAGTTCCAGCAGGGGCTGTCGGCGGCCGAGCGGGTCTTCGCCCTGATCGACAGCGATCCCCGCGTGGTGCAGACCGGCGCGGCGCACATCGAACCACTCCGGGGGGAGATCCGATTCGGGCAGGTTCGCTTCCAGTACACCGAACAGGAGGTGGTCCTGCCGGCTTTCAGCCTGACGATCCGGCCGGGAGAGAGCGTCGCCTTCGTCGGCCACACCGGGGCGGGCAAGTCGAGCATCATCAAGCTGGCCGCCCGCTTTTACGAGTTCCAGGGGGGCCAAATCCTGATCGACGGGGTGGATATTCGCACCCTCGACCTGCCGGCCTACCGCAAACAGATCGGGATCGTCTCCCAGGTGCCCTTTTTATTCGACGGCAGCGTGCTGGAGAACATCCGCTACGGCCGGCCGGAAGCGACCGAGACCGAGATTCTGGAAATGGCCCGCCGCATTGGCGAGGGAGAATGGCTCGAGACCCTGCCCGACGGGCTGCACACGGTTGTCGGCGAGCGGGGCAGCCGGCTGTCGATGGGGCAGCGGCAGCTCGTGGCTCTGATGCGGGTGCTGATCGCCCGGCCGCGCATCTTTATTCTGGATGAGGCCACGGCCAGCATCGACCCGTTTACCGAGTCGCAGATCCAGCAGGCGCTCGACCTGATCATGAAGCAGACAACGGCTATCGTTATCGCCCACCGGCTGTCGACGGTGCGCAGCTGCGACCGGATCATCGTGCTCAGCCGGGGGGCGATCATCGAAGAAGGGAGCCACGAGTCGCTCCTGGAAGCCGGGGGCCACTATGCCGAGCTGTACGACACCTATTTCCGCCACCAGTCGATCGCCTACATCAGCGAAAAGGGGTGGGAAAAGGCCGGCGATGGGGAGAGCGTGCCGGCCGATTAATGGGGGCGGTACCGGCCATGTTGGGGGAACAGGTCGGGAGCTTAATTGAATAAGAAAGGCAGTTTTGCTTCACTTTATGGCATAATATCCGCCAGGAATCCACGCGCAGAACAACCGAATAAGCCAGAGGGAGCCCGGCAGCCGGACGGCTGCTTGCGGATGATCCGGAGTCACCAGCGTATCGGTGCTGTTTGACCTGAACGGTGCAGGAAGGAGGACCCATGTTTCGTTTGCCTTTCACCGCTCGCCACCTGGTCGGCGGCCTCGTGCTGACCGTGCTCCTGGCCCTGGCCATGGCCCTGGTCGTGTCCGCCCAGAGCCCGGATAACGGTGAGCCCAACCTACCGGGATCGATGTCCAACGAGGTTTATGAAGAGGATCTGGTCGGAGCCCAACCCGGCACGGCGGATCGGCAGCCAATGGCGGCGCCGGGAGAGCCGGCCGCCGGCGCAGACCTGCAGGCGCCGACCGCAGTTGAGGAAGTCGAAAGCGTCGCAGCCCCCACCCTGCCGACGGCTCAGTTTTTCCGCTTCACTTCAGCCAATACCTTTGTCCCCTACGACGACAATATGACCTACAACTACTACGGCGCTGGCTGTGTCTATCGGACAGGAGGCGCCTCGTTCTCCGAACAGACGCTGCAGCTGCCCGACGGCGCGGAAATTGACTTCATGCGCGTTTATTTCTACGACAACGATGCCGTGAATAATGCCGGTGCCCACCTTTTCTCATTTGATGGGGCCGGGAGCTTCACCACCATCGCCTCGGCCACTTCCAGCGGGCAGCCCGGCCAGAGCTCGACAGGCAGTGGTTTTTTCTCGCACGTGGTGGACAATACCAACCGGGCTCTGAGCCTCCGGCTCGACTATGGCGGCGGCACCACCTCGAATCTGCGCATCTGCGGGGTTCGCATCCGCTACCAGTACAGCTTCCCGGCGGTCAACCTGCCGATTATCAACAAGCCCGCCCCTTAGACGGCCGCGGACAGCGCCGGCCGGCAGGAGTTGCGCAAACGGCGGAAACGGTGAAAATCGGGAGTGAACCAGGCGCAAAGAAGGGTTCACTCAACCGATGGCATTCGACACAAAAATCGCCATCGCCGTGGCCGATGACCTGCCGGTCTGGCAGAAGCTCAACGTCGTGGCCTTCCTGACTTCCGGGATTATCGGCGGCGATGAGGAGATTTTAGGCGAGGTCTACCGGGACGCCGCCGGGCAGATCTACCTGCCGTTGTGCGTCCAACCGGTCGTCGTTCTCAAGGCGTCGCGGGAAAAGCCGGGCACCTACCTGCAGCGGGCCCATTCCCGCGGCGTACAGGCCGCCATCACCATCGAGGATATGTTCGCCACAGGCCACGACGCCGCCAACCGGCAGACCGTTCTCCGCTACGAGACGGGGGATCTGCCCCTGGCCGGCCCGGTTGAATTAACCACGCGGCCGGGCCGGCAGGCGGCTGAAAACCGAGTGGGACGGAAAAATGCCGGCATTTTTCATAATCGTTTACTGGACCGGGATCGTTATAGAAATCGCCATCCGCGTTCCCTACCGGCAGGCCGTGCGCACGGCCGCCAAAACCGACCAGCGCGTAACGAGCACCGAAAAAATCATCCTTGCACTCCTGCTGGCGGCCATGGTCATCCTGCCGCTGATCTATTCTGTGACCGACTGGCTGGCTTTTGCCGATTACACGCTGCCCACCTGGATGGGGTGGACCGGCGTGGGGCTGATGGCGATCGCCCTCCTGCTGTTCACCCGGGCCCACCGCGATCTGCAGACCAACTGGTCCCCCTCGCTGGAGATCTACGAAGGGCACAACCTCATTACGACCGGCATCTACCGGTTCATCCGCCACCCGATGTACGCCAGCCAGTGGGTCTGGGTCGTGGCCCAGATCCTGCTGCTGCAGAATTGGGTGGCCGGCTGGGCCGACCTGGCCGTCTTCATTCCTTTTTACATCCTGCGCGTGCGGGCGGAAGAGAAGATGCTGCTGGAGACATTTGGCGAATCGTACCGCCGCTACCGGGAGCAAACCGGCGGGATCATACCCAGATTCTAGGAGGCGCCATGGATGTTGTAGTTTCAGCGGATGGCACGCCGATCGCCTGCCACCGGCGGGGCAGCGGCCCGCCGCTCGTGCTCGTCCACGGGACGGGCGGGGCCAACCCGGTGGTGGCCTGGGTGGGGGTCATCCCGTCTCTGGCGGCCCAGTTTGCGGTCATCGCGCCCGACCGGCGGGGGCGCGGGGAGAGCGGGGATGGACCGGTGTACGATATCGAGCGGGAATACGAGGATATTGTGGCCGTTATCAACGCTCAGAACGAGCCGGTGGCCTTGTTCGGCCATTCTTTTGGTGGGCTGATCGCCCTGGAAGCCTGCCTGCGCACGGCCAACGTCAGCCGGCTCATTCTGTACGAACCGAGCATTGCCCTGCCGGAGGAAGGAGATGAAACCGAGGAACTCACCGGCCGGCTGGAGGCGCTCCTCGAGGCGGGCGATCGCGAGGGGCTCTACCTGACCTTCCTGCGGGAGATCGTGCAGATGTCGGAAGAGGAAATCGATCAGGTCCGATCATCTCCCCTGTGGCCGGCCCGACTGGCGTCCGTCCACACGCTGCCTCGCGAAATGCGGGTCGAGGCGGCCGGTGCTTTCAATCCCCGGCGCTTCGCTTCCATGGCGGTGCCCACCCTGCTCCTCGTCGGCGAGGAGAGTCCGGAAGTATTCCAGGCCGGAGTGAGAGCGCTGCGGGCCGCCCTCCCCAATTCTCGCACGGCCGTCCTCCCCGGCCAGCAGCACATCGCGATGTACACCGCCCCCGATCTGTTTTTGCGGGCCGTGCTTCCTTTCCTGGAAGGAGCCGCAGAGGAAGCATGAGATTCGATCGCCAGGCCGGCCGGGCTCCCGAGGATCACAGCGCGAGCTGATGGCTTTTCAAGACGATCCGGAGGCGATCCGCTGGCGGCTGCATCTGCGCTCGCCGGCCGCGGTCGTCTACCGGGCGCTGGCCACCGATGCCGGCCGGGCCAGCTTCTGGGCGGAGTCGGCCGTGGAAGACGAAGGGGTGATTCACTTTGTCTTTCCCAACGGAGCCACGTGGGAAGGACGCATCCTGGAAGCCGACCCGCCCCACCGCTTCGCCGTCGTTTACTACGGCGGTTCAATCGCCCGCTTTTCCCTGGCGGACGACGGACGCGGCGGCACCGACCTGACCCTGACCGATACGGGCGTGCCGGAAGGGTTCCGTTTTGAGGTCACGGCCGGCTGGGTCTCCGTGCTCCTGGCGCTGAAGGCCGCCGTCGATTTTGGGGTCGACCTGCGCGCCCACGACCCCGGCCGCACCTGGGACGATGGCTACGTCGAAAACTGAATGAGGGGACTTTACAGGGGCCACTGATCTGCCTAAACTGAGGGTAGAACGGCCAATCGGCAGCGTTTCTCCGTTTTTTCGGAAGCTGAAAAGCGGGGCCCCTGCCAGACCCCCTTTCTCCTCCAATTGCAAATGGACAGCCATGCCATTGACGCGGTCTGGGCGTTATATTCCCTTCTCCGGCCGGCAGACGAGAACCGGCCAACTCGCTCCATCAACCATCGCCGACCTTGATTCGGCGCCTGGAATGTGATTTCATACCCTGGTAGGCTGTGCTCGGCTAACAGGCGTCATTGTGAAAGGCGGTCACGGGCGTCGGCGCGCTTCCCCTGCCGCCTGCAACAGCCGGCCGGTCGCCGTCCACAGAAGCGGTGGCGATCGATTCTTGAGAGAAGGAAGATAAGTCCCGGAGGGAAATTTATGTACCGTTGGCTGGTTTTTTTTCACGTCTTAAGCGCTTTTACGTTCATGATGGCTCACGGGGTGTCGGCCAATGTCGCCTTTAAGCTGCGCGGGGAAACGAACCGGGAGCGCATCGCCGCTCTGCTCGACGTCTCGCTGGCCTATCAGGGGTTCATGTATTTCAGCCTTCTGATCATGCTCCTCACCGGGATCTGGCTCGGCTTCCTGGGGGAGTGGTGGGGGTATGGCTGGATCTGGGTCTCATTGGCGCTTTTCGTCCTGGAGTTTCTGGCGATGTGGGCCATGGGCACGATTCCGTTCGGCCGGGTGCGCCGGGCGGCCGGCCTGCCTTATTTCGAAGGGGGGAAGATGCAGGCGGCCCGGCCGCCGGCCGATCCAGAGGAGATCGCAGCGCAGGCGGCGGCCATCAAACCGCTGCCGATCGCCCTGGTCGGCTACGGCGGCCTGGTGGTCATTCTCTGGCTGATGGTGCTCAAACCATTCTGATCGGTGGAACATGGGTTTATTCGCCGGAACCGGCAGGGAGGATTAGACGATGGAAAAGAACAGCACGACGGCTGAGGGACACGCGAATCGGCTTCTGGCCGTCAACGACCAGCTGCAGAAGGTACTGAGCCCGACGGATGTGGGCCGCACCTGGCCGGAGCCGCCGGCCGACGCCGACTGGACCGCTCCTCAAATTCTGGCTCACCTCGTCGAAATGATCCCGTACTGGCTGGATCACTGCCGGCGGATCATGGCCGCTCAGGGGGAACCGCCGCCGTTCGGCCGCCTGCTCGACGCTCCGGAGCGGCTGGAAGGGGTTGAGCGAGGGGCGGCCCTCACCCCCGGAGAGCTGCTGCCGCAAGCCGAGGCGGAGATCCGCGCGGCCGCGGCGGCCATTCGCGCCATGTCCCCGGCAGAGCGTGGAAAAATCGGCCTGCACATTCGCCGGGGGGAAATGAGCGTGGCCGATGTCATTGAAGTCTTTATCGTGGCGCACGCTGAAGATCATCTTGCCCAGCTGCGGGAGGCGCTCCGACCTTAGATTGCCATGCGGCCGGTCACCGCGCTTTTTCGTTCGACAGACATCGATCGGGTCGCCGGCGCCGGCTGACCGCCGCCTGTTTGACCCGCTGGAGACCCCCATGGAAAAAGTTCAAGTTGATCCGGCCGTTCTGGCGGCGGAGAGCTATGAGAAAAGCATTGTCACACCGACGATGGCTCCATTTGCGGCCATTCTGCTCGACCAGGTGCGGCCGCGACCAGGCGAACACATTCTCGACGTGGCCTGCGGGACCGGCGTGGTAGCGCGTTTGGCGGCTCCCCTTATGGGGGACGGCGGCCGGGTGGTCGGGGTCGATATCAATCCGGCCATGCTGGCAGTGGCCCGCAAGCTGTCCGCCCCGATTGAAAGGGCGATCGAGTGGCGCGAGGGAAGCGCCCTGGCGCTGCCGCTGGAGAATGAAACCTTTGACCTGGCTTACTGCCAGCACGGTCTGCAGTTTTTTGCCGATCGACCGGCCGCCCTGCGTGAGATCGCTCGCGTGCTGCGGCCGAACGGCCGAATCGCCTTGGCCGTGTGGCGCTCCCTGGAACACAATCCGGTCCCCAGGCTGATCTGGGAATCGGTAAGCCGCCATCTGAACGCCCCGGTGTCTGCCCTGGTGCCTTCATTTAATCTGGGAGATGCGGGAGAACTGCAGGCGCTGTTGGAAGCGGCCGGGTACGTCGATGTGGCTGTCAGCACGCATGACCATACCGTGCGCGAACCGCATAATCCGCAGCTGATTTCTCAGATTCTGGCGGGGGCAGCCGCGTTTCTCCCCGCTGTCGCCGCCATGAAGAGCGATGAGCGCGAAGCGGTCGCGGCGTCGATTCAACAGGCCATCAGCCCGGAACTGGAACAGTTTATGGACGGGGATGAGCAGGTCTACACCAGGTCGGCTCACATCGCCCAGGCAAGAAAGGGATGAGCCCGCCAGGCTGGTTGTCGGCTCCCAAACAACACCGGGGTGATTATCGCTGCCATTGGTTTGGCGACTGCCCCGATCGCCCGGGCGGCCGGCGGCCGGCCCATCCCAATTGACTTGAAATGAAACAATCGGCGATCGGGCTGATGGCGGTTTGTCGATTCGATTGGAGGTAAAATCGATCCATGAGCCCGATCCGAATGTCGAAAATCGAAGAGGCGATGCGCGTCGTCCTGGCTTTCAACGAGGCCTTCAACCGGCACGACGTGGGCGGGATGATGGCCCTCATGAGCGACGACTGCCGCTTTGAAAACACGGCCCCGCCCCCCGACGGGGCGGTCTATGAGGGCCGGGAGGCGGTCACCCGCTTCTGGGAGGCGTTTTTCCGGGCCTCCCCGGCGGCGCGCATCGAAATTGAGGAGATTTTTGGCCTGGGAGAGCGCTGCATCCTGCGCTGGCGCACCGAACGGGTGGATGGCCGCGGCGAACAAGGGCACGTGCGGGGAGTCGACATCTACCGCGTGGCGCAGGGAGTCATTCGGGAAAAACTGTCCTACGTGAAGGGATAAGCCGGCGCCGGAACAGCTCTGCGCGGTGGCTGCCTGGTGTTTTAATTCAAGCTGGCAAGGAGGGATGAAACATGTACGATGAGCATGGGTTGTCGCTGCTGAAGCGGGGAATTTACGAGCGCCAGACCGAACTGCACAACCTGGCGAAGATTCTTTCTGGTCAGGCCGGCCGCCTGGGTACCTGGGGGGCGGCCGGGCGGGTGGCCGTCATTGTGCTCGGGGCGCTGGTGGCCACCCAGGGGGTGGCCGAGAAGCTGCTGGGGGAGGGGCGGCCGGGGGTCTTGCTCACGTATACCGTCTTTGGCGTGCTCATCGCCACCCTCAGCGGGTTTGAGGCGGCATTCAAGAACGAAACGCGGGCGGCCGAATTGAAGCTTATCGCGGCCACCTGCCAGGCGACGATCTGGCGCACCGATACCGAATGGCAGAAGTCGATCGGCAGCGGCCAGAGCGACGACCCGGAAGCGGCCGCCCGCGCCCTGCTGGAGGTGCAGGACCAGGTCCTGATGGAAATTCACATGAAGGCGGCCCAGCTGGGGGTCAACATCACGCATGAAGTTCGCGAGCTCTGGGGTGGGGAATCCCGGGCGGCCGCCTGATCGGACCGGGGGCCTGCCAGAGATCTGCCTGCTGCAGCCGCCGGCGGAGGCACTTCCCCTGCCCCGCCGCACCAGAGATGGCTACAATAAATATGCCGGCCTGACTTTGGAGGAGAAATGATGGATGCGAAACCAGCGGGATCTGAGGCGGTTGACCACTACATCGCCGGCTTTCCCGGGCCGGTGCAGGAGATCCTGCGGCAGATCCGCCTGACCATTCGAAAAGCCGCACCCGAAGCCCAGGAGGCGATCAAGTACCAGATCCCGACCTTCACTCTCGGCGGGAACCTGGTCAGCTTCGCCGCCTACAAGAAGCACATCGGGGTCTACCCGGTGCCGGCCGGGGACGAGGCCTTTCAACAGAAGGTGGCCCCTTATCGGGCGTCCAAAAGCACGGTACAGCTACCCCTGAACCAGCCAATTCCCTACGACCTGATCGGGGAGCTGGTCCGGTTTCGGGTCGAGGAATCCCGGGCCCGGTCGGACGCCAAAAAGAAGGGGAAACCGGGAGGCGGCCGATCCGCGTGAAGCTCATCCCGAAAAATCCCCGCCCGGCTGCAGCCGGCAGCTGATATTCGCACCGTCAAATCCGTCAAATCGTGTGGAGGCATCCCATGCACGCCGAAGAGCTGCTTTATCTCCGCCTTGCCATCGACGTGGCCGCCCGCGCCCGCGCCCGCGGCAACCACCCCTTCGGGGCCGTTCTCGTTGACGGGAGCGGCCAGGCGCGGCTGGAGGCCGAGAACACCGTCGTCACCGATCGGGACGCGACCGGCCACGCCGAGACCAACCTCGTCCGGCTGGCCACCGCCCGTTTTACGGCCGGGGAGCTGGCCGGATTTACCCTCTACACCAGTACCGAACCCTGCGCCATGTGCGCCGGAGCGATCCATTGGAGCGGCATCGGCCGGGTCGTCTTCGCGCTCAGCGAAACCGATCTCTACGACCTGATCGGCCCCTCGCCGGAACATCTCCTGCTGCCCTGCCGCGAGGTATTCGCCCACAGCGGGCGGCCGGTCGAGGTGGAGGGTCCGGCCTCCGAGCTGGAGGCCGAAGCACGCGCCGTCCACGATGGCTTCTGGACGGCCTCCGCCGCGGCCGGGAACACCGCCTGAGCCAGACCCATGACCCTGGAATTTCACCCGGTAGCGGCCGA
>JBFFZG010000138.1:0-12512 GCA_041568735.1 Promineifilaceae bacterium (SeqCode)
GATGAGGACAATGAAGAAGGGGAGACCTGAGCGGGAAACGAGGAACAGGGAACGGGGAGCGGTTGATCTGTTCTGAGTGGCAGTTCTCCAAGCAATCCTTTTCACTTTCAACTTTCAACTTTCCACTCGGAACTCGGAACTCGGAACTCGGAACTATCTTGTCCTGGCCTGTCGAAATTCGGCGCAGTAAGCGCCGCCGGAAAACGGTGAATGCCCGTTTGGAGCGGGGGGTGCTGGTGGTTCTGGCCCCTGCCTGGATGAGCGACCGGGAGCTCGAGCCGGTGATCGAAGAGCTGCAGGGACGGTTGGCCCGAAAGCTGCGGCGGCCGCCGCCGAGCGATTCGGAACTTGAAGCGAGGGCCCGGGACCTGAACAGGACTTATTTCGATGGCCGCCTGCGCTGGCGTTCCATTCGCTATGTGACCAATCAGACGAAGCGGTTTGGGAGCTGCACCCCTACCACCGGTACCATCCGAATCAGCCACCGGCTGGCGGCTCTGCCGGAATGGGTGCGGGACTATGTCATCGTGCACGAGCTGGCCCACCTGGAAGAGGCCAATCACGGCCCGCGCTTCTGGGCCCTGGTCAATCGGTTTCCGCTCACCGAGCGGGCGCGCGGCTATCTCATGGCCCTCGGCCTCGAAAATGATACTCTCCCCGCCAGTTAATTTGAGGGCGGTCTGTGATTAATCGGCCCGTGCCGGCCGCATCAGCCGCCGATAGCCGCGGTTCCAGTAAACCAGCGGCTCGGCGTCCGGCTCCGGGATGCCGCTGGCCTGGATCTCCCCGATGTAAATGGTGTGGGTTCCGGCCACCAGGCGATCATAGATGGTGCAGTCGAGCCAGGCCAGGGCGTTGGTCAAAATGGGGGCGCCGGTAGCGGCCGAGGTCCAATCCCCCAGAGCGAAGCGATCTTCGTCCTTGACCCAGGCGAAGCGATTGGAAAGTTCCAGCTGATCGGCGCGCAAAATGTTGACGGCGAAAACGGCGTCTGGCGCTTCGAGCAGTTCGAACGCCGTGTGCCGCTGGTCGATGACGATGACCACAAAAGGAGGCGTGGGGGAGACCGAAGCGAAGGCGGAGACAGTTAAGCCGTGGATCTGGTCACCGCTGCGCACGGTGACAATGGTTACACCGGAGGCAAAGTGGCGCAGCACGTCGCGAAAATCTTCGGAATTAATGGGCATCTCGTCTTGCTCCAGGTCGGCGCGCGGCCGGTTATTTGGCGCGAATGGGGTCATACAGGTGATTCAGTTCCTTCTTCAAGACCTAAAAATTGTTGGACGACGGGGGTGATATCGGTCAAATCGCGGATGCGGCCGGCCAGTTCGGCATGGCCCGGACCAACGAGAATGGTCGGCACCGGGTTGGTCGTGTGGAGCCGGGTGGATTTATCCTCGATATTGCCGTGATCGCTGGTAATTATGAGCAAACCGGTCGAATCCTGCCACCCCTCTAACAGCCCTCCGAGGGCCTGGTCGATCTTTTCCAGGTGGGCTCGCGCAGCCGCGAGGGTGCCGCGGTGGCCGGCGCGATCGCTGGGCCAGTGCTCAAAGAAGCTGAAGGTGTAGCGGGGCGCGATCTCGGCCAGAAGGCGGCCGGCCGCGTACGGGGTGCGCAGGGGGATATCGTCGTATCCGAGAAAACGGCGCCATCCATCCCCGGTGAAATCCGGGCTCACCGCCCGACCGTGGCGCAGGTCCTCGGCCGTCATCAAGGATAACCCGGCCTGGACGGCGGCGTAGGGAACACTCGAGTAGAGCCGGCGGCCGCTGTCGATGGCGTCGAAATACCCCTGGGGATAGGGGCTGAGCAGGGCGGCCGTGCCGCCCCCGGCCATCACAAGGCTGAAAAGGGTCCCCGCGTCCAGATGCTCCCGCACGGCTCGATTCGGCTTGGGTCCATAGTGTTCGCCGATAAGTTCCGGCACGTTGCGGCCGCTCAGGATCACCGCCTGCCCGGTCGCGCTCTGCGGACGGCCGTCCACCCCGAGGTTTGGATCCGTGGGCACCAGGGAAGCCCGGTCATTGGACAGCGGTCCACCGCCGGCCAGGAACCAGTCGGGGCCGAACAGACCGTTCAAATTGGGAAGATTGGCTGTGACGAAGGGATTGATGGCGGGATCTGGATCCCCCATGCCAACGCCGTCCATAAAGAACAGCAGGACGTGGCGGCCGGTGTGAATCGGTCTGGGGCTCGACATAAGTGTGTATTTTAGGGGCCGAGAGAATGAATTAGATTAGTAGGGAGCAAGAGTCAGGGGTTGGGGGTCGGGGAGCAGGTTATTTTTCGGCCACAAGGAGGATGTTGGTTTCCGGCCAGGGCAGGGGGATCAGATTGCCATCCGGCTCCTGCCGGTAGAGGGCGGCTCGACCTTCCCAGCGGTTGGCGACGATCCAGGGATTCGTATAGACCCTGGAACTGATTTCCGGCTGGTTGGGATTTTCCAGGATTGTAAAGCCGGCCGCCGTCAGTTCCCGTTTCCAGTCGTCGAATTCCCAGAAGGCGAAGGATTCGCGCATTTCACTCTGCCAGTTGTCCAAATAGTCCTTCTTGCTCAGGAACTCGGCCGCTGCTTCCAGTGTCAGCCGGAAAAAGCGGCGGCCGTCCAGCGTCACTTCTTCGAAGGCGAAGGTCCCATGAAAGTCGCGGGCGAAGCGGTGGAAGCGTTCAGCTGTCGAGAGGCGGCTGAGCTCAAATCGAAGCGCCTCCCGGGATTCGGGTCTGGATGGCTTTCCAACATCGGCCTCCCCATCATCCGGATTGAGCCAGAGCAGCACCGTCTGATCCTTCCCGGTCGGTCCGCAGACATCCCGAATAATCAGACGGCCGCCGGGTGCTGTCTGGTCGAATTTGGCCTTGAAATAGGTGCGCACCGTCTCTGCCCCACCCCCGTATGACCACAATTCATGGAGGGTCGAGTTGCAGATCGTCGTGTCGATGCTGTTGGCTTCAAAAATTGGCCGGGTGATATTCCGCTGGTGGAAATGGACAAAGGCCTCGCCGAATTCGCCACCACGCTGGCGCTCGAGGGCCCGGGCCATAAATTCCCCGGTGATTTCGATCCCGATCAGGTCGGAATCGGGGAAATCCCGGGCGATAAAGGCCAGGAGCGCGCCGTCGGCGCATCCCTCGTCGACGATCTTCCCCGGCCGAATCCCGCCCCGAATATCGCCGTATTTTAGGGCCATGATCTCCCGATTGCCCATGCCATAGGCGTAGCTGGCGTAGTCCCGTTCCGCGGTCAGGCTCCCGTCGTCGTTGAGCAGGGGGTCTCGCCACAGCCGGATGATGCGCCGGGGGACATGGGGGAAATCCCGCCACAGGTCGAAGGTTGCCGGATCCAGATCCGCCCGCAGGCTCGGGTCGGTAGTCCAGCCTTCTCCGGCGGCCACCAGGCGCTGAACCAGGTCGATTGGCCTCGGGGGATGCGGCGGTTCACGGCCATATTCGGCCGGCAGGATGGGGAAGCCAAGCTGACTGTACTGATCCATCACCGCCGGGGTTGAGCAGAGAACGAGGCAGTTTTCCGGGGTGAGGTGGAGTTCCCCTTCCGTTTGCTCCAGGATTTCCTTGAGGGTGATTTCCGCAAAGCGGGAGGTGGGCGGGTAGTGGGGGATTCCCAGGATGCGGTAGCGAATACCCAGGGAAAGCTCGAGCGCCTGGGCGAAGCGGTCGACGCCGATGGCCCGCACGTGGAAGGGGATCGGGTTGTAGCGGGAGTGCGCCTGGTTGCTGGAGGTGATGGCGAAGGTGACCTGGTCGACTGGTGGTGCGGCCGCCGGTGGCCGCTGTACCCCCCAAAAATCGAGCCGTTCCGGCGGCATTTGCAAAACGGCGCGCAGGTAGGCGGCTTGAAAGGTGGTGTGCAGCAGGTGGCGTCCGGGAAAGAGCAGAGTGGTCATCGGCAGCGGAGAATTGTCGGGCGGGTTGCCCGGTATTATGGGTTGATGGCGGCGGTTGTCAACCCCGGCCGGTCAGGTCAATCTGAGGATTGACAACCGGCTGGAATTAGACTAACATCTAATCATTAGACAGCCAGCTAATCAATAGCCGGTCGTCTAATGGCCAGGAGGATTTATGAAACAAGTCGATCCCGGATATCAACCATACGAGCGCCTGTGTAACGCGATGATTGACCTGGCCAATCGATATGCTCGGGACGGCCGCTGGGAGGACGCCGTGCGCCTGGTCTGTGTCAGCCTGGAGCTGATGGGTCAGCCCCCCTGCCCGCCGGACGGCGGCCAGGCGGGCTGGTAGCCTCTCTTTTTCCAGCCCTGACCCGCCTGGCTTCCCTCTGGTTTCACCGGACTAAACGAGGCAGTGACGGTCCGTGAACATTTACTTTGTGTGTCTGTGATGGGTAGGTCACAGACACACATTTTCATGTTGTGAGGTTCCCGCAGAGCAACCAGGCAACCGATCAATGAGCCATCCGGCCGCCGCCGGCCGCACCGGATCGGCGCGGCCCCACCGAATAACCTGATGACCACACCGAAACTTTCCTGGGATATTGGCACCGCCTACGACTTTTTTGTCAGTCTGCACACGCTGCACAATCCGGGGGACTTTGGCCTGCGCGCCTCCTGGGCGGTCGGAGTACGCTCCCGGCTGCCGCAGGAGAGCCGGGATTTTCTGCAGGAAGCCATGGAATTTTTCGGCTGGCCCCTGGAGTGGATCGGCCGGCTGCCGGCGCCCAAGGATGGAGCGACTGTGCTCGATGCCCTGGCCCGGATTCCGGCCGGCGAGCGGCTGGCTCGCCTCTCCATGATCGAGCACGATACGGAGGATCCGCTCGATCGGCGGTTGATCCAGATCGCGGCGGCCGGCGAAGCCACCCCCGAAGATGAAGCCGACCTGTTTGCCATCATCGCCGGCCGCTATGGGGAGGAAAAAGCGCGCGGCATGCGCCAGGGGATGGCCCTCTCGCTCCGCTGGTGGGCCC
This sequence comes from Promineifilaceae bacterium (SeqCode), assembly GCA_041568735.1. Taxonomy (GTDB): domain Bacteria; phylum Chloroflexota; class Anaerolineae; order Promineifilales; family Promineifilaceae; genus WTJY01. The sequence goes on from JBFFZG010000138.1 coordinate 4,946, forward strand.
GGTCAGAGCTGTTTGGCCAACGGCTCCTGACCGCTCTCGAAGCCTACTACGACACCTTTTTCGCCGAGGACGAAATTCGCCTCCGCCCCGCCCTGGAGGCCGCCCTGGAAAACGCCCAGAAGCTGGCGTCCTCCCTGCCGATCCTCGAGCTGCTCCAGGAGCTGTCCCAGGGAGTTCATCTTTTGGAGCTGCCGCCGACGGCCGAACTCGTGCTGGCGCCCTCGTACTGGGGCAGCCCGCTCCTGCTGCTCGGTCCGCCGTCCCCGAATCGCCAGACGATTCTATTTGGCGGCCGGCCGGCCGACGCCTCCATCGTGCCCGGCGAGGTCATCCCCGACACCCTCTACCAGTCCCTCAAGGCCCTGGCCGACCCGACCCGGCTGCGCATTCTGCGCTATCTCATGGAAGAATCCCTGACCCCCAGCGAGCTGGCCGGCCGCCTGCGCCTGCGCCCGCCCACCGTCGTGCACCATCTCCAGACCCTCCGTCTCGCCCGCCTGGTTACCGTCGACTACGAAGAAGAAGGCAAACGATACCGGGCCCGCTACGCCGCGGTGCGGGAAATGAACCGGCTCCTCGATCGATTTCTCGGCGCCGGGGTGCGCGAATCGACCCGTTTCTCCTGAGCGCCGACCCGGCCAAAACCGCCGCTTTTGTTCCCTTTTTTTTTATCTTAAAATTTCTCTTCTCCATTTCCTTCTGTGCTATAATTCCGCCTGCGGGTCAATACAACAAATCCTCCTGACTGGCTCGCCGCGAGCAATCACGCAACAACACGGATTTTCGCCCGGCCGGGAGCAAAGCGAGCCGCCGCCCCCAGCTTGAACGCCAATCCGATCACAAATCAGGTAAAATACCGCGGGAGCATTCGTCTCCCCAACCCGTTATGAGCCAGGATCACCAACAATTCGTCCATCTGCACTGCCACAGCGAATTCTCGCTCCTCGACGGCCTCAGCCGGATCGACGACCTGGTCCAGCGCGCGGCGGAGCTGAACCAGCCGGCCATCGCCCTGACCGATCACGGAGCGATGTACGGCACCATGCCCTTTTACCGGGCGGCCCGCGCCGCCGGGATCAAGCCGATTATCGGCATCGAAACCTACATGGCCGCCCGCACGATGGTGGATAAAGATCCCCAGCTCGACCGGGACCGCGCCCATCTCCTGCTCCTGGCCGAAAACCAGACCGGCTATCTCAATCTGCTCGAGATCGCCACGTCTGCGCAGCTCGACGGCTATTATTACAAGCCTCGGATCGACCGTTCCTACCTGGCCCGGTTCGGTGCCGGGCTCATCGCCACGTCGGGCTGCCTGGCGGGCGAGATTCCCCAGACACTGCTGGCCGGGAAAACGAAAGAAGCCAACCGGCTCATGGGAGAGTATCTCGATATCTTCGGCAAAGAGCGGTTTTTTATCGAGCTTCAGGAGCACAGCATCCCCGAGCTGAGCGAGGTCAACCGGAAGCTGATCCAGCTGGCGAAAAAATTCGACCTGGAAAACAATTTTCTCGTCACCAACGACGTGCACTACACGCGGGCCGAGGACGCCGATCCGCACCAGGTCCTGCTCTGCATTCAGACGGGGTCGACGATGCAGAACCCGAAAATGACCTTCTCCGATAAAGGGTACTTTCTGAAGTCCTTCGCCGAGATGGTCGATTTGTTCAAAGGGTATCCGGACGATCTGATTGCCGGCGCCCTGCGCAACAGCCTGTCGATCGCCGAACGGTGTGACGTCGTCCTCGATTCGGAAGGCTACCACCTGCCGCAGTTCGAGGTCCCGGCCGGAGAAACCCCCGAAAGCTACCTCCGGCAGCTGTGCGAGCGCGGGCTGGCCTGGCGCTACGGCACCGAGCGGGCGGCAGACGACGGCCGGCTGCGTGCCCGCCTCGACCACGAGCTCAATATCATCGGGCGCATGGGGTTCGAAACTTACTTTCTCATCGTCTGGGATCTCTGCGAGTGGGCGGCCCGCTCTGATCACTGGTGGGAAATTCATCGGGATCCCTTCCCCTACGATGACTACAGCAGCTGGAAGGCCAATGACATCTGGTGGAATGTGCGCGGCTCGGGCGCCGGGTCGGTCGTGGCCTATACCCTGGGCATAACCAGTATCGATCCGCTGGAAAACGGGCTGATTTTTGAGCGATTCCTCAATCCCGACCGCGTGTCCATGCCGGATATCGATCTCGACTACCCCGACGATGTGCGCCACTGGATGGTGGCCTATGCCAAGCGGCGCTACGGTCACGAACGGGTCGCACAGATCATCACCTTTGGCACCATGGGGGCCCGGGCGGCCATCCGGGATGTCGGCCGGGCGCTCGACATGCCTCTCCCGGAAGTCGATGCCCTGGCCCGGCTGATTCCGGCCATTCCGGGCAAGCCGGTCAAAATCAAAAATGTCCTGGAGAGCGAAAACGAGTTCTTTTCCAAGGAGCTGCTGGAGCGGTACAAAAATGAACCGGTTGTCCGCACCCTGATCGACACGGCCCAATCGGTCGAAGGGCTCTCGCGCCACGCTTCCAGCCACGCGGCCGGAGTGATCATCTCCGACGAGCCGCTGCACCGGTACGTGCCGCTCAACCGGCCGACCAGCGGCGACGAAGGGCTGGGCGGCGTCGATCGGGTCACCCAGTGGCCCATGGAAATCGTCGAAGCCATCGGCCTGCTGAAGGTCGACTTTCTCGGCCTCTCCACCCTGACCGTCATGCGCCGCGCCGCCCGCATCATCGAAGAGCGGTATGGGATCCGCTATACGATGGATAACATCCCCTACGACGTGGGACACGTCGGGCCCGATCCGGAAAAGGATCCGGCCCGCCTGTTCGACATGCTCGAAAAGGGGGACGTGGCCGGGGTTTTCCAGGTGGAAGGGGCCGGCATGCGCCGCCTGATGATGGAGATGAAGCCGCGCCGCTTTGACCACATCATCGCCGCCATCTCCCTCTACCGGCCGGGACCGATGGAAAACATCCCCGAGTACATCCGCCGGATGCACGGCGAGATCTTCGATAAGAAGGACATCGTCAAGTACCACCATCCCGACCTGGAGCCGATCCTCAAGGACACCTACGGCATCCTGGTTTACCAGGAGCAGATCATCCGCATCGCCTCCGACCTGGCCGGCTACGAGCCAGGCGAAGCCGACATGATCCGCAAGGCGGTGGCCAAGAAGAAAAAGTCCCTCATGGAGGAGCATCAGATCAAGTTCACCGAAGGGGCGATGGCCCGCGGCTACAGCCGGGCGGTGTGCCAGGCGATCTGGGGGGACATCGAATTTTTCGCCCGCTACGGTTTTAACAAGGCGCATGCGGCCGACTACGCCAAGGTAACCTGTCAGACCGCCTTTCTCAAGGCCCACTACCCGGTCGAATATCTGACGGCCATGCTCACCGTCGAGCGCGATAAAACGGAAAAGGTGCAGCGGTATTTCGCCGAGGCGCAGAATCTCGGCATCGAAGTCTCCGCGCCGGATATCAACCGCTCCGCGCTCGACTTCACCATCGAGGACGACGGGGAGCGGCCGCGCATCCGCTTCGGCCTGGGAGCGGTCAAGAATGCCGGCGAGGGGGCGATCAACCTGATCCTCGAGGAGCGCGAGGCGAACGGCCCATTTACCGGCATCCAGGAGCTCTGCGAACGGGTCGATCTCCGCCGGGTGGGAAAGCGGGCGCTCGAATTCATCATCAAAGCCGGTGCCATGCACGATTTCGGCACCGTTCCCCAGGTCCTGGAAGCCCTCGATCGGCTGGTCAGCTTCAGCGGGACCCATCACGACGCGGCCGCCGCCGGGCAGATGTCCCTCTTTGGCGGATCGGCCGCCCCGGTTCAGATGGAAGTCGACCTGCTGCGGCCGGAAGAAGAGTTTGCCAAAACCGACTACAAAACGGTGCTGACCTGGGAAAAGGAGGCGCTGGGGGTCTTCGTCTCCGAGCACCCGCTGGAGCGGCCGCTGGCCCAGCTGCAGAATTTGATCTCGATTTCCCTCTCCGATCTCGATCCGAACAGCAACGGCCGCCAGGTCAAGGTCGCCGGGATGCTGACCGCGATCCGGCCGCTGACCACGCGCAAAGGGGATCCGATGGCCTTCGGCACGCTCGAAGACCTGGCCGCCAAGGTCGATCTCGTCTTCTTCCCCCGCACCTGGGCCGCCTGCCGCCAACAGGCCCACGTCGACCAGGTGATGCTCGTCTTCGGCAAGGTCCAGGCAGATGAAACGGCGATCTCGATCCTGGTTGACCGGATCGACGTCAACCCGGTGCTCAACCAGCCAGCCGACGCCCGGCGGGTGAGCCAGACTTCACTCAACCTGGTGGAACCGGCCGATCCCTGGGAAGCGGACAGCTATTTCGACGGGGCTGTCGATGATTTCTACGAGGCCGACGAGGAGATAGACGGCGAGGATGGCGAAGAACCTGAAGCCGCGCCGTCCGCCGCCGGCCCGATTTCCCAGCCGGCCGAACCGGAGCAATCATCCCTCTCCGGTGGACCGGCCCCCCGGCCGTCCCGGGGCGAAAAATCCGCAAAACCAGCCCCGGCCATCGAGCCGGCGGCCCGGGCGGGAGAGGGTCCGCCCCCACCCCCCAATTTTGACGACGACTGGCTGCGGGCCAACAACCTGGAACCGGGCGGAGGGGGCGGCGCCGGACGGCCCGACCAGGATTCGCCCGGCGATCCCACCCCGCCGCCGGCCAGGAGCAGCGCCGGCCGCAATGGGAATGGCAGCGGCGCGCCCGAAGAACCGCCGGGTCCGCCGCGCACGATCAAGATTGAAGTAGCCACTGAGGGAAACTGGCAGTCGACCTGCCGCCAGCTGCTGGAAATCGCCAGCCGCTACAACGGCTCCGATTCCATTACGGTGGAGCTGGTCGATCTGAAGCTCCAGATCGACTTCCCCAACTGCGCCACCCGGTACAGCGCCGAGCTCCGGCGCCAGCTCGAAGGGGTGGTTGGGGTCGCCCGCGTCCGGGTGTGACGGCCGGGCGGCCGGCTCAGTCCTGGTAGGCCCGGGCGGCGATAGGCTCGAGGTAATCGTCGAGCAGCCGATCCAGATCCCCAAAAGAAGGAAAGACGAAAAAGAGCGGGTTGAAGGCGTACACCGTTTTGGGGATGCGGGCGATGTAGTCGACATCGAAGGGAGCCAGCAAGACATCGCCGCCAAAATACCCCTCCCGGCGAATGCCAAGCTCGTCGTAGAGACGGCGGATCACATTCCAGCCCTGATCCTGGGAGGACATTTCCCCTTTTTGGTGCAGCCGGTTGACGCCGTCAATGATCCGGCCGATATCCTCCCGGTTGGCGTAGAACAACTCGCAGATCTGCGTGTAGACATCCCCCCGATAATCGAATACATTGTCGCGATCGAGCCGGTAAAACTCCATGATCGTGTTGGCCAGCTCCCCGCGGCCGGAAATGATGCCCGCGCCGAAGATTTTCAGCCGATTGCCCTCCATGACCAGGCCGAATTCGGTGCTGTACCAGGCCAGCCGCTTGATGACTTCCCGCTCCTCGGCCGTTGCCTGGAGAAAGGCCGGGGCGAACTTGTCTTCCAGCCGGGCGTAAAAATCCAGCGTCAGGTAGGGGAGATGGCCGAAAATGTCGTGGAACATATCCGGCTCCGGGGTAAATTCCAGCTGATCCCGCGTGCGCAGATAGTCGGTGACCAGGAAAATCCGCCGCGCAAATTTCTCGTACCACTCCTCGGCCCGGGTGTAGCGCACGGTCGTCCGCTCAATGCGCCAGCCGGTGTGCGGCGTGATGTGCTCGTTGAGGTGGGCGATGGTCGGGATCCGCAGCGGATCGAGCCGGAGCCGGGCGAACCCTTCCTCGAATTCCCGGCAGAGGTGCTCGCGGAACTGCGGCCGGTAGATCCCGGCAAACAGGTCGGCCCAGATCGCATGCTGCTCCGGGCTGAATTCGATTTCCTGAGTTTCGGCAGTGTACTCCTGCTCGGCATTGAGGACGACCTCGCCGATATCGCCGGTGTAGCGGGATTTTTTCGGGGTTTGAATCATTTTAGAGCGCTCCAGCATGAGATCATGATCGGCCGCGGGGCCAGCCGGCCGTGGGACGATGGGCAATTGGGGGGAAAATAGGGTCGAGCAAGAAAGGCACTTAGAGTTATTATGGCACCAATTACGAGAAAATTTTCTCTAAATCGTATTTCCAGCCTGTAAATGGTGCCATAATAACACTGCTTCTGTCAATGCCCGAATGCATTTTCTAACACACCCCGGCGTCCGTACGCCGTTCCCTGGTCCCCCAACTCCCAACCCCCACCCTCAATCCCCCCGCAGCCGCTGCGCCAGCCCGGTAAACCGCTCGGCCACCCGGTTGTTTTTCAAGGCGATGGCGATGGCGCGGCGGGTGCCGGCCAGAATGACCAATTTTTTGGCCCGGGTCACGGCGGTGTAGAGCAGGTTCCGCTGGAGCAGCAGGTAGTGCTGGGTGGTAACCGGCATGACGACACAGGGGTATTCACTCCCCTGGCTCTTGTGCACGCTGATGGCGTAGGCATGGACAAGTTCGTCCATTTCAAGGAAATCATAGACGACTGGCTGGCCGTCGATGTTGATTTTGATCGTCTGTTCGACCGGGTCGATGGCCGAGATGCGGCCGATATCGCCGTTGAAAACGTTTTTATCGTAATTGTTGACTGTCTGCATGACCTTATCGCCGACGCGAAAGGTCCGGCCGCCCAGCTGCCGCTCCGCTTTGCGGCCGCCGGGGTTCAGACCGGCCTGCAGGAGCAGGTTGAGATTGGAAACCCCGGCCGCTCCCTGGTACATCGGGCAGAGGACCTGGATGTCCTCGAACGGGTCGAACCCGAATTTGGCCGGCAGCCGCCGCCGGACGATGTCGACGATCAGCTCGGCCAGTTCAGTTGGATCTTCCTTGACGAAAAGGAAAAAATCCGGCCCGTTGGGCGGCGTTTCCGGCATCTCCCCCTGGTTGATGCGGTGGGCATTGCGCACGATCAGGGAGTCCTGGGCCTGGCGAAAAATCGTGCGCAGCCGCACGACGGCCGGCACGCCGGAAGCGATGAGGTCGCGCAGAACATCCCCTGCTCCTACCGAGGGGAGCTGATCGACATCGCCGACAAGCAGCAGGTGGCTGGCCGGGTCGATGGCCCGCAGCAGGGAATTGGCCAGGACGACGTCGAGCATCGAGCAATCGTCGATGATGACCATGTCGGCGTCGATGGGATTATCCTCATTCCGGCCGAACCCCTCTCCCGGTTTAAATTCCAGGAGGCGGTGAATGGTTTTGGCCGGGCGGCCGGTCGCCTCGCTGAGCCGTTTGGCCGCCCGGCCGGTCGGGGAGGCGAGGGCATACGTGTGTCCCCGGCTGTCCAAAGTATCGAGCAGGGCGCGCAGGGTGGTTGTTTTTCCCGTGCCCGGCCCGCCGGTGAGGACGGTCACCTTCTGCGCCAGGGCGGTTTCCACGGCGCCGGCCTGTTCAAGGCTCAGCGGGTGACTGCCGGCCATCTGGACCGGCGGCAGCGGCAGCCGGGACTGCCCCCCACCGCCGGCGCGCAGCCGGCTCGTCCGGTGGTTTACCAGCC
>JBFFZG010000139.1:0-12437 GCA_041568735.1 Promineifilaceae bacterium (SeqCode)
GAAAAAGAAAATCCGGCAGGCGCAAGGACGCAGTCAGGGGATCCGCGGCCGTGAGGCCGGTATTAGCCAGGCGGATGGTCATGGTAAGCGTGTTAATTCCCGGGCGAGGGGCATCCGAATCAACGAGCACGGTCGAGGAGGACACATCCGAGGTCTCGATCAACAGGACAGCCGCCCGCCGAAAGGTCATGTAGCCATCATCGACAGTCAGGGTAATGGTCTGGGGGCGGCCGGCTTCAGCGATCGCCGCCACCTGGATGGGCCAGCGGAAATTGATCGTCTGGCTGCCGGTCATCGTCAGGCTCCAGCTGCTTTCAACTTCAGAGGGAGCCCGGAGGGGGTCCCCTGGTTCCCAGGTGCTGCCTGGCCCGGGCTGAAGAGCGGGTGGGAAGGTCAGCGTGACGGTGACCCGTTCCATTGGGGCCCCGGCCGTGTGGCGCAGCGCCAGCCAGGCATCGAAGGACTCCCCCCGGCGCACGACCTGCTGACTCGTCGTCAGCGTTGTCCCCCCGAAATTGCCGATCCAACCCAAGGCGTTGGCCAGCAGGGGTCCCTGCCAGGGCTCCGGGAGCTTCTCAAAAGGGACACCCCAGAAAATCGCCCGCCATTCAGAGCCGGCGCCAGTCAGGCCAGACCGCCCGGTCCCGGCCGCACCGCGATCGTGCCACCAGATCGCCGATTCCGGATCGGCCAGGATGAGGGCATCGCCGTTGTTTTGATAGGGGGTGAAATCAATCGATGCCGCTTCCCGCCATCCCGGGGGCCTCAGTGGGCTGTCGCCGGCGAAAACCACGGTCGGCGTGACCGATTCGATATAATCGACGATGCCAAAATACCGGCGGGCCAGAGCGCTCTGGCGATGATAAAAGAGGAAATCCTGGCTTGTCAGGAATAATCTGCCTCCCTGTTCCAGGTAGGCCTCCAGCCGTTCTCGCTCCCCGGCGGTGATCGGTTGAAACCAGTCATAGCCGGTAAACCAGAGAATCTGCTCATAGCGGGTCAGGAGCTCCAAAGGGGGACTGCCCCTTTTTTTTCCATCGTCGGTCGCCCAGACGTCAAAACGGACCCCGTTCGTGTTCAGAGCGGCGGTATACATCGGCAGGGCGGGATACCAGCGATGATCATCGACCACCAGCAGGCGGCCGGTCGTCTTGTGGTGGATGGGCAGTTCGAGGACGAGATTCGGGTCGAGAGTCGAGCGAGCCCGCACAATCAGCCGGTTGTCGACATCCTGACCGAGGCCGGCCGGTACCGTCATCGTCAATAAGACCTGAAGGGCGGCGCATGGACCGATTTCTGCGGTGCCCAGGGAGAGACGGTGCGGCCAGCGGCCGCCCTGGGTGTCGAAGATAAACGTGTCCGTGATCGATTCACTCAAATTCTGGATTCCGACGGCATAAGTCATCGTTTTTCCGGGTATTGCCAGGTCCTCCACCGGCCCATCCAACCAGCGAGCCCCCGTCTGAATTCGCGGCGAGGCGAAATAATCGAACGCCCGTGTGATGAGCTCGGCCCGATCGCCTTTCCCCTGCACGGCTTCCAGACCGAAACCAAAATAGACAATCCGGTGCTCCTCGCAGCGGCCGGATTCGAGCCCGACCGCCCGGCCATCCCCACTGCGAATGATCGGCTGGGTCAGGGAACCGGGCCGCGGCTGCACGACATCGATCTGCCGCTGGTTGCCGGCCGAAAGGGGACCGTTGAGGGTGAACGAGACGCCGTCAAACAAGCCGTTGGTTTCCCCCGAAAAAGTCCCGCTCACATTCTCCTTATCGACCCACTCAGCAGCCAGCTGGCGGAACCACCAGTAGGCCGAAAATTCCTGGGAGGCAAAAAACCCGATATCCTGCCCGCTGATCAGCAGATGCCCCCCGGCATCGAGGTAGTTCGATATCGTCTCATTGGCGTTGATGGCGCCCGGATCGTAGAACGGATCCGACCAGATCACTGTGTCATAACGAAGCAGATCGGTGAGGGTCGGCGCCTGGCTGAATGGATCGGCGATCGACCAGACTTCGGCATAATAATTCGCTTCCTGGAGGGCTTCCTGGTAGTAGCCCAGCTGGCTCTGGTAAATCCAGCGGCCGCTGTCCACCAGCAAAATCCGGGGGGCTGGCTGCAGCCGGATCGTCCTCCGTACCACACCGCCGCTGTCCATGAGAATGGTGATGCGCTCGAGCCGGGCACCGGCTGCCTGGATTTCGACGTCGTGAATCCCCTGCGGCACGAAAAAGGCGAACCGGCCGCCGGCATCGGTCTGGCCGGCAGCCTGGAGCTGGGGCAGCAGCAGGCGGGCCCCGGCCACCGGGCTCCCATCCAGCGTTACCTGCCCCTGGAACACCCCCCCGGCCGCCGGCAGCAGGTCAAAATCCCGAATGGTCACCTCTCCAATGCGGACAGGGACGCCACTCGCTGAGGCAGGCTGGTAGCCGTAGCCGGCTGTCCGCAGGTCGTACAGGCCGGGAATCAGGCGCAGCTGGAAGCGGCCGTCACCATCGGTGAGGACGGCCAGCCGCCCGTTATCCGGCGTGGTGATCTCCACCCGAATCCCGGACAGCGGCCGGCCCTGGGCGCGAATTGTGCCTTCCAGCCGGCCGTGATTGATCAGGCTGGCAGCGGCCTGGTAGGCGTTGACTTCCCCCCAGCCGCCGGCGAAATCCGGGGAAGGGTTGAGCGGGCGGGCTGTCGCAGTCAGGATGGCCAGGGCATCTGCGAAGCGTATCGTGGGATCAATCGATCGGAGGAGAGCCAGAGTGCCGGCCACATGGGGAGCGGCCATCGAGGTGCCGGACGCGACCGCGTACCGCCCATCCGGAAAGGTCGAGAGAATCGCCGCACCCGGCGCCGCCAGATCGGGTTTAAGAATTCGGGTCAGGGGAGAAGGACCTCTTGAAGAAAACCAGGTCACCTGGCCGTCGAAATCGGTGGCACCGACCGCTAAAGTCGAGGTAAAGCTGGCCGGCGCGGCAATTGACTCGGCGGTTGGACCGCTGTTGCCCGCGGAAAAGACCGGCATGATCCCCGCCTCGCGCAGCAGGTCGATTTCTCGCAGGTAGCTGGTGAGGCTGCCAAGGGTCCCCCAGGAACCATTGACGATATCCGGGGCGAGGGTGGGATCCCCGGCCGGGGCCAGGAGCCATTCAAAGGCGGCGTAAACGTAGCTGTCAAATATCAGGCCGTCGCGATCGGCAATAGCCGCGGCGATCCAGCGGGCGCCGGGGGCCACGCCGATGCCATTCTGGCCGACGGCCGTCCCCGCGACGTGCGTTCCGTGCCAGATCGGATCAGTCGGGATGGTCTCGGTCGGGTAGGCGGCGTTGAACCAGTTTCCTTGATGGCGGACGCTTCCATCCGGCTGCAGACCGCGGTAAGCCGGCCGCAGGTCGGGGTGCTGCCAATCGACCCCGGTATCGAGGAAGGCGATCGTTGCGCCTGTCCCCGTCACGCCCAGTCCATACCAGACAAAGGGCGCGGCGATCTGGTCCAGCCCATAGGATTTTGGCGCCGGTGCGGCAGCGGCCCCGGCGGGAACGATTTGGGGGGCGAACAGGCGGTCATCTCCGGGCTCACCCGGGGGCGGTTCGTCGTGCCATGCGGCTGTCGCCCGATCTTGCCGCATGACCCCGACGAGTGGAATTTTCGCCAGAGCGCTCACCCCGGCCGGCGATGCCTCGACCAGGATGGCGTTGACAATCCAGAACGGCCGGATAATTTTGACCTCGCCGGAGCGCAGCAGGGGGTCGAGCGCTCCCAGCAGGGGGGTCTGCGCAGCGCCGGCTGCGGCCCGCATATCCTGGATCATCTGGCGCCGGCGAGCAAGGGGCTCCGCTGGCAGGCGAGTCCAGTCTTGATCGGCCGCCGAGGTCGGGAAGAGAAAGTAGCGGCCGGATGCAGCGGCGGCGGCCGCCGGTTCGACCGGATTGGCCGATGCCGCGTCCAGCGCTGCCAGAACGAGGCTCCAGAGTACAGCGGCGAACAGGGTTGAAACGACCAGGGAATACCAGCGATGGTGGCCCATGACGCCATTATAGTCCAGCGAAAGAGAGATTCGATATCCCAATCTGACAAAATCGACGTAAACTTATGCTGCGGCCGGGGCCAGGTTCGGCTTCCCGTTTAGATTTCCCGATATGTTCGGGGTGCCAGGAGAATTATTGATGAAAGCCGTCGTCATGAAACAGCACGGAACCCTTGAGCAGATTCAGGTGAGCGATGTGCCCGTCCCGGAGTTCGGGCCGGGTGAAGTCCTCGTGGAAATCAAGGCCGCTGCCCTGAATCGACTTGACCTCTGGGTGCTGGCCGGGTGGCCGAGCCTGCGGCTGCACATGCCACACATCCTGGGCAGCGACGGCGCGGGGATCGTACGGGCGGTTGGAGATGGGGTGAGCCGGGTACGGATCGGGGATCGGGTGGCGATCAACCCGACCTTAAGCGACCCGGAAGACGAATTTTCACTCAGCGGCCGGGATAACCTGAGCGATGGCTTTGCCGTCATGGGAGAGCACGCTCCCGGCTTTTTTGCCGAATATCAGAAAGTTCCGGCGCGCAATCTCCTCCCATTGCCGGCTCATGTCTCCTTTGAGGCGGCGGCTGCCGCCTCCCTCGTCTTCCTGACCGCCTGGCATTCCCTGGTCGTGCGCGGCCGCCTGCAGGCCGGAGAAGAAGTGCTTGTGATCGGTGCCGGCGGGGGAGTGAATACCGCTGCCATTCAAATCGCGCGGCTGGCCGGCGCCGGCCGCATTTTTGTCGTCGGATCGACCCCGGAAAAACTGGCCGAAGCCGGCCGGCTGGGGGCCACTGATTTGATCCCCAGGGGAGATGGCGATTGGGGGCGGGCGGTTTTTCAGCTCACCGGTCGGCGCGGGGTCGACATCGTCGTGGACAACGTCGGCGCGCCGACCTATCACACGTCGCTGCGATCCCTGAAAAAAGGGGGCCGCCTGCTCACGGTAGGAAACACTGGAGGGGCGAAATTCGAATTCGACAACCGACTCATGTTTGGCAAACACCTGTCGATCATCGGCAGTACCATGGGCACCCACCAGGATTTTCGCACCGTGATGGGACTCCTCTTCAGCGGCCGGCTGGAGGCGATCGTCGACACCGTTTATCCCCTTGAAGAAGGACCCCGGGCGCTGAGCCGCCTCGAGGAGGGGGATGTAACCGGCAAACTGGTCCTCACCCTCTGAACCGTTTCCGTTCCCGGCTGGTTGACCGCTTGCTATTTCGTTTTCCCCCTCCTACAATTTGGATATGGAGTCGATTTACCTTGCCCCGTCCATCCTGGCCTGTGATTTCACCCGTCTGGGCGAGGAAGTCCGGCAGGCCGCCGCCGCCGGAGCTGAATATATCCATGTCGATGTAATGGACGGCCGTTTCGTCCCCAACATTTCGATCGGATTACCCATCGTGCAGGCCCTGCGCCCCCTGGCCGACGAACTGGGCTTTGTCCTCGACGTGCACCTGATGATTGTCGAGCCAGAGCGCTATCTCGAACCCTTTGCCGAGGCCGGGGCCGATATTCTGACCGTCCATCAGGAGGTATCTCCCCATCTGCACCGGACCCTGCAGGCGATCAAGGAGCTGGGTTTGAAAGCCGGCGTAGCCCTCAATCCGGCCACCCCACTGGCACTCGTCGAACCGGTGCTGGATGCGGCCGACCAGGTTATCGTGATGTCCGTTAATCCCGGTTTTGGCGGCCAATCCTATATACCTGCCAGTACGGGAAAAATCAGCCGGCTGCGACAGCTGATCCGGGAAAGCGGCTCGCGTGCCCTCATTGAGGTCGACGGCGGGGTCAAATTGAACAATGCCGGGGAAATCGTGACGGCCGGGGCGGATATTCTGGTCGCGGGCACGGCTATCTTCGGCGGTTCGGCGACGATTACTGACAACATCCAGGCATTCCAAAAAACAGTCCGGGCCGCTCGCTCGCTGCCGGCCTGACCGCCGAGTCGGGGGAAATCCCGGGCAAAGCCAGGCAACGGATCCCAAGAAAGGAGCGTTTTATGTCCAATTTATCGCAAAAATTCCCCGCCGGGGTCATCACCGGAGACAAAGTTCAGGAAATCTTTTCCCTGGCCAAGGAAAAGCAGTTCGCTTTGCCCGGGGCCAACGTCGTCGGCACCAACTCGGTCAACGCGGTTCTGGAGACGGCCGCCGCGCTGAATTCCCCGGTCATCCTCCAGTTTTCTAACGGCGGAGCGGTATTTTTTGCCGGGAAGGGTCTCAGCAATGAAAACCAGCGGGCGGCCGTCGCCGGGGCGGTCTCCGGCGCGCACCACGTCCACCAGGTGGCGGCTCTCTACGGGGCGCGCGTCATCCTGCACACCGACCACGCCGCCAAGAAGCTCCTGCCCTGGATCGATGGGATGCTCGAGGCGGGTGAGGCCTTTTACAAAGTCCACGGTGTTCCCCTGTTCAGCTCTCACATGATCGACCTCTCGGAGGAACCGATCCACGAAAATATCGAGATCTGCAAACGCTACCTCGAACGCATGAGCGAAATGGACATGACCCTGGAAATCGAACTGGGGGTGACGGGCGGGGAGGAAGACGGGGTCGACAATACCGACGTCGACAGCTCCAGACTCTACACCCAGCCGGAAGAAGTCGCCTACGCCTTCGAGGAACTCCGCCAGGTCAGCCCCCGCTTTACCGTGGCGGCGGCCTTCGGCAATGTTCACGGGGTCTATAAGCCGGGCAATGTCAAACTCCGCCCGAAAATTCTCGACAACTCACAGAAATTCGTAGAGAAAAAATTCGGGACCGGTGAAAAACCGATCAATTTCGTCTTCCACGGCGGGTCTGGCTCCAGCGTCGAAGAAATCCGCGAGGCGATTTCCTACGGGGCGGTCAAGATGAACATCGATACCGACCTGCAGTGGGCTTTCTGGGATGGTATTCGCCAATACTATGAGAAGAACCACGGCTACCTCCAGGGTCAGATCGGCAACCCGGAAGGGGACGACAAGCCGAACAAGAAATTTTACGATCCCCGGGTCTGGCTCCGGCAGGCGGAGCAGTCTTTCATCGAGCGCCTGAAGCAGGCCTTCGCGGATCTCAACAACGTGAATACCCTCGGCTGAGCCTGACCGGCCGTCACAGCGCGAGGCCCATTGAATTGATCCGTTTCTCATTCGATGGTGGATGAGAAACGGTCTTTCATTTTGTGACCTATTGTGAAATTTGTTACAATTCGGCGTCCTTTCTCGCCCGCTGACTGATCGGGGGAAAGGCGGGTCAAACTGGACCAACCCAACCGCCAGCGCATCATCTGATCAATCTGGAATCCGGTCCCCGGCTCGAAATCTGAGCCTGATACCGGAATTCACCCGGCCGCTGCCGGCCGAATTATGAAGCTCGCAGGAGTACTGGATGTCTGTTTCCCCCATTAGCGATCCCGGCGTGGCCACCCGGCAGCGATCCACCGGAGAACTGTGGCGAACGATTACCGTCCTCTTTAAGCTGCGCATCGTCTCCCTGCTGCTCCTGGCGGCCGTCGGTGGGGCTTTCCTGGGCGCGCGTGGATGGCCCGGCCTGGAAAACTTCATCCTGCTCGTAATCACCGGTGGGCTGGCCGCCGCCGGGTCGTCGGCCATCAACCAGTACTGGGAGCGAGAGCGGGACAAATTGATGCATCGCACCCGCCGCCGGCCGCTGGCGAGCGGCCGCATTCAGCATGTCCACCTGGTGCTCGCACTGGCTCTCAGCTTTATTTTCGTTCCCGCCATCGCCGTCTTCCCTTCGAAGCCGGCCCTCACCGTTTTTCTCCTGTCTGGGGCCTTTATTTATGTGGTCATTTACACGATCTGGCTCAAGCCGCGAACCCTGTTGAATATTGTCATCGGCGGGGCTGCCGGCAGCGCGGCCGTGCTCAGCGGGGGGGCGGTTGTGGGCGCCTGGCAGGATCCGGGAGTTCTGGCCCTGGCGGGGATTCTATTTCTCTGGACGCCGGCCCATTTCTGGAGCCTGGCCATCCTCTACAAAAATGACTACAGCCGCGCCGACACCCCCATGCTCCCAACACGCACCTCCCCCCGCTCGGCCGCGTGGTGGGTCCTCGCCCACACCGGACCGACAGCCCTGGGCGCGCTTCTGCTGGCGTCGCTCCCGGAACTCGGATGGATTTATTTTCTGCCGGTGGCGATATCCAGCGTTGATATGTTCCGTCGGAATGTTTCTCTGATTCGCCAGCCGTCTCCATCGAACGCCCGAAGCCTCTTTATGGCTTCCAATATCTACCTGATGATCGTGCTTCTGGCGATCATCGCCGGCACTTCCATCCATCAGCTCGCCATTTAACGAGGAAAAGTCACCGCGGAACCCAATCGCGGGGGAACCGCCGTAGTCCGATGAAGATTCCTGCGCTCAAACTGGTTGGAAGGGTGGATGCTGGCTGTCAGGAGGGTCAAAGCGCCGTCTTTTTTCCGCCTGGTGGGGAGGCGGCCGGTACGCCGCTTTATCTCCGTTTTGCTCTGGTTCTTCTCGGAATCGAACAGCTCGTCCTGCCATCGGTCATTCTCGATGATCGCGGCCACGAAATTAAAAATCTGGGGCTGTACAGCTGGATCCACACCCATGGTGATTATTTCCCCAGGGCGGAAATCTTTGGCTACCATTTCATACCAGGTCGGGGCTGGATCGAAGCGCAGTTTTTCATCCGAGACCTGGAGCTCACGGCCCGCTGGCCCCTGTTTGTTTTCCAGAACCGTCGGGAGCCCCTGGCCTCCGGGCGGCCGGTTCGGACGGTGGCCTGGGAACAAACTGGCTGCCTGCGACCGGAAGTAATGAAGATAACCGAAATTCTCCCGATGCCGCTCAGGCGGGCTCAGGCCAGCTTCTGGCAGGTACCGCCGGGAACAACGGCCGCTGAATTGGTCTAATCGGGCAGGGTTTGCAGAACGTGTTGAATTTTCTGGCCCAGTTCGAGGGGTTTGACATCCTTTCGGATCATCACCGCACCGACATCAATAGCCCGATGGCGGTTGGATGAGTTGTAATCGGCTGTCAAAAAGATCACCGGGACGGTTGAAAAGCCGCGCAGCTTTTCATAGACTTGCCAGCCGTCCATTTCCGGCATCATGATATCGAGTAAAACGACATCCGGCTTTTTCCGGCGGGCGATATCCAGACCGGTGATTCCTTCGTTGGAAACCAGGACATCGTAACCGAGAAGCTGGACCATTTCTTTGAATAAATGACCCATTTCCGGGGAATCATCGATAATCAAGATTGTGGTCATATGAAACTGCGGTGAAGTTAAGTGAAATTGCCACCGTGGCAACGGCCCCTGAAATGAAAGATATATGATCGATAATCATAACATTTGTTCTAGGCGGTGTCAAAGCAGGCAGGCCTGGCAGCGGCGCTGGACGCGCGCCCTGCTCTGGCTGCTGGGTCTGGCCGTTCTGGCCGCCGGCGCCGGATGCCAGGATGCCCCACCGGAAGCGGAGATGGAGGTGGAAACGGCCGAACCGACCGGCGAAACCATCCCCAGTCCGGATGAAATTATCATCACTCGCGTCGTCCAGCAGCAGATTACCAATGTCGTCGCCACCCCGGATACCTCCCAGGATCTGGTGACCCTCGACGTCACCCTGATTGGCGACGATATTACCACCCTCGACCCCCAGATCAGCGAAGGATCCAATGAGCGGGATCTCGTGGAAAATCTCTTCGTTGGGCTGACCCGGCTCAACCAGGTAACCGGGGAAATCGAGCCGATGATCGCCCAGAGCTGGGATATCAGCCCGGATGGCCTGGTCTGGACCTTTCACCTGCGGGAAGATATGTACTGGATCCGGCCGGTTCCCAGTTCGACCAGCATCTTCCAATCTGTAGAACCGCAGCTCAAGGAATCGCAGGCCTTTCGCCCGATAATCGCCGACGATTTCGTCTTTTCGATCCGGCGGGCCTGCCTTTCCCAGACGGACGCCCCCAATGCCTTTATTCTGTTTATGATCGAAGGCTGCGAACGGATTTACCGGCAGTCCGAAGTCTCTGGGAATGACCTGGCGGAAATTGGCATCCGGGCGGTCGACCTGTTTACCCTCGAAATCACCCTCAATCGGCCGGCCAGCTATTTCTTAACCATCACCGCCCTGCCGATCATGCGGCCGGTGCCGGCTGAGATCG
Organism: Promineifilaceae bacterium (SeqCode); assembly: GCA_041568735.1. Classification (GTDB taxonomy): domain Bacteria; phylum Chloroflexota; class Anaerolineae; order Promineifilales; family Promineifilaceae; genus WTJY01. The sequence continues at coordinate 10,138 of JBFFZG010000139.1, forward strand.
TCTTCGAAGCGCGCAATGCGGGAGATTGGGCCTGGCCGGCCGATGGTGACGAGGTGATATCCAACGGCCCCTTCGTCCTGGATCCCCAATCGATCCGTGGGACAAAAATTGTCCTGCGGCGGAATCCTTTCTGGCCTCTCCCGATGGCGGGCAATATTGAAATCGTCAATTTTTTCCAGTTTTCCGATTTCCGAGAGGCCTTTAACCTATGGGAAAAGCGCAATCTGGATATTGCCCCCCTGGCCAATTCCATGCAGGCCGACGTCCTCAGCCGGATTCCCCAGAAGGTGCAGCTCGTGCCAGAACAGGCGGTCTTCTACCTGGCCTTCAATATGGACAGCGCGGTATTTCGTCATGTCGAGCTGCGGCGGGCCTTTGCGGCCGCCATCGACCGGCAGGAGATAATCGACGAAGTCTACGCCGGCCGGGGGCTGCCCATGCGCCATCTGACGCCCCCCGGCGTTTTTGGAGCCCCGCCGATCGATCAGCTGGGGGTGGGCTATGACCCCGATTTTGCCCGCCTGTCGCTTGTGGCCGGGCCGACAACGGCCTGCCGCTTCCTGCCAGAGATCCGCTACATGGTGAATTCATCTGACAGCGACCTCTTCCAGGCCGAGATGGTTCGGGACATGTGGGTCGATGTCCTCGGCTGCGATCCGGAACAAATCATGATTGAGCAGGTCCAGTTTGGCACGCTGCTGGCGAGCACCCGTCCCCAGGCGGGTGATCTGCGGCCGGATGTCTGGGATCTCGGCTGGGCATCGTACTATCCGGACGCCAACAACTGGCTCTACGACATTCTCCACTGCACGAGCAGCGATAACCGGGTGAACCGCCCCTGCAGCGAGGTCGATGACCAGCTGGAACGGGCGGCCCGGGCCGAGCCGGCCCTCCGCGTGCAGCTCTACCGCCGCCTGGAAACCGATTTCTTCGGCCCGGATGGTATCACGCCGATCGTGCCGATTTATACGCGCGCCCGCTACCGGCTCCGCCAGACCTGGGTCAATTTCATTCCCAATTCATTCGGGGGCGAGCAGTATGACACCTACCAGCTCGACTGGGAGCTGAAGAAGATCGAGAAGCAGCAGTGATCGACCCGCAGAGCACGGCTCCCACCTGGGTCACGGCCGCCGCCGGTTTCGGGGTGCACCTGTCAGGGCCGCAGATCGACCAGTTCGATCGCTACGAACAGCTGCTGATCGAGTGGAATCAGCGCCTGAACCTGACAGCCATCACCGATCCGGCTGAAATCAGGGTGCGCCATTTCCTCGATTCGCTGAGCTGCGCCCTGGCGATCAACCGGCCAGGGATGGCCGGTCAGCGCCTGGTCGACATCGGCTCCGGAGCCGGTTTTCCTGGACTGCCCCTGGCCATCGCCTTTCCCGAGCTCGAAGTAACGGTCGTCGACAGCGTGGCGAAAAAAGTGCGTTTCCTGGAAACGGTGATTGCCAAACTGGGACTGGGGCGAGCGCGAGCCCTGGCGGTCCGGGCCGAGGATCTGGGGCGGGATCCAGCCCACCGAGAGCAGTACGATTGGGTGTTCGCCCGCAGCGTGGCCGAAATGCGGGTATTGAGCGAGTATCTGCTTCCCCTCTGCCGGCCGGGTGGGCTGATCGTGGCGCAGAAAGGGACGTCGGCGCCGGCCGAGCTGGCCGCCGCGGTCGGCGCCATCCGCCAGCTGGGTGGCAGCCAGGCCGCCTTGATCCCGGTTGAGCTGCCAGGAGTCGACAGCCTGCATTATCTGGTCGTGGTGGAAAAAACCGGGCTCACGCCAGAGCGCTTTCCCCGCCGGCCGGGCATGCCGGCCAAACGGCCGCTGGACTAGCGCCCCATCACCGGTTCGAGCGGGGTGCGGGTGATCATCGCCTGGTAGACGGCCTGGGGAGCCGGCTTCCCTTTCAGGACAATTTCACCGAGCGATTCAAAATGGGCTCCGTTCTCGAGGAAGTGGAAATTTCCATCCAGCCGCTGCAGCAGGCGGAAGATGGCCGCTGTAATCACGATCTGGCCGTCCTGGGCGATGTCGACCAGGCGATGGGCGGTGTTGACCGCCTCGCCGACCATGGCGAAGTTCATGCGGGTCTCCGCCCCAACATTGCCCATGATGACATCGCCAGAGTCGATGCCGATGCCGAGACCGAGCTCGGCCCCGGTGTCCTGGAACCAGATCTGCCGCAGCTCGTCGAACCGGGTCTGCATCGCGACGGCCGCCTGGACCGCCCGCACTTCGGCATCTTTCTGCTCGATCGGCACATTGAATCCGACCATCAGCTCATCCCCCACCAGGTCAAAAATCGTCC
>JBFFZG010000140.1:0-12336 GCA_041568735.1 Promineifilaceae bacterium (SeqCode)
GGGGCGGTGATGTGGAAGGCGTCGGTCGTCTGCCCGTAGCCGACGATTTCGGCCAGGATGCGCGCCCCGCGCGCCCGGGCGCTTTCGAGGCTTTCGATGACGATGACGCCGGCCCCCTCCCCGGGCACGAGCCCGTCCCGACTTTTGTCAAATGGGCTGGGAGTGCCCGCGGTGCGCGATGACAGGGCCCCGGCCCGTTCAAAGCCGGCCATGGCCATGGTCGTGATCGGCGATTCGGTTCCGCCGGCGATGGCCGCGTCAATCATGCCGCCGCGCACGTGGTGAAAGGCATAGCCGATGGCATCGCTGCCGGCGGCGCAGGCGGTGGTGATCGTGGTGCTTGGCCCCCAGATGCCGTAGTCGATGGCCGCCATCCCGGCCGCGCCGTTGGGCATGATCATGGTGACGGCGTAAGGGGTGACCCGGCGCGGACCGCTTTCCTGGCGCGTGTGTTCAACTTCGATCGTGGTCTTGATCCCGCCGACGCCGGTACCCATGAAGATGCCGACCCGTTCCCGGTTATCATCGGTAATCTGCAGGCCGGAATGACTCAGCGCTTCCGCCACGGCCACGGCCGCCAGCTGCTGCACCCTGTCCCGCCGGCGCGCTTCTTTGCGGCCGAGCACCGCGTCCGGATCAAAGCCCCGGACCTCGCAGGTGCCGCCGAGGGCGAGCCCTTCCCGCTCAAACTGATCGGATTCGGTCGAAAATCCAGATTGTCCGGCGAGGATCGCTTTCCAGGTTTCGGCCACATTCAAGCCCAGGGGCGTGATCAACCCGAGGCCGGTAATCACCACGCGTCTTTTTCCATTTTCCATTTTTTAGAGCCTCTCCAAGCGTTATGTAAATATTTCTATCCACAGCCGGTCATAGTTTTCCGCATCTGCCAGTGCGACCCCGGCCAGGGTGGGTGCCTATCGCAGCGGCACGGGCGAAACCCGCGCCGGCCACCATCTATCGTTCTACTACATTAACACCAACACGGGGCTGGAAGTTGTGTTTTAAATGAAAAAAAACCACCACCTCACTCCTCGACCGGGTTATCGGCCGGTCCCGGCTGATAAACGCCCTCGACCCAGACCTGGTGGTCGCGGCTGATTTCTTTTTTCCAGACAGGCACGATTTCTTTTAACCGGTCGATGCCGTAGCGGGCCGCTTCAAACGCCCCTTCATCCCGGTGGCCGGCCGCGCAGGCGACCAGAGTGGTGGCATCGCCGACGGTGAGGGTGCCGATGCGCTGCACGATGGCCACCCCTTTCACCCTGGGCCAGGCCGCCCAGATTTCGCGGGCGATCTGCCCCATTCGCTCCAGAGCCATCTCCTCGTAGGCCTCGTACTCCAGGGAAATCGTTTCCGGAGGGAGCCCGTCGCGCGCCGTCTGGCCGCGCACGGTTCCGGAAAAGGTGACGATCGCCCCCACATCCGGGCCGGCGAGGTGGCGGTGAATGGCCGCCAGATCGGGCGGCTCGGCGGCCAGGGAAAAATAGACCGGGTGCGGGTAGGCGGCATTCCCACCGCTGACCGGGGGAAAGATGGCGACCTCATCCCCGGCCTGGACCGGCGTTTCCCGTTCGGCAAAGGCCCGGTTAACGGCCACGACGGCCGTCGGCAGGCCGGGGGCGAGCATGGGAAAATCCCGGGCCAGGGCCTGCAGCAGCGACTCGACGCTGGCCGGTTCAGCCACCCGGGTGGTGACCCGGCCCCGGCCGGCGCTGTCTTTCAAGGTGGCAAAAAGGCGGACGGTGATTTCCATTTGGGATTCAGACGCGGCCGGTCCCTAATATCTGCCCTGGGGCCGGCCTGCCGGTCTATTTTAGCCCGTCTCGGCGAATTCTTCAGCCCGAAAGGCGCCGCGCTGCCCGCCGGTTTTATAGACCAGCCGAATGTCGCCGATTTTCATGGCCCGGTCAAGCGCCTTGGCCATGTCGTAGACGGTCAGCGCGGCCGCGGCAACGGCCGTCAGGGCCTCCATTTCAACGCCGGTCTTGCCGCTGACCCGGACGGTGGCTTCGATGTCGACCCGATTCTGGCCGGTGTTGGGCGTGACGTTCACCTCGACCTGGTTGAGGGCGAGGGGATGGCAGAGGGGAATCAGATCGGCGGTCTTTTTGGCGGCCATGATGCCGGCCAGCTGGGCGACGGCCACCACATCTCCTTTTTTCAGATTCCCCTGGACAATCTGGGCCAGCGTTTCCGGCGCCATGAAGACAGAGCCGCGGGCCACGGCGACCCGATCGGTCACCGGTTTTTGCCCGACGTCGACCATGGTCGCCCGGCCGGTTTCATCGAGATGGGTTAATTTGGACATGTTATTTTTCTCGTGGCCAATCCCTGGACCTGAAAATGATTCTACGTGAAAATAAACCGGCAAGGCAAGGTGAACCGGCAATGAACAGGGAATACGACGCGCTTTTCTTATCTCCCCATCTCGACGATGTGGCCCTTTCCTGCGGGGGGCAGATCGCCCAGGAGACCGCCGGCGGCCGGTCGATTCTGATCGTGACGCTCATGGCCGGGGATTCGCCGGCCGGCTCGATTTCCGCATTTGCCCGGGGGCAGCACGCGCGGTGGCGCTTCGAGCGGGATGCGGCCGCCCGCCGCCGGGCGGAGGATGCGGCCGCCTGCGCCATCCTGGGAGCCGAATTTCGCCACGGCCCCTTTCTCGACTGCATTTATCGGGGTCCCGGCCGCGGAGGGAGATCCTACTACAACAGCGACGATGAAATTTTCGGCGCGGTTCACCCACAGGATCAGGCCGTCGGCGATCTGCTGGTCGACTACTGCCGCACCCTGCCGGCGGCCGGCCGGGTGATCGCCCCGCTGACGGCCGGCAATCACGTCGATCACCAGCTCACCCGGGCCGCCGCGGAGGCGGTGTGGGGAGAGCGGCTTATTTATTATGAAGACTACCCGTATGCCGGGGAACCCGGGGTCGTGGCGCGGCTGGTTTCACCGGCGGCCGGCTGGCGCCCTCTCGTCCTGCCGCTGACCGGCGAGGCGATCCGGCGAAAAATCGCCGCGATTGCCGCCTATGCCTCACAGATAGAAACCCTGTTTCAGAGCCCGGCGCGCATGGCCGAACAGGTGTCGGCCTTTGCCGACCGGGCCGGCGGCGAGCGCCTCTGGTTCAGGAATGGATGGGAGCCCACCACCCTGACCGGGTAATAGGACCTCTCTCTCGTTGTCAGTCCGGCTAATTCCCATTATCTTATGGTTTGTCGCGCAGTTCGCCTCCGTATTCGGACATGGCTGCGTGGAAAAGGCGAAGGATAACCGCCTTTTTTTGGGAGAGCGTGACAGCATCTTGATCCGTCGTCTATAATTGCCTGGAGGCGTTCACCTGCCGGCGACCGGCAGCCAACCCATCCTTTCAACCCCGCCGGGCAGTCTGGACGACCCCACACCAGAGAGAAATCATCACTATGGCCGCATCCTCAACCACCCGACAACTCGCCAGCCGCAGCCGGCACAGCGGCCGTTCTCGCCAGCGGAACCAGCTCCAACCCGGCGATATGCTCCAGAATCGGTATCGAATCATGGGGACGCTCGGTGTCGGAGGGTTCAGCTCCGTTTACCAGGCCCGCGATATGCACTTCGCCTCGGTCACCCGCCTCTGTGCCATTAAAGAGATGATCAACGTCTCGACCGATAAAGAAACCCAGGAACTGGCCCGCCGCTCCTTCGAAACCGAAGCGAGCATCCTGGCCACACTGCGCCACCAATCGATCCCCGATGTCTACGATTTCTTCTCCGAAGCGGAGCGCAGCTACCTGGTCATGGAATTCATCCGGGGCAAGGACCTGGAAGCGACCCTGGAGGATCGGCGGCAGCCGGTCAGCCAGGAAGAAGCGCTCGATTGGGCCCTGCAGATTTGCGAAGTCCTGACCTTTCTCCATTCGCACAAACCGCAGCCGATCGTCTTTCGGGATCTCAAGCCTTCCAATATCATGCTCGATCAGAACGGCCGCATCCGTCTGATCGATTTCGGCATCGCCAAACTCTTCCAGCAGACCGGCGTCAAAGGGACGATGATCGGCACCGAGGGGTACTCACCGCCGGAGCAGTACCGCGGGGAAGCGAGCCCGGCCGGGGATATTTACGCCCTGGGGGCGACTTTTCACCACCTGCTGACCCTCAAAGACCCCCGGCTGCAGCCCCCCTTTTCCTGGCAGGAACGGCCGATTTCTTCGCTGAACGATACGGTCACGCCGGCCTTCGAGGCATTGATCATGCGCAGTCTGTCCTACAAGCCGGGCGATCGCTACCAGAATGCCATGGAGCTGGAAAGCGCGCTCAAGCTGATCCGGGACGCCAAAGCCGGCGAGAGCTACGGCACCGCGCCGACGAGCCTCTTCGAAAACGAACCGGCCACCCCGACGCCGGCCGAAAAGCCGGCGTCGGCATCCCAGCCGGCCGCCGCCGCCGAAGCGGGCAACGGAGCGACCGTCAAACCCCTGTGGCGCTTCCAGTGCGAGGACGAGATTCGATCCCAACCCATGGTGACCGAAGGCGCCCTCTACATCGGGGCTTACGACAACAACTTATACGCCCTGAACACGCGGGATGGCTCATTTCGCTGGAAATATCCGGCCAGCGACGGCATCGGGACCTCCCCATTTGTCTACAAGCAGGAAATTTTCTTCGGATCGGTTGATAAAAACCTCTACGCCATCAACCGGCAGAACGGCCGGCTGCGCTGGAGCTTCCCCACCAAGGGATCGATTTTTTCTTCCCCCAAGGCGGAATTCGACCACGTGTTTTTCGGTTCGGACGACGGTTTCCTCTATGCCGTGAATATCGGCAATGGGCGGATGCTCTGGCAGAGCCAGGCCCATTCGCCGGTCCGCTCCTCCCCGCTCATCACCGAAGATTTCATTTATTTCGGCACGGAGGGCGGGTATGTCTTCTGCCTCGATCTGCAGGGTAAGACGAAATGGCAGTTCCAGGCCAAGCGTTCGGTGACATCCAGCCCGGTTCGGGCGGAAGATATGGTTTTCGTCGGGTCGATGGATGGCAATCTTTACGCGCTGGACGCCAACTCGGGCTGGGCGATCTGGCGCGCGCGTACCGCGCGGCCCATTATTTCCACGCCGGTCGTCAATGAAGATGTCGTCTATATCGGTTCTTCCGACGGCAAACTCTACGCCTTCGATCTGTTTACCGGCCGCCAGCTCTGGACCTTTGATACCGAAGGCCAGGTGACCTCTTCTCCGGCGATTTTCGACAACGCGATCTACTTCGGTTCGACCGACGGCTACGTCTACAGTGTCAGCCTGAGCCGGGGGAAGCTGCGGTGGCGCTTTAAAACCGGCAGCTACGTCGTCTCTTCGCCGACCATCCACAAAGGAGCGGTCTACATCGGCTCCTGTGATCACAACATCTATGCCCTGCCGCTCTGAGGCGGCCCAAACGGAATCCCCATTTCGACGAACCCATGTCAGAATTGAGCGAAAACAAGGATCGGATCGACACCTCCGACCCCAATCAAATGTTTCAGGAGGAGCTGGCCAAATTCGACGCCGATCCGGATCCGGAAGGCGATCCCAACCAGGATTTATCTGCGATTGACACCCGACCTTTGAGCGGCGGCGGGCCGTCACCGCTGCATGCGGCCGACGAGTCCTTTATTCAGATCGCCCAGCGCAGCGATATCGGGTCGATTCGCATGCGGAATGAAGACCACTGCTTCAGCTTTGTGGCCGGCGGCGGTGGGGATGATCCACCCATTCCGTTTGCCCTGGCGATCGTCGCCGACGGCATGGGAGGTCATCACGACGGCCATGTCATCAGCCGGCGGGTGACCCGCCACATCTCGCAAACCCTCCTCGAAGAGATTTTTCTGGCCATGGTCCAGGGGCAGGCCGTTCGATCGCCAATCCAGGAGATCATGACCCGGGCGGTGCGCAGCGCCAATACCCAGATCTCGACCGATGATCCGGAAAAAGAGGGGGGAACGACGCTGACCTGCGCGCTGATCGTCGGCCGCCGCCTGTATCTGATTCATGTCGGCGATTCGCGCGCCTACCTGCTGACAAACCAGATGCTCCAGCAGCTGACGACCGACCATTCGATTGTGAAGCGTCTGGAGGAAGCAGGTCACATCACGGCCGAGGAAGCGGCCGTCCACCCACAGCGAAACCTCCTCTACCGGGCCATCACCGGCCACGATCTGGAGTTCGATATCTTCACCTGCTCGCTCCCGCAACGGGGTAAAGTTTTGATCTGCAGCGATGGCCTGTGGGGAAGCCTGAACGAGCCGGAAATTATCGCGATCCTCGACAGGCCGGGCCTGGGGCTGCAGGCTCAAATTGAAGCGCTGGTCGACACCGCCCTCGAAAATGGAAGCGCCGACAATGTCACGGGCATCATTCTCGATTTCCGTTTGCGGTAAGAGGGCTATTTACCCGGACCATCTGCCTATGTTAAAAATCATCATTCTCGTTTTAATATTAGGGGTACGAAATTGCTGTCGATTTCAGCAGGGCTGGAGGAGTTTTTTGCAGGCGTCTGAAATGGAGCAGGTGCCAGAAACCATGGATCGATGATCGGCGAGCCAATGCGAAGATCAACCGGCCGATCAGCCGACCTGCAACAGGAAGGGGGGGAAGCCCGGCGGCTTCCACTTGAATGAGCGAACCCTATGAGCAAAACAAACACGATGCCAATGCCACCGGCGGCGCGGTCTCTTGAAAACGGCGGCTTATCGCTCCAGATTCTCGACTCGAGCAAGGAACTGCGGGTGCTCGATACCCCGCAGATGGCTTATCTTCTGGTCGAGATTCGACCGCCGGAGAGCGCCCGGCCGGACCAACAGACGCTGCCCCTTAACCTGGCCATCGTTATTGACCGCAGCACGTCGATGGTCGGCGAGCGGCTGAAGAAAATCAAGCAGGCCGCGGCGCTGGTTGTGGAAAAAATGACCAGCGTCGACCACCTGGCCATCGTCACCTACAGCGACCGGGCCGAGGTGCTTGTGCCGGCCGGCCCGGTGTCGAACGCCGTCGAGGTGACGGCGAAAATCCAGAGCATTCGCCCTTCCGGGGGAACGGAAACCCTGCAGGGGGTTCTGACCGGGATGAAAGAACTGGCTAAAGCGCCGCTGGAGCGGTATATCAGCCATCTCATTTTATTGACCGATGGCCACACCTATGGGGATGCCGATGCCTGCCTGCAAGTCGCCGCCAGGGCGGCCGAACGCGGTATCGGCATCAGCGCTTTTGGCATCGGGTCAGAATGGAACGACGATTTTCTCGACGCCCTGGTCAGCCCGTCCGGCGGGCAGTCGGGCTTTATCGAGGAACCCGAGCAGATCATTCATCTCCTGCGCGAGCGCATCCAGCATCTGGGCGTGGTCTATGCGCAAAATGTCCACCTGGAAATTCCGCAGCTCGACCCGGCCGTGCGGCTGAAAGATGCCTACAAAATCACCCCGTTTGCCCAGCCAATCGACATTCACCAGAAGACCATGAACCTGGGGGCCGTCGAGGGCAAGACCCCGCTTTCCTTCCTGCTCGAGCTGTTTCTCGAATCGACCCATGAGCAGCCGGCCATCAGCATCCCCCTGAATCTCTCAGCCGACATTTCCGGCCAGGAAAAATTGCGGGTGTCTCTGCAGCGCCAGCACGAGATTCTGATCGAACCGGGTCTCCCCCCGGGGAAAATGCCGGAAAAATTAATGGAAGCAGTGCGGCTCCTCAATCTCAATCGCATGAATGAAAAGGTCTGGACTGATGTGCACCAGGGGAACATCGACGGGGCGACCCGCAAGATGGCCCTCCTCAGCCGGCGGCTCGATGAGGCCGGCCTGCACGACCTGGCCCAGACCGCCCTCGCCGGCTCCCTTGATCTCCAGAAAGGGCTCTCCCTGCCGGAAGATCGGCGCATGAAGCTAAAATACGGGACTCGCATGCAGCTTACCAACAGCCTGACGCTGATGTTTCATGGGAGTCAGGGATTAGAAACCTGAGCGATGGCTCCTTGTAGAGACTGCGGGTTCGAGAACCTGATTGGGACCCTGTTCTGCACCGAATGCGGGGAGTCCCTGCTGGAAAACGGGGGAGGCCTGGCCGTCAGCGACGAAGTCTCAATCGTGCGCACCCCGCAGTTAATCGGCCAGTCGGTCAGCGATCTCCTCGGCAAAAAGAACCTCATCATTATGATACCGACGAGCGGCCGCTACCTCTCGTTTTCCGTCACCCAGGAAATTCGCATCGGCCGCTCGGACGTCGACAGCGCCGATCCGCCGGAGCTCAATCTCGAGTATGACGGCGGTCTCAGCCAGGGCGTTTCCCGGCGCCATGCTTTGATCAAACTCGATGACAAGAACGAAAATCTCGTGCTGATCGATCTCGACTCCACCAACGGGACCCAGCTGAACAATTTCCCCCTGCCTCCCGAATTACCCTACCCCGTCAAAAGCGGCGACGAAGTCCAGTTCGGCAATCTCCTGGTCCACCTCTTCATCAAATGAAAGTCTAATGACAAACAGGGAAAATTTTTAGGAGTGCAGCCGGTTTCCCATGCCTGTTGCATTAATCAAAATTATGATTACAGTTACTGTTCATATTAACAACGAAGACCCGGTGGTGGGCGAACTCGAAGCGCTCCCAGGATCGACCGACCAGTTTGTCGTCCTTCAGAATCCCCGACGGCGCGACGGCAAAGATGTCCACTATCTCGACGAAGATGTCAGCACGGTGCTGTTCCCCTTCCACCGCATCAACTTTATTCAAATTATGCCCTCGGCCGCAGCGGAAGAAATCATCGGGTTCGTCCGCGAATAACGACCCGGCAGCCGTCCAGATATCCTGAGGAATCGGCGACTTCCGGCATGTGATGACCGGCGTTGGGGCAGCTAGCCGCCTGCACGGCCGGAAAGGACGTGAAATCTCATGTTAGAACAAGTTCCCGAAACCCTCGAACCAACCGCTCCCCGGCTGATCCTGGTCGTCGACGACGAGCCCCGGATGATTCGCTTCATCCGGATGAACCTCGAACTGGAGGGCTACCAGGTCGTCGAAGCCCGCAACGGCGTGCAGGCGCTGGAGCAGCTGCGCCAGCACGTTCCCGATCTCATCATCATGGACGTCATGATGCCCGAGCTGGACGGCTTTGAAACCCTCCGCCTCGTCCGCGAAATTTCCACCGTACCGGTCGTCCTGCTGACCGTCAAGGCCGACGAGGATGACAAAATTCGCGGCCTGGAGCTGGGAGCGGACGATTACGTGACCAAGCCCTTCAGCCCCCGCGAGCTCAACAGTCGGGTCCACGCCGTCCTGCGGCGGGCGGAATGGCCGGCCCCGGCGCCGCGCACCATCCTGCAGATCGACGGCCGCCTGTCGGTCGACTTCAACCGGCACCAGGTCATCGTCAACGACGAGCGAATCGACCTGCGGCCGACCGAGTACCGCCTCCTCAATCACCTCATTCAAAACGCGGGTTGGGTGGTTCCCCACGAAACCCTCCTGGCCAAAGTCTGGGGATACGAATATCGGGATGAAACCCACTATTTGCGCCTCTACATCAATTATCTCCGCAAGAAAATTGAGGAAGATCCGGCCAACCCCAAATACATCTTGACCGAACGCGGGGTCGGCTACCGCTTTGTCGACTTCAAGGCGCGCGGCATTGAAAATTAAGGCGGCCGCCGGCGGTGGACCCTGAACCGGCCGGTCCGCCCGCCGGTCTGCCTGCCAGAAGCCGGAGGGTAGACAGTCCCGGGAAAAGCGAATACAATGATAAATTAAAGACGCAAGGGCAACTGCGCGTCTTTATTTTTTCACGAAACCGGCGCGCTGCGGTGCGGTCTTTTACCGCGGGCGCTGCCGGGCCGCTGGTTCCGACCCGTGAACCTGTGAATAAGTAAAAGGTCAAAACCATTGAATTTCATATGGTTGCCCGTTTATTTTTAGATCTTATGCTTTAAATGCCAGATCGGGCAGCGCTATGAACCAGAAACTCCTCGTGAACCCCGACGGGCAGGAATTTTTTGCCCATCTCGCTTCCTATCTTCCAGTCGAAGAAAGGCAAAATGTGCAGCGGGCGTTTGAGCTCGCCCGCCATGAGCACGGGGACGAACGACGGCTTTCCGGGGAGCTGTTCTTCACCCATCCTCTCACCGTCGCGACCTACCTGGCTGAATATTACGTCGACGCGCCGACCCTCATCGCCGCTCTGCTGCACGATGTGGCAGAAGACACGAGCGTTTCCGTGCGCGAAATCGAGGACCAGTTCGGCCAGGAAGTCGGCCGGATCGTCGACGGCCTGACGAAATTCGACCGGGTCACGGCCAAAGCCAAGCTGGGGCGGGAGCTCTCGGCCGACGAAGTCAAAAGCGCCACCCTCTACAAGCTGTTCGAAATGATGACCACCGATGTGCGCGTCGGCGTGGTCAAGATTTTTGACCGCCTGCACAACATGCGCACCATCGATTCGATGCCGCCGCACAAGCAGATGGAAAAAGCGCGCGAAGCCCTGCTCGTCTACGCGCCGCTGGCCAACCGGCTCGGGATGTGGAAGGTCAAAAACGAACTCCAGGAAATTTCCCTGACCGTCCTCTATCCGGAGCGCTATAAGACATTCAAGAAACTGATCGACGAGCGGAACCGGCGGCACGAAATCGAATTTCCCACCCTGCATGCCGACATTCAACAGGTGCTGACTGACTCCGGTCTGACCGTGCTGGAGGTCGTGAAGGCCCCGGAGGACCTCTACCTGTCATTCCGCCAGTGGAGCGACCGGGAAAACGGCGGACCGGGAATTTCCGAGCTGCCGCCGAAAGTGGTCGTCCTCTTTAAAGACGTCACGTCCTGCTATCTCGGCCTGGGCTACGTTCACGCCCGATGGCGTCCGGTGCAGGGTGAGTTTGACGACTACATCGCCGCCCCCCGGGACAACCTCTACCGCTCGCTGCACACCACCGTCATCTACAACGGCCGGCCGGTTAAGATCCGCCTGCGCACCCTCAACATGCAGATCGAATCCCAGGCCGGCGTCCTGAGCAAATGGCTCGACAACAACAACATGACGATCTGGTCGGAAGAGCTTTCCCGGCGGGTCGACAAGATGATCAACTCGATCGAAGTGAACATTCAGTCGGAGGAGATCGGGGAAGGGGTGCGGCGGGTCATTGACGACGTCTTCACCAACCAGATCATCGTCTACACCCCCAACGGCGATATGCGGGAACTGCCGCAGGGAGCGACTCCGATCGATTTCGCCTACACGATTCACACGGCCGTCGGCCACAGCTGCCGGGCCGCCCTGGTCAATGGGGAAAAGAAGGCGCTGACCTACCAGCTCCAGGATGGGGACAGCGTGACGATCCTGCGCCACGGCACCGAACCACAGCGCGCCTGGCTGGACGAAGATCTCGGCTATCTGCAGACGACCAATGCCAAGGGACAGGTCCGGCGCTGGTTCCGCCGCCTGCCGCAGCAGAAAGCGATCATCCAGGGGCGAAAGCTGCTGCAGGAAGAGCTGGCGATGCTCAGCCGCGACACCTACGACTACCAGCAGGCGGCCGAGGCGCTCGGCTTCGAGAGCGCCGACGATCTGTTTTTCGCCATCGGCCGGGCGGAAATCCTGCCCACAGCCGTGGCCACCCGGGTTCTGGCCGACACCTGGACCCAGGAGCCGGTCCAGGAGATCGGCACGGCGGTGCAGAACAACCGGGGCGAGTGGTTCGTCGTCCGCAACGCCGGCGACCGGCCGCTCCGCCTGTGCGGCACCTGCCAGCCCCGGCCGCACGATCAGATTATCGGTTTCCTGCGTAAGGATGGCTTCCTAACCGTCCACAGCACCGCCTGCCGCACGCTGACATCGGATGCGCTGCGGGCCGGCCGGTCGCTGAAGCTGCGCTGGGGCGAGGATAAGGTGGAAGTGCGCCGGCCGGTGGTCCTGCAGATCAACGTCCACGACCGGGACGGCCTCCTCAACGACATCACCGAGGTGCTCCGCCTGGAACAGAGCAACATCACCATGATCTGCTCCCGCTCGCTGAACTACCGGGCCACGCTGGTGCTGGGAATCGAGGTGACGACCCCCCGGCAGGTTTTTCGCATCCTCCACCGCATCCAGGCGCTGGTCAACATCATCTCTGTCCGCTATATCGGCCAGGCGGAGAAGCCCACGGACGGCGAAGCGGATAAGTTCAAGGTGACCTGTCCGGCCGACCTCCTCGAAGAGGGCCTATGCAGCCTGCACTTCCCCGTCACCAGCAAGTAATCCCGTCCAGACCTTTTCAGAAAACAAGCCAGTTTTCCCCCGTGCAATCCCCAATCATTTTTGCTATCTTTGGGATCGACCGGCAGCCTGACGCGGCCGGTCCCACCTGAA
>JBFFZG010000141.1:0-12272 GCA_041568735.1 Promineifilaceae bacterium (SeqCode)
CCGCTCCGGATCGCAGGCGATCAATGGACGAGCGGCCGGCCCCCTGATCACCCGCCTCGGCCCGGGAGACCGATCGCCCTTTCCCCGGCCGGGTAAATCAGACAAAATAGAGGCCGTGACCGATTTGCTGCAAAAATTGAACGCCGCCCGGCAGGAGCTGCTCGACCTGTCGTTTCGCAACCCGCTGCTCAACTACCGGCTGCTCAAGGCACGTGGGGTTGAGGTCGTCGACGAGCGGGCGGCCGCTGTTTACGAGATCCTGGTTGCAAAAGGGCGGCCGATGACTTTTTTGCCGGCGCCGGAAAAAAGCGGCCCGGCCGCCGCGCCCATCCCCCCGGAAGATCCTGAGGAACCGGCCGCCCGCTATTTCGACAGCCGGCTGCAGACGGCCCACCCGGCCGAGCAGCTCCAGCGGCGGCTGGTCAATACCCACTACCTGGCCCGCACCCTCATCGAGGAGCAGGGGGCCAACACCCTCTTCCTGGCTCTGGGAATCCTCCACTGGTTCGAGTCGCCGGCGAGCGACAACGAGCGGCTGGCCCCCCTGATTCTCATCCCGGTCGAGCTCGATCGGAAGGACATCATTTCCCGCTTCCGCCTCCGCTACAGCGAGGAAGAGGTCGGCGGCAACATTTCCCTGCAGGCCAAACTCCGGGCCGAATTTGGTTTCGAGCTGCCGGCGCTGCCCGACGAGGAGCTCGACCCGGCCGCCTACCTGGCGGCGGTGGGGCAGGCGGTGCGCCGCCAGCCGCGCTGGTTTGTGGAGCCGGACGCCATGGCGCTCGGTTTCTTCTCGTTCGGCACCTTTCTCATGTACAACGATCTCGATCCGGCCGCCTGGCCGGAGGGGGAAGGGCCGGCCGCCCACCCGCTCATCCAGGCCGCCCTCGACGGCGGCTTCGCCGGTCCTCCCTCGCCGTTTGGCGACGGCACGCGCATCGACGACCTCGTCACCCCGCAGAACAGCCACCAGGTGGTCGACGCCGACAGCTCCCAGACGCTCGTCCTGCTCGACGCGAACGACGGCCGCAGCCTGGTCGTGCAGGGACCGCCCGGCACCGGCAAGTCGCAGACAATCACCAACATGATCGCCGAGGCGATCGGGGCGGGCAAACGGGTCCTTTTTGTGGCCGAAAAGATCGCCGCACTGGAGGTGGTCAAGCGGCGGCTCGACCAGGTCAACCTGGGGGACGCCTGTCTCGAGCTGCACAGCCACAAGACGACGAAAAAGGCCTTTCTGCAGGAACTGAAGCGGACCGTCCAGCTGGGCCAGCCGCGGCAGCGGCTCGATCCGCACCTGTCGGATAAATTAAAGAAAGAGCGGGATTTGCTCAACGCCTATGCCGAGGCGGTCAACCAGCCGGTCGGGGCCAGCGGTGTCTCGCCGCTGGCGGCCTACGGCCGGCTGATGCAGCTGCCGCCCCTGCCGGACAGCCCGCCGTTTCAGCTGGATGGAATGGCGACCTGGACGGGCGACCATTTCCGGGAGGTCGATTCGGAAGTGCGCGACCTGCAGACCCTGCTGCAGACGATCGGCCGGCCGGACCGCCATCTCTTCTGGGGGAGCGGTCTCGAGCTGCTGTCGCTGCAGAAACGGCGGGAAATCCAGCGGGCCCTCCAGGCCGCCCTGGCGGCCATTGTCGATCTGGACCGCGGGATCAGCGAGCTGGCCGGGCCGGCCGGCCTCGCTCTGCCCGCCCCGGCCGCGGCCACGCCGGCCGCCATCCGGCAGGCGATCGGCGGTCACTGGCGGAACTGGCCCCGCTTCTTCGCCGCCCCCTTTCGGGCAGCCCGCCGCGGCCTGGGAGAAAAACTGGCTCGCTACCGGGAGGGGCGGCAGGCGGTCGAAGCGCTGCTCGAGTTCGACGGGGCGGTGCGCTTCGGTCCCGGACGGGGGCTGGAGCAGCTTCCCCTGGCCGAGCAGACCGATCTGCTGCAGAAGTGGCTGACCGGCCTCGGGGGGTTGGCCGACCTGGCCCGCTTCAATGCCGGCGCCGCCCGGCTGCGAGGCTGGGGGTTGGGGGAACTCGTCACAGCGGCCGCTCACTGGGACGGGGCGGCTGGCCACCTGGCCGACCTCCTGGCCCGCACCTGGTATGAGCAGCTGCTGGACGCGGCCGGGCTAGAGCGGCCGGCGCTGGCCGGCTTCAACGGGCAGATCCACGGGGCGCACGTCGCCCGCTTCCAGCAGCTCGACCGGCTCCAGTTCGAGATCAACCAGTTCGAACTGGCCGCCAGCCACTGGGAAAGTATTCCGCGCAGCGGCGCCGGTGGGCAGATGGGGGTGCTGCAGCGAGAATTCCACAAGAAGATACGCCACCTGCCGATCCGCCGGCTGATGCTCGAGGCGGGCCACGCGATCCAGACGATCAAGCCGGTCTTCATGATGAGTCCGATGTCGATCGCCACTTTCCTGCCGCCGTCGCCCGAGCTCCAGTTCGACCTGGTCATCTTCGACGAAGCCAGCCAGGTGCGGCCGGAGGAGGCGTTTGGGGCGATGCTGCGCGGCCGGCAGGTGGTCGTGGTCGGCGACAACCGGCAGCTCCCCCCGACGAGCTTTTTCCGCAAAATGGAGGAGGCGGACGACGAGGCGACCGATTTTAACCCGGCCGGTGACACGGAGAGCGTGCTCGACCTTCTGCTGGCCCAGGGGGCGCCGCAGCGGATGCTCCGCTGGCACTATCGGAGCCGGCACGAATCGCTGATCAAGCTATCCAACCAGGAGTTCTACGACAGCCGGCTGGTCGTCTTTCCCAGTCCCGATGCCGGCCGCGAGCGGCTGGGACTCGTCTACCACTACCTGCCGGAGACGATTTACGAGCGGGGGAGCAGCCGCACCAACCCGGGGGAGGCGGCCGTCGTGGCCGAGGCGGTGATGGAACATGCCCGCCGGTCCCCCCACCTGACGCTCGGGGTGGCCGCCTTCAGCCAGGCGCAGATGCAGGCGATCCAGGACGAGCTGGAAATTCGGCGGCGGGCGGACCCTTCACTGGAGCCGTTTTTTCGGGAGGATCACGCGGCCGGCGAGCCATTTTTCGTCAAAAACCTGGAAAACGTGCAGGGGGACGAGCGGGATGTCATCCTGATCAGCGTCGGCTACGGACGTTCGGAAGACGGCCGGGTCCTGCAGAACTTCGGCCCGCTCAATAAAGAAGGCGGGGAGCGCCGGCTCAACGTGCTGATCACCCGCGCCCGCCTGCGCTGCGAAGTTTTCACCGGCATGGGCGCCGAAGATATTCGCGATTCGGAGCGGCACGGGGTTATGGCTCTGAAGCGCTTCCTGCAGTATGCGGCCACCGGGAGCGCGGAGCTGCCGGCGGCGACAGGCCGGCCGGCCGATTCGCCGTTTGAAGAAGCGGTGGGCGACGCCATTCGCCGGGCCGGCTACCGGGCCGTCCACCAGGTTGGATCGGCCGGCTTTTCGATCGACCTGGCCGTGGTCGACCCGGATCACGAGGGGCGCTACCTGCTGGCCGTCGAGTGTGACGGGGCGACTTATCATCGGGCGCAGTCGGCGCGGGATCGGGACCGGCTCCGCCAGCAGATTCTCGAAGGGCTGGGCTGGACCTTTCACCGGATCTGGAGCACCGACTGGTTCCACCATCCGGAGCGGGAGCGGGGGCGGCTGCTGGAGGCGATCGAGCGGGCGCGGCGTGAAAAAAAAAGCCCGGCTGATCCCGGGATGGCCTACCAGCCGGTGATCGAGCGGGCCGCGGCGCCGGTGGCCGCCAGCGATGCGGTGCCCTACACGCGGGCGACCCGGAAAATTCGCACGACGACCCCCCTGGCTGAGGTGCCGGCCGGCCGGCTGGCCGGCTGGGTGGCCGGGGTGGTGGCGGTCGAAGGGCCGCTTCACGTCGAGGTGGCGCTGCGCCGGGTGGCCGCGCTCACCGGCACGGCGCGGCTGACCGGCCGGGTCCGGGCGGCGCT
Source organism: Promineifilaceae bacterium (SeqCode) (assembly GCA_041568735.1). GTDB lineage: Bacteria > Chloroflexota > Anaerolineae > Promineifilales > Promineifilaceae > WTJY01. The sequence continues at coordinate 3,931 of JBFFZG010000141.1, forward strand.
GGCTGACGGGATCGAGGAGGCGGTCCGGCGGCGAGAAATCGGCCGGCAGGGAGATTTTCTCTGGCCGGACGGCCGCTTTGACCTGGATGTCGTGCGCAGCCGGGAGAAGCTGCCGGCCGCGGAGCGCCAGCTCGAGCTGATTCCACCGCAGGAGATCCGCCTGGCGATCACGCGGGTGGTCGACGGGGCGCTGGGCATCCGGCGGGAGGAGATTCCGGCGGCGGCCGGAGCGCTGCTGGGCTTCCGGCGGATCAGCCGGCCGCTCGCGGCCGATTTTGACCGGCGGATCGAGGGAATGGTTCGGGAAAAGGTCCTGCTGGTGCGGGGCGAATACCTGGTCAACAGGAAAGGATCTTAAGGCAGGCCAGCCTGGATTTTTCGCATAGTATGTGAAAGCGCCCGGTATACAGGCATTAGAAAACAAGCGAGGCCTTCCAGTCTACGGGCGTAGCTGAAAGGCCTCAGAGGGAGCCTACACATTATTGAGCATAGCATGTTTCCGGAAAAAACAAAAAAGACTGGACAATTTCTAAGCTAGTACTGGGGGAATTTTAATCTTGCTCCGCTGCCCACTCGAGCGGAGATGGCGGGAGGGGAAGGATCGCGTTCAACGGGGGCTGATCGGTTCGAAAAAGGGCCAAAAGTCAGGGTGACAGATGGGGTCCCTGGTGATAAAAATTAGGGTAAACCAGCCGGGTTGCCCGGACTTAGATGACGGAAGGAAATGACGACCAACAAAGGCATGCGCAGGGAAAATTACGACTATATTATCATCGGCGGCGGCTCGGCCGGCAGCGCCCTGGCCAACCGGCTCAGCGCCGATCCGGAGAACCGGGTGCTCGTGCTGGAGGCCGGCCGGCCGGATTATCTCTGGGATATTTTTATCCACATGCCGGCCGGGCTCGCCTTCCCCATCGGCAACCGCCACTACGACTGGCGCTACGAGTCGGAGCCGGAGCCGTTCATGCACGGCCGGCGCATCTACCACGCCCGCGGCAAGGTGCTGGGGGGTTCCAGCAGCATCAACGGCATGATCTTCCAGCGGGGGAACCCGCTCGACTACGAAAAATGGGCGCAGGAAGAGGGGATGGCGGCCTGGGATTTCGCCCACTGCCTGCCCTATTTCAAGCGCATGGAAACCTGCCTGGTCGGGGCTGACGAATTCCGGGGGGGCGAGGGACCGCTGGTGCTCGAGCGCGGACCGGCCGACAATCCGCTGTTCGAGGCCTTTTTTGAAGCGGTGCTGCAGGCCGGCTACCGGCACACCCGGGATGTCAACGGCTACATGCAGGAAGGGTTTGCCCGCTTCGACCGCAATATTCACCGCGGCCGCCGGCTCAGCGCGGCGCGGGCTTACCTGCACCCGGTCAGGAAGCGGCCCAACCTGACCATCAGGACCCGGGCGCAGGCCACGAAGATTCTGTTTGAGGGACGGACCGCCGTGGGGGTCGCCTATCGGACCGGCCGCGGCCGGCCGCAGACGGTCGGCGGAGGCGAGATCATTCTCTGCGGCGGGGCGATTAATTCGCCCCAGCTCCTGCAGCTTTCGGGGGTCGGGCATGGGGCGGAACTGGCCCGGCTCGGCATTCCGGTCGTGGTCGACCTGCCGGGGGTGGGAGAGAATCTGCAGGACCACCTTGAGGCGTACATCCAGCACGGCTGCGCCCGGCCGGTGTCGATGTACCCGGCCCTGCAGTGGTGGAACCGGCCGTGGATCGGCTTCCAGTGGCTCTTCCAGCGGCGCGGGCCGGCCGCGACCAATCATTTCGAAGCCGGCGGCTTCGTCCGCAGCAACGACGAGGTCGACTACCCCAACCTGATGTTCCACTTTCTGCCGCTGGCCATCCGCTACGACGGCACCCTGCCGGGAAAAGGGCACGGCTACCAGGTCCACGTCGGGCCGATGTATTCGGATGCCGCCGGCTCGGTCAAGATCCGGTCGGCCGACCCGTTTGAATACCCCAGCCTGCGCTTCAACTACCTGTCGACGGCGCAGGATCGGCGGGAGTGGGTGGAGGCGATTCGCATCGCCCGCCACATCCTGAGCCAGCCGGCCTTCGAGCCCTTCGACAGCGGCGAGCTTTCGCCGGGACCGGCGGTCCAAACGGATGAAGAGATTCTCGATTGGGTGGCCAGCGATGCCGAGACGGCGCTGCACCCCTCCTGCTCCTGCAAGATGGGGCTGGACCCCATGGCGGTGGTCCACCCGGACAGCCTGCGGGTGCACGGGCTGGACAACGTGCGGGTGGTCGACGCCTCAGTGATGCCGTGCGTCACCAACGGCAACATCTACGCCCCGGTCATGATGATCGCCGAGAAGGCGGCCGATCTGATCCTGGGCCACACCCCCCTTCCCCCGGAGCCGGTCGATTATTTCCGGCTGCGCGCCGAATCAGCGGTCGAGGCCTCCGGTTAGAAGGCCTGCTCGACGACGTGAATCCCCCGCCGGGCGTACCCGGCCAGGAGATCCTCATAGCAGCCGGGCGTCCGTCCGAGATACTCGGGCGGGCAGACTCCCTTTTCGTCGAACAGGCCGTCGAGCACCTGGCGGGCGACGATGGCGCAGGTGTAGCCGGTTGTGCGGGCCATCGACGTGGTGTGGGATGCCACATCATACCGATCGAAGAGGTCGAAGCGGCGCAGAAAGGGATGCCCCCGGTCCCACCCTTCGATCAGGACCTGCATGACGGTGAAATCGTGCTCTCCCTCGCCCAGCCGCCACTGCTCGAACAGGAGTTTGGAGGCCAGGGCGATCGGCCGGACCGGCTGCTCATCCACCACAACCGGCTCCTCGCTGAAAAAACCGCTTTCGCGAAAGATCCGCATCAGGTTGGCATGGCCGGGATAGCGAAGCGTTTTTTCGCGCATGTTGGCCGCCTTTAAGGTGCGGCGCAGGGTGCGCAGCCCATCGGTGTTGAAGGCTTCGAGGGTGCCGACGAGGGGGAAATCGATCAATTCGACGGCCGAGAGGGCCGGGTAGACCACTTCCTGCCCGTTTTCGACCATGCGGGCCGGCCGGATGTACTCCTCCAGCACGTCGCTGGGGGAAAAGCCGGCCTGGTATTCGTACGGCCATCTGCGGATGGCCGGCAGCCCGCCGACGTAGCAGGTGTAGCGGTCGATCTGGTCGACCTCGGCCTGCACCCGGCCGGCGATGATGTTGCACAGGCCGGGGGCGACGCCGCAGTCGACGACGGCCGTCACCCCCTTTCGCCGGGCCAAATCGTCGAGTAAAAAGGGATCTTCGGCAAAAAAGGAGATATCGACGACGTTTTTGCCGGCCGAGATGATCGCCTTCAGTGTGGCAAAGCCCATGCAGCCGGGCACGGCGCTGATGACGAGATCGGCTCCGGAAACGACGCGGGAGACGGCCTCCGGCTCCCGCAGATCGGCCCGCGTGGTCCCAACCCCAATTTCGGCCGCCAGCCCGGCCAGCAGCGTTCGGTCGATATCGACCGCCGTGACATCGAAGTCGGGCTCGGCGGCCAGGTCCCTGACGATGGCGCTGCCGACCAGGCCGGCGCCCAGAACGACGATTTTCATAAGTTCCTCCCGAGGTTCGCCGCAGGTTTCAACCCGTGAATGGGGGAGATCAGGCCCCTCCCGGCGACGGGCGACCGGCTGTTTTTGCGTGGTTCGATCACGAGGCCGCGGCCGTCGGATCAGCGGTAAGCCCCGCTCCGGCGGGGTCGGACCCGGCCCGCGCACGGGGCGACGGGGGCCGCCGGCGGGGCCATGCCACCAACCTCGTAACATAGCAGGAGGGGCGCCGGTGGGACAAGTGACATCTGTCAGGGAGAAATGGTGACAGAGATCCACGGTCGACGCGGGAACCGGGGGGCGTAACAAAAACGGCCGGAATGCATTATGCTAGGTGACGATAGGAAAGCCGGCATGGTGGATGAAAAACAGCTCGTCGCACAGGCTCAGCAGGGACATCGGGAGGCGATCGCCGCTCTCTACGGCGCTCATCAGGCCCGCATTTACCGGTACATCGCCTATCGGGCGGGGCGGGCCGCCGCCGACGACCTGACCGCCGAGGTCTTCGTGGCCATGGTGCGGCACATCGGCCGGTATGAAGAGCGCGGCCGCCCGTTCCTGGCCTGGCTCTACGCGATTGCAGGGAATGTGGTCAAAATGCACTTTCGCAATCAGAACCAGACTGAATACAGCCCGCTGGAAGACGAGCTGGTCGACCAGGGACCGGCACCGGCCGACGTGGCCGACCGCCGCTTGACCCAGGGGCGGCTGCTGGCCGCCATGCCGGCCCTGACGCCGGACCAGCGGGAGGTAATCCTCTTGAAATTTATGGAGGGGTTTTCGAACGCCGAGGCCGCGGCCGTGATGGGCAAAACCGAAGGGGCGATTCGCGTCCTGCAGCACCGGGCCCTGAGTGCGCTGCGGCGGGCGCTGGTCGAGGAGGTTCAGCATGGCGCAGCCTGATTTTTACGCCATCCTCGACGGCTGCCTGGAGCGGGTGCGCCGCGGCGACAGCGTCGACGCCTGCCTGGCCGATTTTCCGGCCGAAGCGGCCGAGCTGGCCCCCGCCCTGGCCCTGTCGGCCGAACTCTACCACCTGCCCCGGCTCGAACCGGCGGCGGCGGCCGCCGCGCGGGACTTGGAGCGGGTCCTGGCTGTTCTCGACGAGGAAACCCGGCCGGCCGGCGGCTTCTGGGCGAGTTTGGGCGCCTTCCTGTCCGGCCGGCGCGCGGCCCGGCGGCCGGTGCTGGCCCTGGCCCGGGCCGCCGTCCTGGCGGGACTGATTCTGGCGGCCGGCGGCGGGCTGATCGTCACCGCTTCAGCCGAGAGCCTGCCGGGAGATCCGCTCTACGGGGTCAAGCGGGGCTGGGAGAGCGCCCGCCTCTCGCTGGCGGCCGACGAAAGCGCGCGCCAGGCGCTGCTCGATGCACATAACGCCCGGCGGCGGGCCGAAATCGAGGCCCTCGTCGTGCTGCACCGGCCGGCCGAAGTCGAATTCAGCGGCCGGCTGGAGTCGCGCGGCGACGGCATCTGGACCTTTGACGGGCTGCCGGTGCGGGTGACCGGCCAGACGGACTTCGGCGGTTCGCTCGAGCCGGGACAGCCGGCCGAGGTCGAGGTGCGCGTGGAGGCGGACGGCAGTATCACCGCCGTGCGCATCGACCGGCTGGTTGACCGGCCGGCCGGGGCGATTCCCCCGACCCGCACCCCCACGGCGACCGAGCGGCCGGCATTTGAGGCCACCCCGACCCGCCGGGCGACGCGCGAAGCCACGCCGACCCGACGTCCCACCCGGGAGGCCACGCCGACCCGCCGGGCGACGCGGGATGCGACCCCGACCCGGGAGGCCGCGCCGACCCGGCACGCAACCCGGACGCGGCCGCCGACGCGGGAGGCGACGCCGACGAAAATGATCGATCGCAACCCGACGCCGACGAAGCCGCCGGACCGCGATCCAACGCCGACCAAACCGCCGGACCGCGATCCAACGCCGACGAAGCCGCCGGACCGCGATCCGACCCCGACCAGGTCCACGGATCGGCAACCGACGCCGACGAAGCCGCCGGACCGGCCGCCGACCCCGACGCCAACCCGCCTGCGGGAGATCACTCCCACGCCGCGGCCGACCGATTCCCCGGGAGAGTTTCCGACGCCGACCCCCGGATCAGACGGGGGAGGCGGGGGCGACGGGCGTCCGTGAGGGGCCCGGCAGCCTGAATTCGCAAGCTTTATTCTGTCGTTCAACCGCAACCGCATGGCCAATTGCTCTGAAAAGATGGAGGTTTCATATGACGCGCCTGATGCACGGCTTACTCGTCCTGATTTTTTTGATCACCGCCGGCCTGATCGCCTGGTCGGCCGGCATTTCACCTCCGCTGGCCGCGGAGGAAATTCCGGTGATTCAGCCGCTGGATACCGGTCCGAAGACGGTGGCCGGCCGGGTGGAAACAAGCGACGGCACGCCAGTGGCCAACGCCCTGGTCATCGCCTACCGGGTCAACCGCTTTCTGCGGCGGAGCACCCTGACCGGCGCGGACGGCCGCTACGAGCTGCAGCTGGCGCCCGGCCTGTGGGCGCTGCGGGTCGAGCCGACCGAGAGCTCCGTGCCGGCCGGCTGGGTCTATCCCCGGGAGGCCCAGCGGGTCGAATTTGGCTTTGATGACACGGCCGAAAAGCAGGAAGTGAACTTCACCGTTCTCCCGGCCGGCGCCTCGGTGGCGGGGGTGGTGGCGATGCCGGATGGCAGCGTGCCGCCGTTCCCGGTCGTGGTCAGCCTGCGCAACGGCGAGGGGCTTGGCGGCCGGACGCTGATCCGGCCGGACAGCGGGGCGTTCGCCCTGACCCTGCCGGCCGGCCGCTACGAGGTCTTCATTCAGCCGCAGAACGACGGCTACGCCGGCCCCCGGGTCGAGCCGGTCACCCTGCGGCCGGGGGCGAAGGTCGACTTCGGCATCCTGAAGCTGCTGGCGCGCAGCGGGGTGATCGAGGGGGTTGTGCGCGACGAAAAGGGGAATCCAGCGGCGGGGATGCCCGTCGTGGCCTGGCAGGGAGATCGGGCCGACCTGTTCCGGACCCGCACCGGGGACGACGGCCGCTACCGGCTCAAGGTGATCCCCGGCGTCTGGCATGTGCGGCCGGCGCCCGGGCCGGACCAGCCCTATCTCTACGTGGGGCGCGGGCAGCGGGTGGCGGTCAAACCCGGCGAAACGGTCGCCGGAATCGATTTTGAGGTGCTGGCGGCCGACGCGACGATTGCCGGGGTGCTGGTGACCGAAGACGGCCGGCCGGTGCTGGAGATTGGCGGCTGGGCGACCGCCGAGAGCGCGAGCGAGCCGAAAATCACGGCCGGCGGTCCGATTCGAGCCGGCAAATTCAAAATACACGTGCCGGGCGGCAGCTACGCGGTGTCTGTCCACCTGGCGCCGGGCACCCCGTACCTGCCGCTGGGGCCGGTCAAGGCGGAGGTGAAGTCCGGGGAGACGATCACCGTGCGGGTGCCCGTGCGGCTGACCGAGGCGGCGATTCGTGGGGCGCTGGTCGATCCGCGCCAGGACCGGCAGCCGGTGACCGGGGTGGCGGGCCGGGTGACCGCCTGGAGCGGCCGCCGCTGGGCGACAGCCCCGATCCGGCCGGAATCGGGGAGCTACCGGCTGCGGGTGGCGGCCGGCATCTGGCGGCTCAACTACCAGATCGCCAGCGATGAGTATGTCAAATTAGGGGGACCGGCCAACCTTCCGGTCGAGGCGGGACAGACGGTCGCCTGGCCGCTGCCGGTGACCCGGCGAGATGGGGGAATTGCCGGCACGGTGCTCGACCCGGACGGCCGGCCGCTGGCCGGGGCGGTGGTAATGGCCCAGGGGCTGGGCGGGGAAATCGGCCGCCTGCGGCTGCACACGCGCACCGATGCCGGCGGCCGCTTCCGGCTGGCCCTGCCGCACGGCCGCTACCGGGTTGGCGCGCCCGGCGGGGAGCCCGGGTGGATCAACCCGGTCGACCTGATGGTCGGCGTGGCGCCGGGCTCCGTGGCCGGTGGGCTCGTGCTGAAGTTCCGCGAGCCGAACGCCTTCCTGGCGGGGAATCTGACGGTGAAGAACACATCCAAGGAGGGGAATGTCGTCGTCTGGGCCTGGACGGAGCGCGGGGCGTTCAATTTCGGCCGCTTCCCCGTCGCCCAGCTTGGGGCGGTCGACCCGCCGCAGGCCGGCGGCCCGTACCGGCTGGGGGTGATCGCCGGGGCGACCTGGCAGATCGGGGCGGTCTTCGAGACCGACGAGGCTTTCTGGATCGCCCGCACCCGGATCGAGCCGGTCGAGGGGGCAAACCCGCTCGATCTCGTCCTGGAAGGGCCGTTCCCCAAGCCGCCCCCGCTGGCGGTGACCTTCGACGCGGCCGAGGCGCAGCGGCTGGTGCTGGCCGATGGGACCGAGATCTTCATCCCGGCTGGCGCGCTGCCGGCCGAGGGCGAGGTGACCCTGCGCATCATTCCGCTGGCTTCCCTGCCGCAGCAGCCGCACGCCCGGGTGATTCGCTACGGGTACGCCTTCCACGCCACCGATGAGGCGGGGCGGCCGCTGGAGGAGCGCTTCAACCACCACGTGGTCATCCGCTTTCCATTCAATCCCGGTGACCTGGCCGGTCGCTGGCCTCATCTGAAGCCGGCTTATTTTTCGACGACGACCAACGAGTGGACGGTTCCGGTCGACTTCCACATCGACCCGGCGCAGCAGGTGGTCGTGATGGAGATCGATCACTTTACCGATTTTGCCCTGGTGGAGGGGGTGCCGGTGGGGGAGGCTTATCTGCCGGCCGTGAACCGGTAGGGAGGAAAAGCGCGCCCGGGCCGGGTTGACGTGACCCGGCCC
>JBFFZG010000142.1:0-12242 GCA_041568735.1 Promineifilaceae bacterium (SeqCode)
AAGCGCTCGGCGTGGACTACATCGACGAAAGCGAGGTCCTCACTCCAGCCGACGAGGACTACCACATCTACAAACACGAGTTCAAAATCCCCTTCGTCTGCGGCTGCCGCAATCTCGGCGAGGCCCTCCGCCGGATCGGCGAAGGGGCGGCCATGATCCGCACCAAAGGCGAGGCCGGCACCGGCGATGTCGTCGAAGCTGTGCGCCACGCCCGCACCGTTTTTGGGGAAATTCGCCGGATCCAGCTGATGCCCGATGAGGAGCTGATGACCTATGCCAAGACGATCGGGGCGCCGTTTGACCTGGTGAAGGAGACCAAGCTGCTCGGCCGGCTGCCGGTCGTCAACTTTGCCGCCGGGGGCATCGCCACCCCGGCCGATGCCGCCCTGATGATGCAGCTCGGGGTCGACGGCGTTTTCGTCGGCTCGGGCATCTTCAAGAGCGGTGACCCGGCGCGCCGCGCCCGGGCCATCGTCGAGGCGACCACCCACTTCAACAACCCGGAAATCCTGGCCCGCGTCAGCGAAAATCTGGGCGAGCCGATGGTCGGCATCAGCGTCAGCAGCCTGCCGGAAGAGGAACAGCTGGCCGGGCGCGGCTGGTAGCAAATCAGGGCTGACAGTCCGGCCGCCTGGGCCGGGTTCTCACCCATCCGGCGCCGGTCCTCCGGCGCCGCCAATCCGCCAATAAGAGAGAAGGATTCCGATGGAGATTCGCCCTCTGGCCTGGCCGGCCGACCGGAATGAGTGGCTCCGCCTGCGCCATGCCCTCTGGCCGGGTGAAACCGATGACGCCCTTCTGGCCGAAATGGAGGCCCAGGTGGACGGCCGTTCGGGGGCGTTCGGCGTGTTCGTGGCCGCCGGCTCGAACGGCCGGCTGGCCGGCTTCATCGAAGTGGGCACCCGGAATTACGCCGAAGGCTGCGATACCTCCCCGGTCGCCTACATCGAGGGGTGGTACGTCGATCCCGAATGGCGGCGGCAGGGGGTTGGCAGCGGTCTGGTGGCGGCTGCCGAGCACTGGGGTAGAGTCCGGGGACTGGCCGAAATCGGGTCGGACACCTGGCTCGACAACGACGTCAGCCACACAGCCCACCTCGCCCTTGGCTACGAAGAGGTCGAGCGGCTGATCGTCTATCGGAAACCGTTAAAGGAGACGTGATGCGCATCGGAGTGCTGGCTCTGCAGGGAGCCTTTCGCGAGCATATCAAGAAGCTGAAGGAGCTCGGCGTCGAGGCGGTTGAAGTCCGTCTCCCGGCCGACCTCGAAGGGTTAGACGGCCTGATCATTCCCGGCGGGGAAAGCACGACGATCGGCAAGCTGGCTGTCCTCTACGGCCTCATGGAGCCGTTAAAGCGCTTCGCCAGCGGCCGGCCGGTCTGGGGGACCTGCGCCGGTATGATTTTCATGGCCCGCGATATCGGCCAGGATCAGCCGCTGCTGGGCCTGATGAATATCGTCGTCGAGCGCAATGCCTTCGGCCGGCAGGTCGACAGCTTCGAGGTTGGGCTCGACATCGCGCCGCTGGCCGTCGAGCCGGAAGAAACAGAACCCTTCCCGGCCGTCTTTATCCGCGCACCGAAACTGGTCGAGGCCCGGGGAGAAGCACAGGTTCTGGCGCGGCTGCCCGACGGAAGCGCCGTCGCCGCCCGGGAAGGACACTGGCTGGTCACCTCGTTTCACCCGGAGCTGACCGATGATCTGCGCTTTCACCGCTTCTTCCTGCGGATGGTGGCCCAAAACCTGCCAGAACCGGTTTAGATAGATCGATCGGATGAAAAAAAAGGCGGCCGCGGCCGCCTTTTTGCGTTTGTTGAACGGTCAGGTCACGTCGTCGGCAGGATGACTGTGAACCGGGCTCCGGTCACGCGCATCTCCTCATCGTGGAGATTCTGAGCCCGAATCCAGCCGCTGTGCTGTTTGACGATTTCCCCGGCGATGAAGAGGCCGAGGCCGGTCCCCTTGCCCCGCCCCTTGGTGGTATAGAATGGGTCAAAAATCTGGGATATTTGATCCTGGGGAATGCCTGAGCCGCCGTCCTGGACGGAGAAGGCGACCGACTGCAGCTCTGGAACGAACCAGGACTGCACCCGGATCTGCCCGCCATCCGGCAGCATGGCATCCCGGGCGTTGGTCATGAGGTTGATCAGGACCTGGATGATCTGGTTCGGATCACAGGTTACCGGTGGGAGGTCGGCCGCCAGATCGAGCAGAATCGGGAAGTTTTCCCGCTTTTCAAACTGGGCGGAGATCAGGTTGACCCCATGTTCGATGATCAGGTTGATCGGCGTGGCATCCCGCAGCGTCCCGTTGTGGCTGTAGATGCGCAGCGTCTCGATGAGGCGCACGCAGCGGAGGGCATTCTGCTGAATCATATCGACATAGCGGTTTAGAATTTCGCTGGCGCTGCTGTCCGCTTTGATCACATCTTCGAGATTGCTGCAGGTCGTCAGAATGACGCTGATCGGATTGGTCAGCTCATGCGCAACGCTGGTGAGGAGGGTGCCGATACTGGCCAGCCGGTCGTTGTGCATGAGCCGCTCTGACCAGTCTTCGGCCTGGTCGAGGGTGACCAGGGAAATGATATAGATGGCGTGGTTTTCGAGCTGGGTGCGCGAGTAGGTCACCGCGGTGGGAATGATCCGATTCGCTTCCGGCGCCAGGTTGAGGAAGAGGCGCTGGGTCTGGCCGCTGTTCAGGAGCTGCAGGTCATACGAGCTGTTTTCCAGGAAATCGTCGCTCTGACGGCCGAGGAGCGCACCGTGCTCCCGGCCGAAGAGCATCTCGGCCGTCGGATTGGCATAGATAGTGCGCAAATTGTCGTCGAGAATGACGAGACCGGTGTAAAGCTCGCGGGTGATGGAATCGATGAGAGAGGCGCCGGGGCTGTCGGCGGGTTTTGGGTAAGATTCTGCGGTATCCAGCGCTGGTTGAAGCATGAGCTCACTTTGTCGGTCTCCAGGAGGGCCCGGACCATTACAGATCATCGCCTACAGAGATCACCGGACCTGTCGATCGGCCAGGATCAACCCTACCGCACATCAGGTCTGTAAGGCGAAGGATAGAGGAATCAGGCGGAGATGTCCGTATCTCGCTCGTAAAATCGGCGTGAAGGCGGCGTGAAGCGGACCTGTTTCAGTCCAGAGACGGTGGGGGATCGCCCGGCGGTTCCTGTTTGATCAGCCGCAGCTTTTCCATCAGGGTTTCCATGGTGGTCCCCTGGACGATCATGGTAAAGAGCACCACTCCAAAAGCCATCGTCTGCAGCTGCGGCAGATCGGGCCCCACCTTCAGTGGGGTCAGGCTGAGCGCCAGGGCCAGCGAGATCGCCCCTCGCAGCCCTCCCCAGAAGAGAACGTGCTGCATACTGGCGGTGACGCTGCGGAAAAGCAGCGAAAAGCCGTAGATAACGACCAGCCGGGCCAGCAGGACGGCCACCAGCACCAGCAGGATTGGTCCGAGATTATTCAAGACGTCCTGCAGATCGATAACCAGTCCGATGACGAGAAAGACAAAGGAATTGGCCAGGAAGGCGGCAAACTCCCAGAATTCCAGCAGCCGCTGCTGAGTGAGGGGTGACATGCCGCGGGGTCCGACGTTGCCGCTGACCAGCCCGGCGGCGACGACCGCCAGCACGCCGGCGAAGTGATAGTGCTCGGCAACCAGAAAGGAGCCGTAGGCGGTGACGATGGTGATCGAAATTTCGATCAGGTAGTCGTCGACTCGATTGATGATGGCCGAACCCATGTAGCCGATCACCCCGCCGATCAGCAGTCCGCCGGCGGAGACAATCAGAAATTCCCGGATCCCTTCGGTCAGTTCAAAGGCGCCGGTGGCCAGGATGGCCAGCATGATGTTGAAGATGACCACGGCCGTCCCGTCGTTGAATAAACTCTCGCCTTCGATGATGAGGCTCAGGCGCGGTGGGGCGCCCAGGCTGCGAAATAAGGCGATCACCGCCACCGGATCGGTCGCCGCCAAGAGGGCCCCGAGCAGAAGGGCGACCGGAAGAGCCATGCCGGAGCCCCAGGCTACGACCCCACCGACCAGAAACATCGTCAGGATGACGCCGGGAATGGCAAAGGTCAGGATGAGCGGCAGCTCCCGGCGCAGCTCCCGCGCCTGAATGTGAAAGGCGGCTTCGAAGATGAGCGGGGGGATCAGGGTACCCAGGATTAGACTGGGCAGCAGGTTGGTGAAGAGATTCTGCCGGCTCCCCAGGGCCTCCGGTACGTGAAATTCCGGCCCCCAGAGGGCCAGGAGCAGTCCGATCACCACCAGCCCCACGGTGTACGGCATGCGCAGCCATTTCACCAGGATGCCGACCAGACTGGCGATCAAGAGCAGGGTGATGACGAGCTGTTCGATTTCAAAAATGATCATGGTCGTCTGCTCCAGGGAACCTATTATAAGGCAGAATCGCCTCGAGGAGAAACCGATACCCCGTTTAAAGTCAGGCCGGTTGAAAGCGGTCGTTTGGGAGGCGGGCTGGCAGCCAGACAAAAAAAAGTTCCAGCCATTTGTCTGATGACTGGAACGTTTTTTGGTTTGATGGAGCGAGGCGGGTCAGCCTGGAATCCGTTCGTGGAGCAGATGGTCGATACAGCCGGGGTTGAACAGTTTTTCGGCGATGGCATCGTATTCGGGGGCGTGCATTGCCTTGATATCCGCCCGACGTGCCCTGCCGCCGACCTTTAACATGGAAAAACGAGCCTGGGTGATGGCGCCATCCTCGCTGTGTGCGGCGTAGTACGAAACTATACCTGGATAAAATCGCTCACAGGTAATCGCAAAAGCCTTCAATCTCCCGGGAGTGCCTCCGATCTAACACTGGCGGCAGCCGCCGCCAGACCAGTACAGAGCAATAGGTCCCCACCATGCTATGACTTAAGTACAGTGTAAATTAAACTCGAGACGACCTCAATAAACTTTAGTACTATTCTTAAGATGTTTCGGATGCAGCCAATCTTTCGCCAATGGGAAATTAGTCCCACCGCTCGACCGGCGGCCGCCGGTCGATCACCCGACGATGGACTCGAAAGTTACCACTTCCCGTTTCTCCAGTAGCGGGATTACTCGATCGACGATCTGGTTTTTAAAATGAGCGGTTTCGCGGTGAAACTCCACAGCGCTTTCGTCGACATACTGCTCGTAAATTAAGAATTCGCGGGCATTTTCCGTCGAGCGGCTAACCTGGTACATGAGGCAGTCCGGTTCGTAGGTTTCTACCATGTCGGCCATATCGATGAGTGCCTCTTCGACTTCCATTTCTCTTCCCGGTTTCACGAGGTATCTGGCAACCAGCACGATCATGGAACAACTCCTTCCTGGCTCTGAATAGCAGGTACTTTAACCCAAGGCCCGGCGGCTTCCAAGAAGTTAATCGGAAAACAGGGGGTTTTACGGCCCTGGTGCGCCGCCCTTGCTGGTCTGAACACGTTGCCGGGTGATCAGGTCCCGGGCGACAGGTGGACCCAGCAGCGCTTCATTTGAGGCGGCGTTCGGATTGATAGGGAAAAATATCGGGCAGGTGGCCGTCTTCGTGGGCCTGCTTGATTTGCTGCCAGTAAGTAAATTTGAGCAGGTCACCATGCGCATCCAGAAATTCGGCTTTTAGCTCCCGGGGGAGCCCCAGGAAATGGACGAACTGTTCCGGGAACACATCGCGTGGCCCGACCGGATACCAGGGCTGATCGCTGAGTTCATCTTCCCATGACGGGGCCGGGGGGATGCGGCGGAACTGGCAGTCGGTGACAAAGCAGAGCTCGTCGTAGTCGTAAAACAGCACCCGGCCGTGGCGGGTAACCCCGAAGTTTTTCAGGAATAGATCGCCGGGAAAAATATTGGTATTGGCCAGGTCCCGGATGGCCTGGCCGTATTCGCGCACGGCCGCGCGCCGGGCGTCGCCGTCCACGCGGGCCAGGTAGAGATTCAGCGGCGTGACCCGGCGCTCTGTGTAGAGAAAATTGATGACGACCCGATCGCCGGTGACCGTGACGCTCTGAGAAGCCTCTCGCTGCAGCAGTTCCAGCAGATCCGGGTCGAAGCGGCCGCGTTCAAACTCCAAATATTCAAAGGACTGCGCATCGAGCAGCCGGCCGGCGCGGTCGTGGCGAAACACCAGCCGGTAGCTGGCCATGACATCTTTGCGGGTGGACTGTTTCGGATAGTCAAACTGATCTTTGATGATTTTAAAGACCATTTCATACGACGGCAGGGTAAAAACGATCATCACCATACCGGGCGTCCCTTCCGCCAGGACCAGGTGATCCTCGCTGTGAGCCAGGTGGTGCAGGAGCTCCCGGTAGAGGACGGTTTTCCCGTGCCGGTTGAAGCCGATCGAGTTCCAGAGATCGGAAACCGGCTTGCGGGGGAGAATCGACTTCAGGAATGAGACGAGCGCGGCCGGCCGGTTGATGTCGACGTGAAAATAGGTGTGGGCAAAGCTGAAGATGATGCTTGTTTCGTCCTCCGTCAGCACCAGGGCGTCGACCCGCACCCCATCTTCCGCATGGCGCAGGGCCATCACCAGCGGCAAGATCTCCCCGGATGGGGCGGAAAGGACCCGGCCGACGAGATAGGCCGCCTTGCCGCGGAAAAAAAGGGTATCGACGACGTCGATGCGTTCGACCTGGCCGGGAAGCGCCCCCTCGATCCGCTGCGCCACGCGGGCGGCATCCTCGGACAGGCAGGCGAAGCCGGCTTCCAGCCGGGCGTCCGCCAGCAGCAGCTGGATGAGGTCGGACAGGGAGGCGAATTCCGCCCGGGCGTAGGCCCGGCAGATCGGGGATATATCGGGTCCAGGGGGCGGTTCGGGCAGGACTTTTGACTGGATAAACTCGATGTCTGGATCGACGCCGACCGTGGTAAAAATGCGCCGGGTGATCGAGTTGAAAAACGTTTCGGCCAGTTCCGCGTCATCCCGGCCGGATACCTGGTGGGCGTAGTGCCATTTGATTCGCTCCCAGAGCGGCCGATCCTGGACCGCCTCTTCCTGCAGGCGGTGGACATCCGTGATCGTCCGGCTGACGATCTCGCTGTAGAGGTCGAGCCGCTGGACGGCGATCGCCTGGTTGCGCCGCCACTCCCGCTGCTCAAAGCAGCGCTGGGCCCGGCGAGTAAGCGATTTAAACTGCGCCTGATAGGAGATAAAACCGGCCCGAATGACCGTCGCGGTTTCGAGGGCGAGTTCCGACATGGGGCGGCGCTGTGTTCGACGGGGGGCTCCACCGGGGGCGCCCCCTCTCCAGGATCAGTTCAGGTTCTCGAAGATGCCGGCCGCGCCCATGCCGCCGCCGATGCACATCGTGACCATGCCATAGCGGCTTCCCCGCCGCTTCATTTCGTTGAGGAGCTGCACGGTCAGCTTGGCGCCGGTGCAGCCCAGGGGGTGGCCCAGAGCGATGGCGCCCCCGTTGACATTGACTTTTTCCGGGTCGAGCTCCAGGTGGCGGATCACGGCCAGGGACTGGGCGGCAAAGGCCTCGTTGAGCTCGATCAGGTCGATCTCCTCGAGCCGAACGCCGGTGCGGTCGAGCACCCGGGGCACCGCTTCGATGGGGCCGACCCCCATGATCTCCGGCCGCACGCCGGCGACGTTAAAGCCGACAAAACGAGCCAGGGGTTTGAGCCCGAGGGCGGCCGCCTTCCCGGCTTCCATGACGAGAACGGCCGCCGCTCCATCGCTGAGAGGGGAGGAGTTGCCGGCCGTCACCGAACCCCCCAGCTTGAAGACCGGCTTCAGCCTGCTCAGGGCTTCGATCGTCGTGTCCGGCCGCAGGTGTTCATCCCGGTCGAGGACGACGGTGCGGGCGACCGGCCCATCGGGACCGGCTTCCACTTCTTCAAATTCGAAGGGGAGAATTTCTTCTTTGAACAGATCCCGGTCATAGGCCGCCGCCGCCTTGCGGTGGCTTTCGTAGGCAAAGACGTCCTGGTCTTCCCGGCTGACATTGAACTCCTGGGCGACCTGCTCGGCCGTCAGCCCCATGCCCATGTAGGCTTCCGGCATGTGCTCGACCATGTAGGGATTGGGACTGACCCGAAAACCGGTCATCGGCACCAGGCTCATCGTCTCCGCTCCACCGGCGATGATGACATCGGCCCCGTTGGCGATGATGCGCTCGGCGGCCATGGCGATCGTCTGCAGACCGCTGGAGCAGAAGCGGTTGACGGTTTGTCCCGGCACATTGACCGGCAGGCCGGCCCGCAGGGCGATCGTGCGAGCAAAATTCAGCCCCTGGGACGATTCCGGCATGGCGCAGCCGATGATGACATCGTCAATCGCCTCTGGATCGAGTTGGTCTCCGACCTGGCGCATCAATTCTTCGATGACCGCTGCGGCCATTTCATCCGAGCGGACGTTGCGGGTCGTTCCTTTTTTGGCTTTCCCAACGGCCGTCCGGCTGGTGGCGACGATTACGGCTTCACGACTCATGTTGTTCCTCCAGATTCGTTAATCGAAAAACCCGGCCGCACGATCGCGGCCGGGATCGACAGCTCAATTGCGCAGCGGTTTGCCCGTTTGCAGCATGTGCATCATCCGCTCCTGGGTCTTTTTCTCTCCCAGCAGGGAAAGGAAGGCCTCGCGCTCCAGGTCGAGAATGTACCAGGGGTCGACCCAGGCCGGACCGGAAATCGCGCCGCCGGTTAAAACGTAGGCCAGCTTCTTGCCGATGACCGCGTCGTGGGCGGTGGCATAGCGAGCCCAGACGAAGCTCTGCAGCCCGAGGGTCAGCGCGGCGTAAGCATCGCGCCCGGCCGCGTAAATCGGCTCGACCGCCGGCGGTCGAGCGCCGGCGGCCACCAGCTGCAGCGCTCGCTTCTTGGCCGCCTGCAGCCGGTGATCCGAGTTAAAGATGATGCCGTCGTTCTCCTGCAGGTAGCCGAGCTCCATGGCCGCCCAGGCGCCGGTCGTGCCGACCCGGGCCGTGGCGATCTGCTCGAACACCTCCTGCAGCGGAGCCAGGACATCCCCGTGCGGATTCTTCATGACCGGATTGACTTTCCGGCGCAGCAGTTCCTTACACCCGCCGCCAGCCGGGATCAATCCTACGCCGACCTCGACCAGCCCCATGTAAGTTTCGTGATCGGCGACTGACTCCCAGCCGGCCATGGCCATTTCGACCCCGCCGCCGAGCACCCGCTGGTGGGGGGCGGTGACGACCGGTTTTGGCGCGTGGCGCAGGCGAAAAGTGAGCGTCTGCAGCGCCTTCACCGCCTGGTCGATCTGGTCGAATAGCCCCTGCATGGCGGCCATGCCGGTGACGGCGATGTTGGCCCCGACACAGAAATCCTGCCCGTTGTTGCCGATCACGAGGGCGTCAAAATCACTTTCCAGCCGCTCGAGGGCGGAAAACCCCATTTTGACGATGTCCTCGTCGATGGCGTTCATCTTGGCGTCGAATTCGTAGAGCAGCACGCCGTCGCCCATATCGATCAGAGAGGCGCTCATATTCCGCTCAACGGTGCCGTGGGCTTTTTTGAGCTGGGCCACGGTCAGGGTGTCGGGATCGAGGCGCACCGGCACGTACCGGCCGCCCTGGTTGAAATCGTAGCAGGCCCCCTGCTCGTCGTAGAAGCAGGTGTGGCCGGCCGCGACCATCTCTTTGACCCAGCCGGCTACGGCAAACCCGGCCGCTTCCATTTTTCCCATCGTCTCGACCACCCCAAGCATGTCCCAGATTTCAAACGGCCCGGCTTCGTGGGCGAAGCCCCAGCGGATGGCGCTGTCGATATCGCTCAGCTGGTAGGCGATTTCCGGCGACACGTAAGCGGCATAGGCCAGGTTGAAATAGAGGACTTCCCGGATGTAGTTGGCGGCCGGATCGTCAAAGGCCAGCAGCTGCCGCAGCCGCTCGCCCAAATCCTCGACCTTGCGGACGGCGCCGACGGAGTCAAAGCGCACCTTGGGCGGGGCTTCGTAGGTGAACGTTTCGAGGTTCAGGGTCCAGAACTCCCGATTGCCGTCGACCATTTCGGCCTTGTAGAAGCCCTGTCCCGTCTTGTTGCCCAGCCAGCCGTTGGCCATCATTTTTTCGTTAAGGGCGATGAGGCGGGGAGAGACGAGCAGCTCCCGGTAGCGATCGTGGGGGATGGCCGGGTAGAGGTTGCGGTTGACATGGACCATGATGTCGAGCCCGACCAGGTCGGTCAGCCGGAAGGTGGCCGTCTTGGGGCGGCCGATCAGGGGGCCGGTGATGGCGTCGACTTCGGCCACCGACAGCCCCATCTCCAGCGCCCGATCGACCCCGTAATTGCCGGCCACGGCGATGAAGCGGTTGGCGATGAAGTTCGGCGTATCCTTGCAGACGACGACCCCCTTACCGAGCACCCGCCGGCCGAAATCGACCATAAAGTCGACGACCTCAGGGGCTGTGTCGTCCGTGGGAATGATCTCGAGCAGCTTCAAGTAGCGCGGGGGATTGAAGAAATGGGTGCCGAGAAAGCGAGCCTTAAATCCATCCGACTGTTCGGCCGCGATCTGGTGGATCGGAATGCCGGACGTGTTGGAGGAAATGATGGCGGTCGGCTTGCAGATCGCTTCCAGCCGGGCCATGAGCGCCTGCTTGGGGGCCAGCTGCTCGATGATAACCTCGACCACCCAGTCGCAGTCGGCCAGCAGCTCCAGGTCGTCGCTCGTGTTGCCGAGCTGGATGAGGGCCTTGCGGTCGTCCCGGCCGAGATTGGCCGGCTTGGCCTTGACCATGCGGTCGAAACCGGCCTGCACGATGCGGTTCCGGGCCGCGGGATCCCCGGCCTCGGCCTCGGAGAGATCGGGCGGCACGATGTCTAGCAGGACGACGGGGATGCCGATATTGGCCAGGTGGGCGGCAATCCCACCTCCCATCGTCCCCGCCCCGATGATACCGACTTTTTCAATGCGGAAGGTCATGGGGAGTTCTCCTTCGTAAAATTACGGCGCCGCGCGGTGTGGCGGCGGTCGGGTTGTGTTTTGTTTCGCGGTCCAGCGTGGAAAGAGGTCCAGGTCGACCCCTTCCTCTGGGAAAAGCTTACCAAAATCGGCAAGCGCTGTCACCCGCCGCCGGCCGGCCGCATCAGCTCAATTCGTGGCGGGAATACCCGAGAAGGGCGCGGGCGATGATCAGCAGGTTGATCTGCTTGGTCCCTTCGTAGATATCGTTGATCTTGGCATCCCGCATCCATTTTTCAGCCAGGAATTCCCGGGAATAGCCGAGCGGCCCCAGCAGATCGACCGCTTTCTGGGTGATCCAGGTCACCGCTTCCCCGGCGCGGGCCTTGCACATGCTGGCCTCGAGCCGGTTGCCCGCCCCGTGGACGAGCTGAGAGGTGGCCTGCAGGGTCAGGAGCCAGGCCCCTTTCAAGCGGGCTTCCATTTCCATCAGGTCCCGCTCGACGGCGGTCAGCCGGTGTTTGGGTTTGGTGTAGTCAACCACGACGCCTTCGTCTTTGAGGGTGGCAAAGGTGAACTCCACGGCCGCCCGGGCGATGCCGACGGCGCTGGCGGCCACGGCCGGCCGGCTGGCGTCAAAGGTCTTCATCGCTCCTTTGAACCCCCGGGTCGTTTTGCCGGCCACCTCGGCGCTGCCGAGCAGGTTTTCGTACGGGACGCGCACGTTGTCGAAGTGCAGGGCCACGGTGTCGCTGGCCCGGATGCCGAGCTTGTGCTCCTGCTTGGCCACGGATACCCCCGGCGTGTGGGCCTCGACGACGAATGATTTAATGCCGGCCCGGCCGGCCTGGGGATCGACCGTGGCCCAGACGACGCAAAAGCCGTCCGATTCCCTCAGGGAGAGACTGCCGTTGGTGATGAAGATCTTTTCTCCGTTGAGGACCCATTCGTTGGTCTCCGGATCGAGCACGGCCGTCGTGCGCATCGAGCTGTTGTCCGAGCCCGCCCCCGGTTCAGTGATGGCCATCGCCCCCCATTTGGCCTCGCCTTCGGCGAACTTGCCGAGGAAGCGGGCTTTCTGCTCCGGCGTGCCCACCGCCTCCACGGCCGCCCCGCCGAGGGCCGGCGTCGGCGTGCAGAGGTAGATGCCGGCGTCCCCCCAGCTGAGGGCTTCGATCTGCAGAATCAGCCGCAGAATGGCCCAGTTGGGACCCGATTTTTCCTTTTCACCCCCCTGGCTGCCGTTCTGGCGGGGCAGGTACCGCTTTTTGTGCTGCTCTTTGAGCACCGGCCACATCGTGGCGATGAATTCGACCGGCCGGTCGTGCTCGGCCTCGTCGTATTTGCGCGAGATCGGCCGCATGACGTGC
>JBFFZG010000143.1:0-12200 GCA_041568735.1 Promineifilaceae bacterium (SeqCode)
CTGACCCCGAACAGCTGATCGGAAAGGGGCGGAACGCCCCACCACAGCCGCCGGCGGCTGCGACCGGCTCAAATCGCCTCGCCTGGCTGAGCCTGCACCCGTCGCATCCCGGCGCCGGCCGGCAGGCGCTGTCCAGAGGGCTGGACTCCATCCAGGCACCAGCAGCAGCAAATCAACCCTCGGCCGGCTGCAGACGGCCGGACCGGCTGAACCCACCGATGCCGTTTTCATTCAATGGAAGGGATGGAAGGGATGGAAGGGATGGGACCAGCTCCCTTTTGCGGCGCGCGAGAACGGCATACAATTAGCCTGTTGGACCGGCTTTCGCCCTGAATGGCCCAGGAGGGATCGATGAACACAAGGCCGACGGATCTCTGGCGCCGCTGGCTGATGGCGGGATGGACGTTCCTGCTCCCGAGCTTTCCGGAAACCCCGAGCCACCTGACTTCCAAGGAAGTGCTCCTGTTGAGCCGTGAGCGGCTCGTGCGGGTGATCCTGCGGGTCTGCACCCTTTTCGGTTTGCCCGCGGTCTTATTCGGCATCCCGATCCTGGTGGCCGATGCGCGCTGGTGGCCGCTGATCGTCTGCGTGACCGCCCTGGTGCTCTTCGCCTGGCTGGCCTTCAAAAACAACCTCCCCTACCGGATCGGCGCGCTGGTGCTGGTGGCCGGCGCCTACCTCTTTTTACTCAGCTGGCTCTTCAGCGGCCTGGACGAATTCTTTTTTGCCGCTCTGTTCGCTTTTGTCATCATGAGCACCTTTTTGCTGGGCCGCTGGGGCGGCGTGGTCGGATTCCTGCTCAGTCTGGTCACCATCCTGGGGGCCAACTGGCTGCTTGACAGCGGCCGGCTGACCGTTGATTTGGTCCTGGCGGCGTTTGACCGGCCGCTGCTGCGCGTCATCCAACCCTACGTCGATTGGATGTTTTACGTCGGGCTGGTGGTGATCACCCTGTTCGTCCTCCTGGGGGATTTTGACATCGCCTGGCGGCGGGAGCGGGCGGCCGTACTCCAGATCGAAGCGGAGCGAGACCAGCTGCAGCGGGCCTTTGACCGGGAGCAGGCGCTCCTGGTGAAGCTGCAGCAGGCCTATGCCCGGGAGACCGAGCTGAGCCAGCTTCGCTCCCAAATTATTTCGACCGTCTCCCATGAATTTCGCACGCCGCTGGCCATCATCAGCAATTCGGCCGATCTGCTTAGTCAGCACAGGGAAAAGCTCACCCCGGATAAATCTGACCAGATCAACCGGCGGCTTCACGACGCCATCGACTACATGACCGACCTGCTGCAGGAGGTTGAAACGGTCGATACGGCCACCGCCGGCGTGACGGTGCGTCCGGTCACGATCACCATGGCCGATCTGGGCGAGCGCCTCCAGATGGCCATACGGCAGGCGTATGGGGAGCGCCCCCGGCTGCAGCTGGACTTCGACCGGGAAGATCGCCACCCGCTCCGCCTCGATGAGGGGCTGCTGCGGCAGGTCATTCACAGTTTGCTGGCCAACGCCCTCAAATATTCCGGCCCGGAAAATCCGGTGGCCGTCGAGCTGCGGCGGACCGAGGGGACTCTGGTGGCGGCCGTTCGCGATGAAGGCATCGGGCTGCTGCCGGAAGAGGTGGCCCGGCTGTTCGACCTCTTTTACCGGGGCAGCAATGTTGAAACGCGGCGCGGCCTCGGGCTGGGTCTCTACATCGCCCGCACCCTGGTCGAGGCGATGGGGGGGACGCTGGCGGCCGAATCGGCCGGTCCGGGCCTCGGGAGCACCTTCACTGTTTCCCTGCCCCTGGTCTGAAAGCGAGAGGGAATCCTTCCCTTGACGGCTCCGCTCAGGCGGCTCGGTCCATCTCCCGTGGGTTTCGGAAAAGTGATTGGCCATCCGGCCGGCCGCAATCTGTGATATAAAACAGGAACAATCACTGCCCCGAGAAGACGGCCCGGCGCCAAGGAGGAAAACCGTTGCAAAAATTGCCGCTTAATGGGACCTGGCGGTTGGTTCAGCCTGAAAAAGGGATCGATATTCCGGCGCAGGTGCCCGGCTGCGTGCATACCGATCTCCTGGCCGCCGGGGAGATCGCCGACCCCTTCTACCGCGGCAACGAGCTGTCGGTTTTCTGGGTCGCGGAATCCTCCTGGACCTACCGGCGGACCTTTCACGTCCCGTCGACCCTTCTGTTTCGCGATGCCGTGCGTCTGCGCTGCGCCGGCCTGGATACGCTGGCCGCGATTCGGCTGAACGGCCGGGAAGTCGGGCGGACGGACAACATGTTCCGCACCTGGGAGTTTGACGTCAAGGGGCTGCTGGAACCCGGCCAGAACGAGATCGAGGTGAGGTTCGAGTCGGCCGTCCAGTACGGGCAGGCCCGCACGGCCGAGCGGATGCTGAAGAGCTGGGGGGTGGACGAGGGCTACAAGCTGGTCGGAGGCAACTACCTGCGCAAGGCGCAGAGCAGCTTCGGCTGGGATTGGGGGCCGCGGCTGGCCACCTGCGGGATCTGGCGGGAGATCGAGCTCTTCGCCTTCGACACCGGCCGGCTGCGCGATGTGACCGTGCTCCAGGAGCACCGCGACCCCCACCACGTCTCGCTGCGCGTCGACATCGCCGTCGAGAGCGCCGGCCGGGGAAACCTCGTCTCCCACATCGACGTGCTTTTTGAGGGGGAAAGTGTGGCCGGGGCGGTCGTTCCCGTCGTCAGCGGGCACACGGCGGCTGTGCTGGCCGTCGCCGATCCCCATCTCTGGTGGCCGAACGGTCTGGGCGAGCAGCCGCTCTACGAGCTGATCGTTCGCCTGACCGATCCGGCCGATCGGCCGCTTGACGAGCGGCGGCGGCGGATCGGGCTGCGCACGCTCGAGCTGGTCCGGGAGCCGGACGGCTGGGGTGAGAGCTTTTATTTTCAGGTCAACGGGGTCCCCTTTTTCGCCAAAGGGGCCAACTGGATTCCGGCCGATTCTTTCCTCCCCCGCCTCAGCATTGAGAACTATACGAAATTGCTGGCGGATGCCGCGGCCGTCCACATGAACATGCTGCGGGTCTGGGGCGGCGGCATCTACGAAGACGACGCCTTCTACGACCGCTGCGATGAACTCGGGATCTGCGTCTGGCAGGATTTTATGTTCGCCTGCGCCGCCTACCCGGTCTTCGACGAGGAGTGGCTGGCCACGGTCTCGGCCGAAATCGCCGATAACATCCGCCGCCTGCGCCATCACCCCTGCCTGGCTCTCTGGTGCGGCAACAACGAGCTGGAACAGGGGCTGGTGGCCGACGACTATTCCGATACGACCATGAGCTGGTCTGATTATGTCAAGCTTTTTGAGCAGATTATCCCCGACTTGCTCGACGAACTCGATCCCCAGACCGCCTACTGGCCCGGCAGCCCCCACAGCCCGCGGGGCAACCGGCTCGATTGGAACAACCCCCGCTGGGGCGACGCCCACATCTGGGATGTCTGGCACGGCCGCCAGCCGTTTGAGTTCTACCGCACCTGTGAACACCGGTTCAATTCGGAGTTCGGCTTCCAATCCTTCCCCGATCCTCACACGACCCGCCGCTTCACGACGGCCGACGATCGCAATATCACCAGCCTGGTTATGGAGCACCACCAGCGCAGCGGCATCGGCAACCAGACGATCATGCACTACCTGCTCGACTGGTTTCGCCTCCCCACCTCGTTCGATCACACGCTCTGGCTCAGCCAGATCGTCCAGGGCATGGCCATAAAATACGCGGTCGAGCACTGGCGCCGGTCGATGCCCCGCGGCATGGGCACCCTCTACTGGCAGCTCAACGACTGCTGGCCGGTCGCCTCCTGGTCTTCACTCGACTACTACGGCCGCTGGAAAGCCCTGCACTATATGGCCCGCGATTTTTACGCTCCCCTGATGCTCTCCGGCATCGAAAAGCCCGACGAGGGAGTCATTGACCTCTACCTGACCCACGATGGGACGGCTGATCAGGCCGGCGCCATCCACTGGCAGATATGGACGGTCGACGGCGAGCGCCTGGCATCCGGCGAAGCCGCCGCGATCGCCCCGGCCCTGGCCAGCCGCCGCGCGCTGACCGTCGACTGCCGGCAGCCGCTGGAAAACCACGGGCCGAACCGGCTCCTGGTCGACTGCGCCTTTCTCGTCGAGGGGGCGGCTGTCGCCCGAAACCTGGTTCTCTTTGCCCGCCCCAAGCATTTTTCCCTGCCCGACCCCGAGATCGCGCTGGCGATCGAGGAAGCGGCCGGCGGGGAAGCGGTCGTCACCCTCCAGTGCCGCCGGCCGGCCCTCTGGGTCTGGCTCGACACCACCCGGGACGACCTCCGCTTCAGCGACAATTTCTTTCACCTGCTCCCGGGCGATTCCCGATCCGTCCGCGTCACGTCCGAAACGGACGCCTCGCTGCAGGACCTGCCCGATTCTCTCGTCGCCCGCTCGCTGGTCGACACCTATCAGGAGCGCTAGACCCGCCTGCCAGCTGTATTCCGCTCTATTTTCCTGGCGGCGAAACTGCCCTAAAATAAACTGGAGCGCTCCGCCGTGGGCCCATCTCAACGACCAAACTGCAGGAGGTCGGGCTGTTGCCTTTTCTCACCAATCCCATTCATCGCCGTCTCTTGTTCCTGGCCCTGCCCCTGATCGGTGCGGGGCTTTTGCTGCTCCAGATTCGCGGCGCTCTGGCCGCCGTCACGGCCGTTCCCAATCCGCCCGTGATCACCGAACCGGGCTTTGACGGCAAAATCGTCAGCGCCTCCGATGTCCACATGGAAACCGGGCCGATCAGCGACCCGGACGGCAACGACCATCTCTGCACAGATTGGGAGATCGTCCTGCTGGCCGGACCGGAGGTGGTCTGGCAGGCCCCGTGCGCGACCGGCGCGGCCAAAGTGCACATTCACCTTGGCGACGGCGCCTTCGTCGGCCGCTACGCCGGCCGCAGCGACCTGGAATTTGACCGGGATTATCGCCTGCGCGCCCGCCACATCGACACGGCCAACGAAATCGGCGGCTGGGCCCAGCGCGATTTTCGCACCGGGCCGGCCTCCCAGGTCTTTCCGATGCTGCTGGACGACGTGCTCGCTTCCCCCGCTCCGACCTGGAAAAATGGAGCCGGGGTGCCGGTCATCCTGCCCCCCGGAAGCCCCCCGCCCTTTCTCCGGCTGGCGTCACCGGCCGGGCAGACCATCCTGCAGATCGCCGGATTCGACGGGGTGACCAACACCATCACCAATCCCCTGCCCCTGCCCGCCCACGAACCGGCCCGCATTGAGCTGGCGGCCGGCGGTCTGGCCGGCGGCCTGGTGCTGACCCGCACCTCGCTGGCTTTCTTCGATGACGAGGGCAAGAAGCGGGCGATCGACCTGCCGGCGGTTTCGATCCCGGCCGGCCAATCCCGCTTCTTCTGGGTCTCGACCGGCGGCAGCACTTACACCGGCACCTCCGGGCAAGGCTCGCCGAATTTTTCCCAGCTCGCCCGCGGCGCGGCCATTCCCTGGACGGTCCTCCCGGCCGGCTACCAGGTCGAAGTCGCGGCCGGCGGCTTCCAGCTGCCGGTGAATATCGCCTTCGCGCCGGAGGGGCTGTACGGTGGTGGGTCTGATGACCCGCTCTACTACGTCACCGAGCTCTACGGCAAGATCAAGGTGGCCACGCGCGGCGGATCTGTGTTCACTTATGCCAGCGGGCTGCTCAACTTCAACCCGACCGGCAATTTTCCCGGCTCCGGCGAGCAGGGGGTGACCGGCATCACCGTCGATCCGGCGACCGGCGATGTCTTCGCCTCGATGCTGTACAGCAGCAACCCGGCCGACGAAAACGCCCCCCACTACCCGAAAGTCGTCCGCTTTCAGAGCGTCGACGGCGGCCGGACCGCCCTCACCCAGACGACGATTCTCGACATGGTCGGGGAGACCCAGGCCGCCTCCCACCAGATTTCCAAGCTGACGATTGGCCCGGACGGCAAACTCTACGTCCACATGGGCGACGGCTTCAACGTCTGGACCGCTCTCGATCTCACATCGCTGCGGGGTAAGATCCTGCGGGTTAATTTGAACGGCAGCCCGCCGCCTGACAACCCGCTTTACACCGGGGCGGGCGGGGCGCGGGATTACATCTACGCCTACGGCTTCCGCAACCCCTTTGGCGGCAGCTGGCGGGCGGCCGACAGCCGGCTCTACATCGCCGAAAACGGACCGGCTGTCGACCGTCTGGCCAGGGTAATCAGCGGCACCAGCTACGGCTGGAATGGGACTGACGCCAGCATGCGGGTCAACGCCCTCTACAACTGGGACCCCGCCCACGCTCCGGTCGACATCGCCTTTATCCAGGGGGCGACCTTTGGCGGCAGCGGTTATCCCACCGAGAGACAGGATCGGGCTTTCGTCACCGAATCCGGCCCGACCTGGGCGACCGGCTCCCAGACCCTTGGCAAGCGCATCGTGGAATTCACCTTCGACGGCAGCGGGGCCCTGGCCGACCAGCCGGCCAACTTCCTCGAATACAGCGGGGCCGGCAAGGGAACGGCCGCCGGGCTGGCCGCCGGTCCCGACGGCCTCTATTTCACCGATCTCTACAAAGATCTCGACTTCGTCACCCCGATCGACGCCGGCGCCCGCGTTTTCCGCATTCGCTTCGTCGGGGTGGCTAAAATGGCGGCTGCCCCGCTGGCCGGGGTGGCGCCGCTGAGCGTGGGGTTCACCGACCAGTCGACGGTGCCCAATCCGACCGGCTGGCTGTGGGACTTTGGCGACGGGACGACGAGCACCCAGCGCAATCCGGTCCACGTCTACTCCCAGGCCGGCGTCTACGAGGTCCGCCTTCAGGTCGCCAGCGCCGATGGGGTCCAGATCCAGCGGCGGGAGGGGCTGATCTCCGTGCGCGATCCGGCCAGCGGCGGTCTCTTCGGCCAGTATTTCACCTTCACCGGCACCACGCCCCCGGCCGCCCCCTTTCAGAGCCCGCTCTTTTCCCGGCTCGATTCCACCGTCGATTTTGACTGGGGTGCCGGCGCCCCCGACCCGGGGAGCCCGGCCGATCGCTTCGCGGTCCGCTGGACCGGTCAGCTCGTTCCCCGCTATACGGAGGGCTACACGATCACGGCCGGGGCCAGCGATGGCATCCGGGTCTATCTCGACGGCCAGCTGATCGTCGACGACTGGTCAAACCATCCCTATCAGGAAAAAAGTGGGGTCGTTTCACTCACGGCCAACCGCCGGTACGACCTGGAGGTGCACTACTATGAAGATACCGGGGACGCCGCCGCCCGCCTGCTGTGGGAAAGCGCTCGCCAGCCGCGGCAGGTGATCCCGCTCGAGGCGCTCTTCCCACCGGCCGATCTGGGGCTGACGCAGTCCCTCTCCGCCCACCCGGCCCGCACCGGCGGGGTGGTGACGGCCACCTTCGCCGTCAGCAACAGCGGGCCGTACACGGCGACGGGGGTCGTCCTGACCATCACCCTGCCCACCGGCGCGTCGTTTTTGGGTGGAACGGGCTGCGCGGCCGCCGGCGGGGTCGTGACCTGCCAGCCCGGCAGCCTGGCGCCGGGGCAGGTGAAAGGCGTGCCGGTCCGCCTGCGGCTGCCGCTCAAAGAGGCGGCCGTGCTCGTGAGCCAGGGGGCGGTGTCGGCCGCGACCTTTGACTACCGGCCGGTCAACAACAGCTCGACGCTCTCGACGACGGTAACCGTCAACGCCCTCCCGCTGCTGTTCGGCGGCGGCGCGCCGGACGAGGCCAGGGGCTCCCCTACGCGCTGATCGATTGATCCGGCGGGAAGGGGGCGGCGGCTTCCCGGCGCGGGCGACCGGCCAGCCAGAGGGCCGCCGCGGACAGTGCGGCCGCGCTCCCCGCCAGCCAGAAGGCCGCCGCGTAAGAGCCGGAATGGTCGAATAACAGGCCGGCCAGCCAGGGGAACACAGCCGCTCCCCCGCCGAACGACCCGCCGATCAGGCCGTTGACGGCGCCCAGTGCCCGGCCGGGAAAGAGGTCGCTGGCCACAGCCGCCACCAGGGAGGAGCGGGAGCCCTCCCCTACTCCCAGCAGGAGCGGGTAGAGCCAGAGCAGCCACCACTGCTCCGGCCCGGACAGGAGGCCGAGCGTCCCGTAGGCCAGCAGACAGCCGAGGGTGCCGAGCGCGTAAGTCGCCCGCCGGCCGATCCGGTCGGAGAGAGCACCGGAGAGGACGAAGGCCACGGCCGTCACCGCGCCGGCCGCTCCGACGACGGCCGCTCCCCGTTCCAGGGAGACCCCCGCCCCGCGCATGATCGCCAGCTGGTGCACCGTCAGCAGGCGGATCGGCCCGACGGAGCCGAGGCCGGCAGCGAAAAGCAGCCAGAAGCGGGGCGAAGTCAGCACGTCGGAGAGCCCCCAGGCGCGGGGAGCGCCGGTCCGGTGGGCCTCCCCGGCCGGCGGGGGAAACAGCAGGGGTTCGCCGTCCGGGACGAGCCCCATCGCCGCTGGATCGCGCCGCATCAGGGCTGCGATCGGCACGATCAGCAGGGCCATCAGCAGCGCCAGGGCCAGGTAGGCCTCGCGCCAGCCGGCCCGGCCGATGAGCCAGCTGACGGCCGGAATCAGCAGCAGCGAGCCCATGCCGGTGCCGGCAAAGGCGATCCCGATAGCCAGTCCCCGCTGCCGGCGAAACCAGCGGGCGATAACCGCCGCCTGCTGGCTGAGCCCGAGGATCGTGATGCCGAGGCCGGTCAGCAGGCCGTAGGCGAGCACGAGCTGGGGGAAAGAGGTGGTCCGGCCGCTCAGGAAAAGGCCGGCCGCCATCAGGGCGGCGCCGGCCCCGAAGAGGCGGCGCGGGCCGAAGCGATCCAGGGCCAGGCCGGACAGGGGGGAGCCGACGGTGAAGACGAGCATGGTCACGGAAAAGATCAGGGCGGTGCCGGCCCGCGACCAGCCGAATTCATCGATGAGGGCGACGAAAAAGACGGAAAATGAGAGGCGGATTCCAAAAACGACCAGCAGCACGAGGCCGCTGACGGCGACGATGATCCAGCCGTAAAAAGGGGGTTTCATACACCGGGAGCGGGCTGCCCCAACGGCCGGTTATTTGCCGCCGAGGAAGGAGCGCCGGACTTCCGGATTGGCGAGCAGCTCCTGCCCCGTTCCTTCGTAGCTGTTCTGGCCGAGCTCAAGTACGTAGCCGCGGTGGCTGATCTGCAGTCCCTGGCGGGCATTCTGTTCGATCATCAGGACGGTCAGCCCGATTTCCTCGTTCAGCCGGTGGATGCCGTTGAAGATCGACTTGGTGATCAGGGGAGCCAGACCGGCCGAGGGTTCGTCCATCAGCACGAGCTTGGGCTCCCACATGAGCGCCCGGCCGATTTCGAGCATGCGCTGCTCCCCGCCGCTCATGGTGCCGGCTTTCTGTTTGGCCCGCTCCGCCAGCCGCGGGAACAGATCGAAAATGTAGTCGATCTGCTTCTTGATGCGGGCTCGATCGTGTTCGAGATACATGCCCAGCTCGAGATTTTCGTGGACGGTCATCTGTGGGAAGACGCTGCGCAGCTGGGGGACAATTGTGATGCCGGCCTTGATCGCATCCTGGGGACGAATGTGGGTGATGTCCCGATCGTCGAAGAGAACCCGCCCCTGGCGAATCCCGACAAAGCCGTAGAGCGCCTTGAAGACGGTAGATTTCCCCGCCCCGTTGGGCCCGATCACGCAGACGATCTCGCCCGGTTTGACGTGGAGGCTGACCCCTTTGAGAATGTCGAAATCGGGCTGGTACCCGGCGTAAATATCCTGGACTTCGAGCAGCGGCCGGCCGTTGTCATTGAAATGCATCACTTATTCTCCATCCGCCCCAAAATACGCCTCGATGACTTCCTCGTTGTTCATGATCTCGGCCGGCGTCCCTTCGGCCAGCTTCTGCCCGTAGTTCAGCACCATGACCCGGCTGCACAGATCCCCGATAAATTGGATGTTGTGCTCGATCAGCAGAAAGGCCTTCCCCTCCTCCTGGTTGAGCTTTCGGATGTGATCCTTGATTTCCTCGATCAGGGTCGGGTTGACCCCGGAAGTCGCCTCGTCGAGCAGGATGAGGTCCGGATCCGGCATGAGGGCCATGCCGATTTCCAGAAGCCGCCGCTGCCCGCCGGAAAGGGTGCTGGCTTTCTCGTCGATCAGACGGTTGAGGTTCAAAAAATTGAGCAGGCGGCGGGCCCGTTCCTCGGTCGCCAGGCTGCTCGGTTTGAGCAGATCGAACAGGTGGTTCCCGCCCCACTGCCGGCTCAGCTGCATGTTTTCCAGGACCGTCATTTTGGGGTAAACGCGAATGACCTGGAACGTACGCGCCAGCCCCATGTGGGCGACCTGGAAGGGCTTTTTGTGGGTGATCTCCTGCCCTTTAAAGAAAACCTGCCCGCTGGTCAGATCCTGAACGCGGCTCAGGCAGTCGAATAGGGTGGTCTTGCCGCTGCCGTTCGGTCCAATCAGACCGATGATCTCGCCTGGATAGACGGTGAAATCGACCTCATGGACCGCCTGCAGGCCGCCAAAATGCTTGCTGACCTGGCAGCCTTCGAGTAAGGGGGTTGACTCTCCGTTCATCGTTCGCTTCTCACTCCTCAAGCTCGACCTGGTAGGCGTCGCGGGGACCGCCGCCGACCCATCGGGCCCAGACCCGGCCGAGGCTGGTCGCCGATTTGTCCCCCAGCGTGCCCATGATGCCTTCAGGGACGAACAGAACAATCACGATGAGCAGCACTCCTTCGACGATCAGGTGATACTGCAGGAAATTCGACCAGACGACATCCCGCATCCAGTAGATCAGGGAAGCGCCGAGGACCGGGCCAGCGACCGTGCCCAGCCCCCCCAGCATGGTCATCATGACCAGTTCGACCGTGCGCGATTCAAAAAAGACGACGTCGGGGTTGATAAAGGTATTCTGAAAGGCCCAGAGGCCGCCGACGATCCCGGTCGAAAAGGCGGCCATGCCAAAAGCGGTAATTTTGTGGAGCGTCGTATTGATGCCCCGCATTTCCGCCCCGATTTCATCCTCCCGAATCGCCACCAGGGAGGCGCCGAACTCCGTCCGCCGGATAAACCAGATGATCCAGACGACGACGACGGCCATGATCAGGGTGATGTAAAAGAAGAGCGGCCGGTTGAGATAGGGTGGCAGCGTGAGCCCGACACCGCCACCCGTCAGCGGCTTGGAGACCCGGACGATCTCCCGCATGGCCACAAACGTACCCAGCATGGCGATGGAAAAGTAAGGTCCTTTCAGACGAAGGGTGGCCGAGCCGATCCCGATGGCGAAAACCAGGGCCACGACCGCGCCCACCAGCAGAGCCGGCAGGAAAGGCCATCCCGCCTTGGCCATCATGATGCCGGTGCCGTACGCGCCCAGCCCGAAGAAAACCGCATGGCCGAAGTCGATATAGCCGGTGAAGCCGCCGGTCAGATTCCAGTTGCTCGAGAGGATGATCAGCATGAAGAGCTGGGTGAACGAGAAGAGCAGGGAATTCGAGACCAGTTTGCGCTCCGGCCACAAATACTGAATGACCGGCAGGGCGAGCAGGGCCAGGAGGATCAGCAGGATCAGCCAGCGGGTGATTTTGAATCGTTCCCAGAATTGAATCAGGCTTTTCATAAATCCATTCCCTTCGCTACTGGCTGACGTCCGCGACTTTCAGACCGCCGAACAGCCCCTGCGGCCGGGTGACCAGCACCAGGACCAGGATGACAAACGAGGAGACGATCCCCAGGTTGGTGCCGATGCCGGGCACGTAGGTGCCGATGAAAACTTCGATGAGGCCGAGCACGATCCCGCCCATCAGCGCGCCTGGGATGCTGCCCAGACCCGACATGGCGGTGATGGCGAAGGCCTTGAGCGTCAGCGGGGCACCCATGAAGGGAAAGATCGCCTGGGTCGGGCTGATCAGCATTCCCGCCAGGCCGGTCAGAGCCACGCAGATGGCGAAGGTAATGGCGTAAACCCGGCCGATTTCGATCCCGACAATGCGCGCCGCTTCCCGATTCTGGGCGGCCGCGCGGATGCTCTTGCCCAGCCGGGTGTACTGCAGAAAAAGAAATAGGGCGACCATCGTGCCCAGCGCCACCCCCAGCACCACCGATTTTGTCACCGGGATGGTGACATTGCCCACCGGGAGAGCGCCGCTGAACATCGTATCGACCGTGCGCGGATCGGCCGTAAAGATCAGCTTCATCGTGTTGGCGAAAATAATCGAGAGACCAAATGTCACCAGGAGA
>JBFFZG010000144.1:0-12046 GCA_041568735.1 Promineifilaceae bacterium (SeqCode)
GCCACCCCGACGGCCACCAACACGCCGCTGCCAACGGCCACCCCGACAGCGACGAACACGCCGCTGCCGACAGCGACGCCAACAGCCACCCCGACGGCGACGAACACGCCGCTGCCGACGGCGACGCCGACAGCCACCCCGACGGCCACCAACACGCCGCTGCCAACGGCCACCCCGACGGCGACGAACACGCCGCTGCCGACAGCGACGGCGACAGCTACCCCGACGGCGACGAACACGCCGCTGCCGACAGCGACGCCAACGGCCACCCCGACGGCCACCAACACCCCGCTGCCGACGGCCACGAACACGCCGCTGCCAACGGCGACGCCGACAGCCGCCCCAACGGCCACCAACACGCCGCTGCCGACAGCGACGGCGACAGCCACACCGACGGCGACGAACACCCCGCTGCCAACGGCGACGCCGACGGCCACGCCGACGGCCACGAACACGCCGCTGCCGACAGCGACGGCGACGGCCACGCCAACGGCCACCAACACGCCGCTGCCGACGGCCACACCGACACCGACGGCCACACCAACACCGACAGCCACGCCGACGCCGACAGCCACGCCGACCAGCACACCCACCCCGACGGCTACTCCGCTGCCTTCGACCAGCCCTATCTATCTGACCTTCAAGAGTAACTTCAGTGGCAATCCACTTGTGCCCGTCGACTACAACGACGAAGATATCCTGTATTACAATGGAACCAGCTGGGTGAAGTATTTTGACGGCTCCGATGTCGGCGCCGGCAACCTGGATTTGAATGCGTTCTACATCATGAGTCCAAACACGATCCTCATGACGTTCAGCAAATCGGCCGTTCTGAACGGCGTACAGATCGACGAGTGGGATATCGCCCTGTTTACGGCCACCTCGCTCGGTGAGAACACGGCGGGCACCTTCTCCATTTACTTCGACGGAGAGGATGTCGGCCTGTCGAGCCCCGGCGAAGATATCGACGCCATCGCCCGGCTGGAAACCGGCCAGCTGGTCATTTCCACTCTTGGCTCTCCCTCGGTTAACGGTGTCTCCGGTGCGAAGGACGAGGATCTCCTGATCTTCACCCCGACCTCCCTGGGCACCAATACGGCCGGCACCTGGGCCATGTATTTCGACGGGTCGGATGTCGGGATCAGCGGTGGCAGCGATGTCAACGGGCTGGCCATTACCCCCAACGGAGATCTCTATCTGACGACCGACAACACGGTGGTCCTGACATTGGTCCTGGGAACGCTGACCGTGGAGAATGAAGACGTCTTCATCTGCCGGCCGATTTCTCTGGGCGAGAATACCGCCTGCGAGTTTTTACCCAACCTGTTCTTTGACGGTTCCAACTTCGGGCTGGACAGCAACGATGTCTTCGGCATCAGTCTCCCATGATCGATTTCGACGGGCTAACGCCGGCCGGCGAGCATCGCGCGCCGGTATTGGCCCGGCGGGCCGGGAAACGACCCGGCGGCACCCCGGGGATTGTCGTGACCCTGGTCGCGGCCCTCGTTTTACTGCTTAGCATCTGGCCGGCCGGACTGCTGCCGGCCGGCCAGGCTGCCTGTGAGCGCTGGGTGGCCCCGCCGCCCGCCGGCAGCGACACCGCCCCCGGCACCGCCGCCCAGCCCTGGGCTACACTCGACCACGCGGTCGAAACCGTGCCGGACAGCGGCTGTGTCGTCTGGTTCAAGGATGGGGTCTACACCGGCAACAACCGGTTAAACCGCCGCCTGAACGCCATGGCCACCTTCCGGGCGGTCAATCCCTACCGGGCGATCCTGCAGAACAGCGGCCCGGTTGTCAATATTTCCGGCGGGAAATACATTACCCTCGAAGGCTTTCGCTTCCGCCACAGCGGTCCCGGTGCCAGCCCGCTGCTCGTCATCGTCGACATGAGCGACGAAGGGTGGGCGGAATGGATCGTCTTTCGCAACAATATTTTCCACGACGCCACCAACAATGACCTGCTCAAGCTGCTGGACGGGGTGAAGAACACGACGGTCGAGGGGAATCTTTTTTACAATCAGGGGCCAAACGAAGACCATATGGACGTGAACAGCGTCACCGACGTCACGATCCAGGACAATATCTTCTTCAACGATTTCGCCGGGAGCGGCCGGGTCGATCCGAGGGATACCAAGGCCTTTATCACGGTTAAGGACAGCAACGGCGACGTGGACGGGCTGCTCGGCAGCGAGCGAGTCGTCATCCGGCGCAACATTTTTCTCAACTGGCAGGGGGACAGCGAGCCGTTTTTACAGATTGGCAACGGGGGCAAGCCCTATTACGAGGCGAA
This sequence comes from Promineifilaceae bacterium (SeqCode), assembly GCA_041568735.1. Lineage (GTDB taxonomy): Bacteria > Chloroflexota > Anaerolineae > Promineifilales > Promineifilaceae > WTJY01. The sequence continues at coordinate 2,294 of JBFFZG010000144.1, forward strand.
GGAGATCCGGATCGAAAACAACCTGATGATCGGCAACTCGGCGGATGACGTCAACGTCCTGCTGGCCATCGCCGGGGTGCGTGATCTCACCTTCGTCAACAATACGGTGGTCGGCGATCTGCCGGCCCGCGCCTACGCGCTGCGGATCGATCGCAAAGGGGACAATCCGCAGAACCAAAATATCACCCTGGCCAACAACATCTGGTCCGATCCGACGGGGACGATGGGAGCCGGCCCGTCGAGCGCCGTCAACGAATTTTCTGATGGAGACCCGGCCGAGGTTGACAACCTGGTGCTGGACAACAACCTCTACTGGAACGGCGGCGCCCCGATTCCGCCAGGGGACCTGATCAGCCCGCTGGCGGCCGATGCCCGCCGGGTGGTGGCCAACCCGCTGCTCAACACCAACCACAGCGGCCTCATCCTGCCCCGCTGGAACGGGAGCGCCTTTCTCAGCGGCAGTGCCACCATCCGCGAGGAGTTTGAACGGCTGGTCGAGAGCTACGGGAAAATCCCGGCCGCCAGCCCCGCGTTCGGCAAGGCCGACCCGGCCCTGGCTCCGGCGACCGACATCCTCGGCCGGCCCCGCTCCGCCCGGCCGGAAATCGGCGCTTATGAATACCAGTTCATCCTCAGCGGCACCGGTGAACTGACCTCGATTACTCTCGGCTGGACCGACCCGGCCGAACCGGCCGCCGCCGGCCTGGATATCAGCTACCGGGTCGGATCGAATACCCAGACCATCACCAATATCTCACCTTCGGCCCGGGCCTACACCCTCACCGGGCTGCAGCCCTACACCTTCTACGCGATCTGGCTGACGCTGCGCGATGCTCAGAGCGGGATGCTGGCCCGGTCGAACGAGATCATCGTTCTGACATCCGACCACAAGAATTTCCTCCCGCTCATCATGGAAAACTATCCCTGACGGCCGCCCGGCCGAAGAGAACCCACGCCCCTGACCATTGACTTTATGAAACCGAGCCTGATTTACATCATCGGCACCTACCCGCTGCTGACGACGACATTCATCGACCGGGAAATTAAAATTCTGCGCCGCTGGGGGGTCGACATCCAGATCATTTCGATTCGTCGGCCGCCGGCCGGCACCCCATTTTCCCGGGACCAGCTGCAGCTGCAGGAAGGCGTCCTCTATCTGCTCCCACCCGACTGGTGGCAGCTGATCGCCAGCCACCTGGTGTTCGCCCTCGGCCGGCCGGGCCGGTATTTTGGGACGCTCTTCTACCTGGTTTCACGCCCCCACCCGTCCTGGCGTGCCCGGCTGAAGACCCTGCTTCACTTCGGGGACGGTGTTTACGCGGCCTACCAGCTGCGCGGCCGCGAGTTCCAGGAGATGCACGCCCATTTCGTCGACCGGGCGGCCACACTGGCCCTCGTCGCCGGCCGGCTCCTCGGGAAGCCGTACAGCCTGTCGATCCACGCCAGCGAAAACATCTTCGTCCACCCGATCCTGATGCCGGAAAAAATTGCCGGCGCGCGCCACATCGCCACCTGCACCCATTTCAATAAGCAGTATCTCGAAGCGCTGCTCGGCCGGAATCTCGATGACAAGATCAGCCTGATTTACCATGGCCTCGACGTGGACGCCTACACTCCGCCGCCGCGCGCCGGCCGCCGCCGCCCCCTGATCCTGGCGGTCGGGCAGCTCGCCGAGCGCAAGGGGTTCTCCCACCTGATCGAGGCCTGCCGCTGCCTCAAAGAGCGCGGCTACGAATTTTGCTGTCAGATCGTCGGCACCGGACCGGAAAAGGAGCGGCTGGAGGCGCTGATCCGCCGCCATGGTTTGGCCGATTCGGTCGCCCTCTGCGGCGCACTGTCCCACGACGACGTGATCGGCCGCTACCGGGAGGCGACGCTGTTTGCCCTGCCCTGCATCGAATCGCGGGATGGGAACCTCGACGGCATTCCCAACGTGCTGGCCGAGGCGATGGCCATGGAGCTGCCGGTGATCTCTACCCGGGTGTCGGCCATTCCCGAGCTGGTGGTCGACGGGGAAAACGGTCTCCTGGTCGAGCCGGGCGATGATCCGGCGCTGGCCCAGGCGATCGCCTCGCTGCTCGACCGGCCGGCGCTCGGGGCGGCGCTGGGGCAGGCCGGCCGCCAGACCGTCCTCGAATCGTTTGATGTGGCTGCCAACGTGCGCCGGCTGGCGGACACGCTGTGGCCCGATATGCTGGATCCGGCCCCAGGCCGGGCAGTCGAATGGAAATGATGTTGAACGAAGCCACGATAGCCGGCGAACCGACCAAATGGCTGGCGATTTCCTGGGCACCCTACAGCCGCATGAGCGATACCTTCGCCCAGGAGATCGGCTGCGAGCTCCACTGCATCCACTACCTGCGCTTCCAATCACCCCCGCACGCGCCCTTCAAATATTTGCTGCAGGCCCTGAAAACTTTCACCGTACTGCTGCGCGAGCGGCCCGGGGCGGTCCACGTGCAGAACCCGCCGTTTGTCAGCGGCCTGGTCGTCTACTTCTACTGCCTGCTTTTCGGGGGACAGTTCGTGCTCCACTACCACAGCGCCGCCTTCGGCAAAATCTGGGACTGGGCGCTGCCGGTTCAGAAATTCCTGGCCCGCCGGGCAGCTACCAACATCGTCACCAACCAGCACTGGGCCGAACGGATCCGGTCATGGGGGGGGCACGCCCTGGTCCTGTTCGACCCCTTTCTCGACCTGCCGGCCGGCGCGCCGTTCCCCACCCGGCCGGGCTTCAGCGTCGCCTTTGTCAGCACTTTCGCCCCCGACGAACCGGTGGAGGAAGTGCTCGAGGCCGCCGCGGCTCTGCCGGACATCCAGTTCTATATCACCGGCGATACCCGCAAAAAACCGGCCAGTTTTATAAAAAACGCTCCGGCCAACGTCACCTTTACCGGCTTTTTAGACCCCAATGACGCCTACCCGGGCCTGCTGCGGGCGGTCGACGCCGTCATGGTGCTGACCACCCGGGACCACACGCTGCAGCTCGGCGGCTGCGAGGCGGTGGCGGTCGGCAAGCCGCTCATCACGTCGGACTGGCCCTACCTGCGGGAGGTCTTTTCTAAAGGAACAGTCTACGTGACCGCTTCGGCCGAAAGCATCCGGCAGGGAGTCCTGGCCGTCCAGCAAAATTACCGGGAGCTCGTTCCGGAAATCCTGGCGCTGCGCCGGGAAAGCCGGCAGCTCTGGGATCGCGGCCTCGACCAGCTGAAGGCGATTGTTGATCGGAAAAACACCAGCGAGAGGGAGAAGGAATGAACATTTTTATCACAGGCGGTGCCGGCTTCATTGGCTGCAACCTGGCCCACTATCACCTGCAGCAGGGGCACGAGGTCGTGCTTTTCGACAATTTATCCCGGCGCGGCACCGGGAGCAATCTCGCCTGGCTGCGGGAGCATCACGGGGAGCGGGTGCGGCTGGTTCAGGGAGATATCCGGGATTACGAGGCGCTGCGCGCCGCGCTGCCGGCCGGGAGCGGCCGGGTCTATCACATGGCCGGCCAGGTGGCCGTGACGACCTCGGTCGTCGACCCGCTGGCCGATTTCGAGATCAACGCCCGGGGAACGATCCACCTGCTGGAAGCGGTGCGCCATGAGGCTCCGGAGGCGGTGGTGTTCTACGCCTCGACCAACAAGGTCTACGGGGGGATCGAAACGATGGCGGTGGTCGAAAACGAAAGCCGCTACGAGTTTGCCTCACTCCCCTGCGGCCTGTCCGAGGAGCAGCCGCTCGACTTCCACTCCCCCTACGGCTGTTCCAAGGGGAGCGGGGACCAGTACGTGCGGGATTACGCCCGGATCTACGGGCTGCGCACGGTTGTCATGCGCCAGTCCTGCATCTACGGGGAGCGGCAGCTCGGCGTGGAAGACCAGGGCTGGGTCGCCCATTTCTGCATCGCCGCCCGGCTCGGCCGGCCGATCACCATCTACGGCAACGGCAAGCAGGTGCGGGACGTGCTCTGGGTCGAGGACCTGATCGCCGCGTACGATCGGGCCGCGGAGCAGATCGAGACGGCCGCCGGCCAGATCTACAACATCGGCGGGGGGCCGGACAACACGATGTCGATCTGGCGGGAGTTTGGCCCGATGCTGGAGGCGCTGGCCGGCCGGCCAATCCCCGTGACCTTTGCCGGATGGCGGCCGGGGGATCAGCCGGTCTACGTCAGCGATATCCGCAAAGCCGAGCGGGAGCTGGGCTGGCGGCCGCAGGTGTCGGTGCGGGAAGGGATCGAGCGGCTGTGGCGGTGGGTCGACCGGAATCCCGACCTGTTTGCCTGAGAATGGCGCGAGGCAGACAAGCATGAATCCGCTCAAAGTCGCTTCTGACGGCAAAGGGGTCTGGAATACGATGGCCCGGGTGGCCGCGATTTCCCAGCGCTACGGCGTGACGCCCCGCAATATGGATCGCATCCTGGCCCGTTTTCAGGGAGTGATCGACCTTTTCGACGCCCGCGCGACCTTTCCGATCACCGGCGCGGCCCTGGCCCGCAACCCGGGGGTCGCCGAAAAATACCGCTCGGCCCAGATTGAGTTCGCCGTGCACGGCTACTACCACGTCGACCATAAAGCCCTGGCGCCGGCCGACCTGATGGAGCAGTTCACCCGGGCCCGCGAGCTCTTCGCCGGCCGCGGACTGCCGGCCGCGGGCTTCCGCAGCCCGTACCTGCGCTGGAACGAGCACACGCTGGCGGCCGTCAAAGCGGCCGGCTTCCTCTACGACAGCAGCCAGGCCCTCGTCTGGAACACCGCCAACGGGATGCAGTCGGAAAGCTACCGGCGGGTGCTCCAGTTCTACGGGGTTCTGCCGGCCGAAGATTATCCCTCCCTGCCGCGCCTGACCGGAGGCCTGCTGCGCCTGCCCTACAGCCTGCCGGACGACGAGGCGCTGATCGAGCGGATCCCCTTCAAAACCGCGGCCGAGATGAACCGGGTCTGGCCGGCCATCCTTGAAAAGACCCACTGGCTGGGGGAGCTCTTTATCCTGGGGCTCCATCCCGAGCGCATCGTTTCCTGTGAGTCGGCACTGGTCGCCACACTCGTGCGGGCGCGGGAGCTGCGGCCGGCGGTCTGGATCGCCCGCCTGGATGAGATCGCCCACTGGTGGCGGGCGCGCCTCGAGACGGCCGTCGATCTGACCCAGGATGGCGAATTTTCGTTTAGCTTTCATGTGCACGGGCCCCAGGGGACGGCTCTTCTGATGCGCGGGGTCGAAGCGGCCGTCGATACCTCCCCCTGGGACGGCCGGTATGAAATCGTCCACGGACCCCGTGTTACCGTATTCGCCCGGCGGCGGCCGTTGATCGGCGTCTCCCCGGCTACCGCGCCGGAGCTGGTGAGCTTTTTGCGGCAGCAGGGCTACCTCGTGGAGACGGCCGGCAGCCCGGCCGCCCATGCACTCTACCTCGACCGCCCCACCTTTCAATATGAAGACGAGCGGCCGCTGCTGGACGAAATCGAACAAGGGGATTTCCCCCTGGTGCGCCTCGGCCGCTGGCCGGACGGCGCCCGCAGCGCGCTCTGCATCAGCGGCGATATCGATGCGCTGACCATCTGGGACTACGGCCTCCGGTTTTTGGGGAGCTGAGCCGGCCGCCGAATCTATGGAAGTTGAGAAGGCCATGACCACCTTAATCACGAAGGCGATTTCCGGGGAGACCTATGCCGCCTGGTACGATGAGACCCACGTCGACCTTCCCCTGCGCGCTCCATTCCATCATCCGGCCTGGCTCGAAGCCACAGCCCGTGGGACCGGCATGAAGCCGGTCTACGCCGGCCTGTTCCGGCGGAACGAGATGATCGGCGCCGTGCCCGGCCATCTCTTTCGGCGCGGCCCGGTGCAGATCTACGGCTCGCCCATGCGGGGGACCATGACCTCCTACCTGGGACCGATTGGGGTTGGCCTGGGGGAGACTCCGGAGGAGCTGATCGATATCATCACAGCCTGCAGCCAATTTGTCCGGCGAGAGTGGCGGGTGCTCTACACCCGGTTTACCCTGCGCAATGCCCCCGCCGGCGGCAAGCTGCCGCTGGGAGATGACTGGTCGCAGCAGCGGCCGGGCAGCTACCGGCTCAGCCTCGATGCCGGTGTCGAGATGCTGTGGAAGGGATTGAAGTCGGACTGCCGGCGCAACATCAAGAAGGGGCGCCAGGCGGGAATCGAAATCGTTCCCCTGGAGGACCCCCATTATTATTACAAAATGCTGGAGGAAACCTTCCGGCGGCACAATTCGACCTCGACCCATGGGAAGGAGTTCTTTGGGGAACTCATCGGGCGGCTGGTGCCGGCCGGCGCCCTCTGGCCGTGGGGGGCGCGCTATGAGGGGCAGATTATCGCCGCCGGTCTCTTTCTGCACGACGACCGGGAGGTCCACTTCCTGAGTGGGGCGTCGCTGCCGGAATTTGGCTCGCTGCCGACCAGCTACCTGCTCCACTGGCACGCCATCGAAAAGGGGGTTGAAGCCGGCCTGCGGGTCTTCAATTCCGATGCCAGCCGTATTCGCAGCATAGACCAGTTTAAGGAGTCCTTCCGGCCGGCCTATGAAAGGCGCTACACGTTGATCTGGGCGCCGCAGCTGGTTTACCGGGCGCGCAAGCTGGCCATCGCCGGCTACCATAGGCTCCGCCATTGGAAGGCCCGGCTGGCGCCGCGCCACCGCGTTCATGGGTGAGGATGGCATGCGACTCGTTCACAACCTCGACGAAGAAGCCTGGCGGGCGTTTGTCACCGGCCATCCGGCCGGCAATATTTTCCATTCCCCGGAAATGACCCGGGTTTTCGCCCAGGCCCAGGGGTACGATCCCGCGATCTGGGCCGTTCTCGGCGCTGAGGATGAGATACTGGCCCTTTTTCTGCCGGTGCAGATCACGATTCTCGATAATCTGTTCCTGCGCCGGCTGACGACCCGGGCCGTGGCCTACGGCAGTGTCCTCAGCGCACCCACGGCCGCGGGGCAGCAGGCACTGGATCTCCTGCTGCGGGCCTACAACCGGGAAATGAAGAGCCGCCTCCTTTTCACCGAACTGCGCAATCTCGAAGATTTGAGCGACGTGCAGCCGGTTCTGGCCGCCAACGGGCTGGCCTACGAGGACCACCTCAATTTTCTCATCGACCTGACCCGGCCGACAGACGAAATCTGGGGAGCGGTGCGCTCCAACGCACAGCGAAACATCCGCAAGGCTCAGAAAGCCGGGGTCGACATCGTCGAAGTCGAGGACCTGCCGGCCCTGGCCGAGGCCTACGCCGTTCTGCAGCAGGTCTATAGGCGGATCCAGGTGCCGCTGCCCGACGAATCCCTCTTCCGCGCCGCTTTTGAACACCTTCGCCCACGCGGGATGTTCCGCGTCCTGCTGGCCTGCGTCGAGGGGCGCGGCATCGGGGCGCTGACGCTCCTGCTCTACAAGGGGGTGATGACTTACTGGTACACCGGCACCCTGCGGGAATTCTGGTCTTTCCGGGCCGGCGACCTGCTCGTCTGGACCGCCCTGGAGCTGGGCCAGGCGCATGGGATGCACACCTTTGATTTTGGCGGCGGGGGGAAACCGGATGAAGAGTACGGGGTGCGGGATTTCAAGGCCAAATTTGGTGGAAATCTGGTCAACTACGGCCGCAACATCTGTGTGCACGCCCCCCTGCGGCTGAACGTCAGCCAGATGGGCTACCAGCTGCTGCGCCGCTTTTTGTGAGCGATCCCCGGCCGCCCTCCGGCCGGGCTATGAAGGGATCATCGACGAGGAGCCTGCGAGAGAGAAGCGATGAACACCGAATCCCGTTTTCCGGCGCGGCCGATCTTCCTGATCGGCGCACCGCGATCCGGCACGACGATGCTGCGCTACATGCTCTGCGCGCACCCACGCCTCTACATTCCGCCGGAATCCAATTTCATCCCCCGCCTCGCCCATTACGGCCCGGATCGCCCCCTGTCGCGGCCGGAGGCGCTGGCGCTGGTGGAGAAAATTCTCGGCTACAAGGTCTTCTTTCGCGACTGGCAGGGAGAGCGGCCGGATCCGGCCGCCTTTGTCGACGCCCTGTCCGACCGTCGGCTGCCGGCCCTGCTGGATGCGCTCTACCGCGCCTACGCCGCCCGCCACGGGGCGGAGCGGTGGGGGGATAAATCGCCCATCTATACCAGTTATGTCAACCAAATCGCCGGGCTCTTCCCCGAAGCCCAGTTCATCCACATCGTGCGTGACGGCCGGGATGTCACCCTGTCGATGCTGAAGGCCTATCAGGGGCGCCGCTTCTTCTACGTCGACCTCGGCTACGCGGCCCTGAGCTGGAAGCAGCGGGTGCAGCGGGCCCGCGCCGCCGGCCGCCGGCTGGGGCACGAGCGCTACCTGGAACTCCGCTACGAAGAGCTGACGGCCGAACCCGAGGGGCAAATTCGCCGTGTCTGCGATTTCCTCGGGGAAGCCTACGAGGCGGCCATGGTGGATCCGGGCAGGGTGGCCGAAAAATCCTTCCATTCGCGCGGGATCCACGCGGCGACCCGAGGGAAGGTGACGGTCAATAAAACCGGCCGCTGGGCCCAGGAAATGACCCCGGGCGACCAGCGGATTTTTCACGCCCTGGCCGGCGATTTGCTCGATGAACTCGCTTACGAAGCGGCGCCGATCGGGCGTCTGAATTGGCGGGAGCGGCTGAGACTCGTCCGCTTAATAGGCAAATATGCGGCGGTTGAAACCAGTCGTCGCACTCTGCAGAAAATCGGCGTTTTTCACCCGGCCTCCCTGCTGGCGCGGCGCAGGTAAACGCCATGAACAGAAAAATCATCTTCATGACGAAAAAATCCCCCGAGGGATTGATGATTCTCGACCTTCTGCTGCAGGCAGAGATTCCCTTGGCAGCGGTTGTCATCGAGGATGAGGGGTTCGCTCCCCTGCGTGGAAAGGCCACCCTAAAAAAAACAGTGGCCCGGCATGGCTGGCGCGAAACGGTGCGGCTCTGGGCGAAAAAGGTCCGGCGGCGGCTGTTCGGCAAAACGTCTCAGGATTGGTCTCGGCGCGACACCTACCGATCACGGGGCGGCTCAGTCTATTTTGTCGATAACGTCAATGGGAGTGACTGCCAGGCGCTCCTGGAGCGGCTGGCGCCGGATCTGATCGTGCTGGGGCGCTCCCGAATTCTGCGCCAACCGATTATCCGCATCCCTCGAGTTGGAATCCTCAACGGCCACCCTGGTCTTCTGCCGCGCTACCGCGGGGTCGACGTCGTTCGCTGGGCGATTTACAACGACGATGCGCTCGGGGTGACCGTTCATTTTGTCGACGAAGGGGTGGACACCGGCCGCATCATCGCCCGGGAGCCGATCGAAATCGGCCCGGAGGATACGATACGCAGGCTGAAAAAAAAGGCCAACCAGCGCGCAGGCGCATTGCTGGCCGCTGTGGTGCGTGCCTGGCTGGAAACCGGCAACATGCCGTCTGTTAAACAGGAGCCGGCCGCGGGAGAGCAGTTCTACCGGATGCCAGCTCCCCTGCGCCAGGAAACGGACCGGCGCCTGGAAGAGCGGATGAAGGACACCGGCGACACTGCCCCCTTAGCGGCTGAAGAAAGGAACAAATGATGAACCTCGCCAGCGAACAGGCCGCCGTGCCGGCCGGCACCACCGGCCGTCACGCCATGGTGGTCCACGCCTATTATCCCCTGGGGGAAACGCGGGTGGAGCGAGAAGCGCAGGCGCTGCTCGAACAGGGCATCCAGGTCGATGTAATCTGCCTGCGGGACGCCGGCGAACGGCCGGTCGAGTGGGTCGAC